>JANMQZ010000210.1:0-5886 GCA_031370755.1 Actinomycetes bacterium
TTTGAATCCGGGGAAGGTCGTTCCTTAGAAGCGGTGCCAGGCACCCGCTGCGCGGGAGCCAGGCACCGTCTAAGCCACTGCGCGTTCGACTAGGAGGTCGTCCAGCAGCTCATAGCCTCGCTGGATCAGCGCGCGCTTCTCGTCCTCCGACCACGGTTTCGGATTGCGCGACGCGGCTTCGAGCGAGACCTCGCCCGCGGTGCTCTGCACGGCGATGCGCGGGATGATCCGGTCGCCGAGGAACGGGAAGCGCGCATTCGCGAAGCGCGCATCGACCGCTTCCGCGACACGCTCGGCACGGCGGCCTCCTTCTCGCCGAACGATCGCGTCGACGTCGCGGCGCAGGTCCTCGAGCGCGGCGAGCGCAATGTCCTTGTCGCGCGCGACGCGCTCCTCGGAGACCGTGTTCTGCTGGATCGCCACGCGCATCAGACGGACGATCATGTCGGGCCAGTGCGCCGGCTCGCCGCGGTCACCGCGCTCTTCCGCCTCGCGCAACTCTGCGATCAGCGCTTTCACCGGGGGCACTTTGGGGAAGCGCTCGAGGCGGCGACGCAGCCGCACGAGCGCTTCGGTACCGATGCGCGGGTACGTCGGCAGATAGCGGAAGCTGACGATCAGCTCGACGCCGTCCTGGTCGTACGCGGGCCCGAGCGGGAAGTTGCGCACCCACGCGCCGTCGGTTGCGATGCGATCGCCGACGGGGCGCGGCAGCACGAGTGCGCTCACGGCCGCCGATGCGAGGATCGCCTGCGCCATGGTCTCGGGCGGCGTCGTTCGCGACGAGTACGCGAGCTCGTACGCGTGCGGCCCCTGCCCGTGCGACTCGTTGCTCACGTCGGTGGCGAAGACGGTCACCTCGACCGGTGCGGTGGCGAGCTCGCGTGCGAGCACGACGAGATCGCCGAGCCGCTTCTCCACCGTCGCCGGCAGCCGGTAGTCGTGCGACCCGAGCAGTGGCAGCCGCCAGAGCGAGTGCGGCCGAAACGCCTCATCGGGCTGGAGGCGCAGCATGAAGTCCTCGAGGTCGTCGAGGCGGTCGAGCGCAGCCATCGTCCCGGAGAGCGCGCCCGACGACGTCCCGTAGATCCAGCCGATCCGCGGCCAGAGCTCGCTCTCACGCAGGCGCTTCAGGAAGCCGAGCTCCATCAGCACCCCGTTGATTGCGCCGCCCGAGAGGACGACTGCGACGTCGCGCTCCATTGGCCTAAGTATGCGGTAGGGGACAGACTTCAGTCTGTCCCCCTTTTTCTAGCTATCGGCGCCCTCGTACGAGACGCTGTCGCCGAGAATCGTGTCGATTCGCTGCAGCGTCGCGTCGTCGAGCTCGATGCCCGAGGCCGCCGCGTTGTCCTCGACCTGCTCAGGCCGTGACGCCCCGATGATCGCGGAGGCGACGTTCGGCTCGCGCAGCACCCAGGCGAGCGCGAGCTGCGCCATCGTGATGCCGAGCCCGTCCGCGACCGGTCGCAGCTCTTGCACGCGGGCGAGCAGCTCGTCGTCGTAGCGCCCCATGAAGGTGCCCATCTGCTTCGAGCCCATGCGGCTGTCCGTAGGCGCCGGCTGCCCGGGCGCGTACTTGCCCGTGAGCACGCCTTGCGCGAGCGGCGACCAGACGATCTGCGAGATGCCGTTCGCCGCGCAGAGCGGGATGACGTCGCGCTCAGGCCCGCGCCAGAGCAGTGAGTACTGCGGCTGGCTCGACACGAACTTCTCGACGCCGGTGAGGTCGAGCGCCTCCTGGATCTTCTCCGCCGGCCACTCGCTGAAGCCGAGATACCGCGCCTTGCCCATCCGCACGACCTCGGTCAGCGCTTGCATCGTCTCCTCGAGCGGCGTGTCCCAGTCGTAGCGGTGGCACTGGTAGAGATCGACGTAGTCGGTGTTCAGCCGTGCGAGCGAGGCGTCGATCTGCTTCAGCACCTGCTCCCGCGACAACCCGCTGTCGGTGTCCGACATCGCGCCGAAGAGCTTTGTCGCAAGCACGTAGGAGTCGCGCGGCCGGTTCTTCAGCACCTCGCCGAGGAACTCCTCGGCCTTGCCGCGCGCGTAGACGTTCGCGGTGTCGATGAAGTTGATGCCGACGTCGAACGCTTTCGCGACGCAGGCCTCCGCCTGGCCGTCGTCGACGCCGCCGCCGTAGGTGAGCCAGGAGCCGAGGCTGATCTCCGACACTTGCAGGTCGCTGGAGCCGAGCTGTCTGTAGCGCATGACTTCGACGCTATCCGCTAGCGTCGCGGTCGTGCCTCAGTTGAACGCGATCGGGATCGTCGCCTCCGACATGGCGCAGTCGATTCGCTTCTACCGCCTCCTCGGCCTCGACGTCCCCGAGACGCCCGAGGAAGGGCACGTCGACACGTTCCTGCCGAACGGCGTCCGCTTCATGCTCGACACCGAGGAGACCGTGACGAGCTTCCGCCCGGACTGGACGCGCGCGACCGGCAACCAGGTTGCGCTCGCCTTCGAGTGCGCGAGCGCTGCAGAGGTCGACGAGACCTACGGGCGTCTCGTGGCTGCCGGCTTTCACGGCGAGAAGGTCCCGTGGGACGCGTTCTGGGGCCAGCGCTACGCGCAGGTGCAGGATCCGGACGGGGTCGGCGTCGACCTCTACGCCGCGCTCTGATCGACGAGACGCTCGAGCTCGCGGGCCGGCAGGTGACGATCGTGCGTCCGCCGAGCGCAGACGAGCTGATCGACGAAGCGGCGTTCGACGAGGACGAGTTCCTCCCGTACTGGGCCGAGCTCTGGCCGAGCGGCGTCGCGCTCGCCGCAGTCGTTGCCGCACTCGACCTGAGCGGGCGGCATGTGCTCGAGCTCGGTGCGGGGCTCGGCCTGCCGTCGCTCGCTGCTGCCCTCGGCGGCGCCGACGTGCTCGCGACCGACTGGGCCGACGACGCGGTCGAGCTGCTGCGTGCGAACGCGGCCCGGAACGGGATCGAGCTGCGCGCGGAGCGCGTGCGCTGGGACGAGCCGGAGCCGCTGCTGCGTTCCGGGCCGTGGGATGTCGTCCTCGGCGCCGATCTCCTGTACGAGGGCCGAAACGCCGCGCAGCTGCTCGAGCTCCTGCCGAAGCTCGGGGGCGACATCCTGCTCGCCGAGCCTGGCCGGCCGTTCGCTGCGTCGTTTCTCGCGCACTGGGACGTCGAGACGGTGGCCGACAGGGTGTATCGCCTCCGGCTACCGTGACGCCGTGCTCGCGACGTTCGCACTTGCGCTCGCGCTCGTCGCGCCGGCGAAGCCGCACATCGTCTGGAAGCCGATCCCGTTCGGGCCGGTGCGCGTCGCGGAGACCGTTGCGTATGCGAAGCGGCACTACGGCCTGGCAACTGCCACGCTTCGGCCGCGCGCGATCGTCGAGCACGTGACCGCGACGTCGACGTTCTCGTCCGCGTACAACACGTTCAGCGCCGACGTCCCGGACGCGGAGCTGCACGAGCTGCCGGGCACGTGCGCGCACTTCATCGTCGACCGCGACGGCACGATCTACCAGCTCGTCCGGCTCGACCGGATCTGCCGGCACACGGTCGGCCTCAACTGGGCCGCGATCGGCATCGAGCACGTAGGGCTCTCGGACGCCCAGGTGCTCGGCGACGCGGCTCAGATGCGCGCGTCGCTCGCGCTCACGCTCTGGCTCATGTCGCGGTACCACATCGGGCTCGCGAACGTGATCGGCCACAACGAGAGCCTCACGAGCCCGCTGCACAAGGAACTGTACGCGCCGTGGCGCTGCCAGACGCACGCCGACTGGAAGCGCGCGGACATGAACGTCTACCGCGCGCGACTCGCTGCGCTCGCGACGTTCCCGCTCGGGCCGCCGCCGCGGCCACGCTCGAGCGGCTGTTAGGCGGTAGCCTCAGCACGATGGAAAGCGCCGCAGTCGGCACCGTCCGCAGCCGCACCTCGCGGATCAGCCAGGTGGTGACCTTGATCGCAGTCGTCGTGCCGCCGCTCGGGCTCGTCTCGGCGATCGGCCTCCTCTGGGGCGTCGGCTTCCACCGGGTCGACCTTGCCCTCTTCGTTGGCCTCTACGTCACCTGCGCCTTCGGGACGACGATCGGCTTCCACCGCTACTTCACGCACAAGGGCTTCGAGGCACGTGCGCCGGTGAAGGCGCTGCTCGCGATCCTCGGCTGCATGACGATGCAGGGCCCGGTCACGCAGTGGGTCACGGATCACCGCAAGCAACACGCGCTCTCCGACAAGCCCGGCGATCCCCACTCGCCGCGCGTCGGTCGCGGCGAGGGCGCGTGGGGAGCACTGCGCGGCTTCGCGCACGCGCATGTCGGCTGGATGTTCTCGAACCTCGGCATTGAGCAGGGCCGCAAGTACGGCCGTGACCTCTACGAGGACAAGCTCGTCCGCACGATCGACCGCATGTATCTGCTCTGGGTCGTCTTGACGCTCGGCATCCCGTTCGCGATCGCCTACGGCGTCGGCGGCACCTGGCAGGCCGGGGTCGAGGGTCTCGTCTGGGGTGGGCTGATCCGGATCGCGGCCTACCAGCACGCAACCTTCAGCGTGAACTCGATCTGCCACATGTTCGGGCGGCAGGACTACCGCTCACGCGATGAGGCGCGCAACAACTGGCTCGTCGCGCTGCTCGTGTTCGGCGAGGGGTGGCACAACAACCACCACGCGTTCCCGGTCTCGGCTCGGCACGGCCTCTCGCGCCGCCAGGTCGACGTGTCCTGGCTCGTGATCCGCACGCTCGAGCGCCTGCGGCTCGTCTGGAACGTGAAGGTGCCGGATGCGGCGCAGCTCGAGCGCCGGCGGGTTCAACCGGCCGACTGAAAGAGCGCCAGCTCGTCGGCGACGAGGTCGGCCCAGGTGCCGGCGCGAGGCAGCGGCAGCGCGCGGCCCCAGTGCGCGCGCAGCGCGACTCCGTGGACCGCGCCGGGGATCAACGTGTAGTCGCCGCCGACGCCGAGCGCGCGGGCCCGTTCGAAGCCACGGCGGGAGCTCGCGGGCGACACGCCGGGGATGCCGGGCAGCCAGCGGTCGAGCGAGCCGTGGAGAACGCGCAGCCGCCGGCCGCGCAGCGGTTCGAGCGAGAGCCGGTCGGGGAACCAGGGCGCAAGCCCGAGCACGGTCTCGACGGAAGAAGCCTCGGCCGCCTGCACGGCGACGGCGCCGCCCATCGAGAAGCCGAGGAGGAGCGTCCGGTGCGCGCCGAGCGCGTCGATCGCTGCGAGTGCGTCCTCGACGCACCAGTCGAGCTTCTTCCAGGACTTGATCCGGTACTTGACCTCGCCGAACGCGAGCGACGGGAAACGCGGCGCGAGCCGGCGTGCCAGCCACTCGAGCGAGGCGCTCCAGGTACCCGCCACCTCGCCGCCCTGGCCGCCGTTGACGCAGACGACGGCGGCAGCCGCGTCGGCAGGCCCGGTGACGCGCAGCTCCGCGCCGCTTCGAAGTCGCTCCATGCGGGTCATTCGCGGCGGGATGGTAGTGCGGTTCGGTCTACGCGACGACGAGCGTCGCCGGCTGTGCGGCGAGCGGCAGCTCGATCGCAAACGTCGTGCCCGCGCCCTCGACGCTCTCGCACAAGATCGTGCCGCCGTGCGCCTCGACGATCGCCTTCGCGATCGAGAGCCCGAGACCGACGCCGGGGACGGCATCGGTCTGCGCCTGTGCCGTGCGGTAGAAGCGCTCGAACAGGCGCTCCTGCTCGGCCGGCGAGATGCCCATGCCGGTGTCGGCGATCTCGATGCGAGCGCGGCCGTTCCGCTCGCTCGCGCGCACCTCCACCCGGCCGCCGGCGGGCGTGAACTTGAGCGCGTTCGAGTTCTGGTTGTCGATCACCGGGCCGAGCCGGACCGGGTCCGCCGCGACGGGCGGCACCGGCTCGGCCGACGCGACGAGCGCGATCCCGCGTGCTGCGGCGAC
>JANMQZ010000214.1:0-21402 GCA_031370755.1 Actinomycetes bacterium
GCACGAAGCAGGCGTAGAGGTGCCAAGGCCGGCTCGCCTGGCCGATCGATGCGACGCCGAGACACATCGAAATTGCGGAAGCCAGCAACACCGGCCGCGGTCCAAGGCGGTCGATGCTCTTGCCGACCAGACGTTGAATGCATGCGCTGACGAGGAAGAATACCGTGATCGCCGCGGACACGTCGGCAATCGCCCAGCCATGCGCTTCGGTGACGGCCTGGAGGTAAACGCTGCCGCCGAACAGCCCGAGGCCCCACGCAAATGCCGCGATGAGGAAGCAGGCGGCAACGACGCGCCAACCGTAGAACAACTTGTCTGAGCTTGCCTGGATCATGCCGCTCCCGCTGGGCACCAACGCGTCACGCGCCACGTCCGGCAGCACCCGCCCGTACGGCACCGCAAGCTCCAGCTGCACGCGCGTTCCCGTGTCGGCGATCGCGATCTCGAGCTGACGCCGCCGGCGCACGCGCGCGCCCGCCGCCGCCTCGGCGGCCTGGACGACGATCTGGTTCAGCGCCGCGTCCGTGATCGTCACGGTGCCTTCGTCGCTTACGACGGCGATGGTCATGCGCGCGCCAGTGCCGGCAGCTTCGCGCCGGCCTCGTCGAGGAACGAGGTCGAGTAGTCGCCGCTCCGGAAATCGTCGCTGCCCAGGATGTCGAGCGCAACGTCGCGCGTCGTCGGCACGCCGCGGATGTCGAGCTCACGGAGCACACGGCGTGCGCGCTCGATGCACGCGTTGCGTGAGTCGTCGTGCACGATCACCTTTGCGATCAGCGAGTCGTAGTGCGGCGGAATCACGGAGCCGTCCTCGACGAACGTGTCGACGCGCACGCCGGGGCCGAGCGGCGCGCGGAAGCGCGTGAGCGTGCCCGGTGAGGGACGGAAGTCGAGCAGCGGATCCTCCGCGTTGATGCGAATCTCGATCGCGTGACCGGAGCGCGGCGCGCGGCCGGTGATGGGTAGCCGCTCTCCCGCCGCGACGGCGATCTGCATCCGCACGAGATCGAGCCGCGTCACGAGCTCCGTCACAGGATGCTCGACCTGAAGCCGCGCGTTCAGCTCGATGAACGAGAACGCTCCGTCGGGGCCGACGAGGAACTCGAACGTGCCGGCATTCCGGTAGCCGATGTGCGCGCACGCACGCTCCGCCGACGACTCCATCGCCTCGCGCAGCTCGGCGTCGAGCGCGGGCGACGGCGACTCCTCGATCAGCTTCTGGTGCCGGCGCTGGATCGAGCACTCGCGCTCGCCACACGTGAGGACGCCGCCGTGGCCGTCGCAGATCACCTGGATCTCGACGTGCCGCGCAGGCGTGATCGCCTTCTCGACGTAGAGCGTCCCGTCGGAGAACGCCGCCTCCGCCTCCGCCGCGGCGCGTGAGTACGCCTCCTCGATCTCCGCAGGCGCCCGGACGAGCCGCATTCCGCGCCCCCCGCCGCCCGCCGCCGCCTTCAGCAGCACCGGGTAGCCGAGCTCGTCCGCTGCTACGCGTGCCTCGGCGAGCGTCGCTGCGCCCTCCGTTCCGGGCACGAGCGGGACGCCGGCGTCGCGCATCTCAGCCTTCGCGCGCGACTTGTCCCCCATCTTCTCCATCACGTCCGCAGGCGGGCCGATGAAGACGAGGTCGTTGTCCTCGCAGGCGCGCACGAACTCCGCGTTCTCGGAGAGGAACCCATAGCCGGGATGAACCGCTTCGCAGCCGGTCGTCGTCGCGGCGCCGACGACCGCCGGCATCGACAGGTAGCTCTGCGCCGCGGGCGGCGGCCCGATGCGCACCGCCCGGTCGGCGAGGCGCACGTGCAACGCGTCCTCGTCAGCCGTCGAGTACACGGCGACGGCCTCGATGCCGAGCTCGTGCAGCGCGCGGATGACGCGCACGGCGATCTCGCCGCGGTTCGCTACCAGGACCCGGGAGAACATCAGGCTGCGTCGAGCGGTCGGCCGGAGAGCGGCTCGAGGTCGAACAGCACCTGCTCGTACTCGACCGGCTGCGCGTTGTCGACATGGATCTTGCGCACGACGGCCTCGATGTCGGACTTCACCTCGTTCATGAGCTTCATCGACTCGAGGATGCAGAGCGTCTGGCCCGCGGCGACGACGTCACCCTCCTCGACGAACGGAGGCGACCCCGGCTCGGGCGCGCGATAGAACGTGCCGACTATCGGCGACTCGACCCGGACGAGGCCGTTCGACGGGCGCAGCGGCTGGACGGCGGCGCCCGGCTCGGGAATCGCGAGCGGCGCCGAGGAAGGCACGGCGCCGTCCGTCGCGTCGGCGCTCGAGCGCACGGAGACGCGCATCCCCTCTTCCTCGATCGTCACCTCGCCGATTCCGGACTCCTGCACGATGCGCACGACCTCGCGGATGCGCTCGGCCCGCGCCTTGTCGACCGACGCGAGCTCGTCCTCGTCGGCGCTCGCGCGACCGCGAATGTTGCGGAGCAGCCGCTCGGCGTCTTCGCCGAAAAGCCCCATGAGCAGCAGCTCTTCCTCGCTCGCCGCCATGCCCTCCGCCTCGGCACGCAGCTCCTTCAGGGACGGTGCGGAGTCCTCTTGCGTCTCGGGGTCGTGCGTGAGCTCGACCGCGCGGACGATCGCCGGGTCGATCGGCTCGGGCGGCACGCCGAAGCGGCCCGAGACGAGCGCGCGCAGCTCGTCGACGATCGTCAGGTAGCGGCTCGCCGACAGCACGTTCAGGAGCGCCTGCGACGCAAGGACCTGCCCGATCGGCGCGGCGAGCGGCGGCCACCCCACTTCGGCGCGGATGTGGTCGAGCTCCTCGATCACCTCGTCGAGCCGGTCGCCTGCACCCTGCGCCCGAAGCGTCGCGTCGACGCCTGCGACGAGGCCGGCGGGAAGATCGTGTTGCGCCGCGCGCACGGCGATGCGCGGCGCGAGCGGTGCGACGGGCTCGTCGCCGATGTGCTCGTCGACGACGTCCGAGGCATCCCAGAGCGTGCCGACGTCGATGCCCGGGTCGAGGCCCATGCCGACGAGCGCCTCCGAGAGCGCTTCGCCCGAGACCCGGTGCAGGGTGAGGGCGAGCGGAAAGATCGTGCAGGCGATCAGCTGCGCGCCTGCGCGTGCTGCGGCGAGCGTCGCCGCGAGCGCGCTGCCGCCCGAGCCCTGCACGTAGATGCCGACGGGGAGCCCGCTCGCCTCGGCGAGCGCGCCGACGAGCTGCTCCGCCCGGTGCGGCTGGAGCGAGCCGGTCGGGTCGTGCAGGAGCACGCGGACTGCGCCGAGCTCCGGCAGCGCCTTCGCGCGCTCGATGAGCGTGGCGACCGCGCTCGTCGGGCCGGGGCTGTAGACGAGCCCGGCCTCGAAGTCGCGCTCCGCGGCGACGATCGCCTCGGCGGCCTCGCGCAGGTTCGAGACGTCGTTCAACGGGTCGTGCAACCGGAAGACGTCGATCCCGTTCTCCGCGGCGGACGCGACGAAGCGGCGTGCGAAGTCGGCATCGACCGGACGCGAGCCGACGAGGAAGCGGCCGCGGAGGGCGAGCCCGAGCGGTGTCTTCACCCGCGACTTCAGCGCGCGGATGCGCTCCCAGGGGCTCTCGACGCCACGCTTGACGGCCCAGTCGAAGCAGCCGCCGCCGGAGACCTCGAGGTACGCGAACCCGGCCCGGTCGAGAATCTCCGCGAGCCGGAGCTGCTCGGCGGTCGGAACCTTCCCTGCGAGCGGCTCCTGCCCGAGCAAGCGGATGGTGGTGTCGGCGAGCGTCGGCACGGCTCGGGACCTTACCGCGCCTTAGGAGCCGTCAGGCACCCGCGGCGTCGATCCCTGCGCCCGCGACCGTCAGCACGACGGCGGCGGTGACGAAGACCCAGCCCTCGGGCACCGGCAGGGTCGTCCGGCGCCAGAGCCACTTGCGGCCGGCGACGGCCATCAGCACGAGGAGCGCCGCCGCGGCGAACCAGAAGCCGTACGCGATCGCGCGCGTCACGGTCGTGTCCCCGTGGAGCGCCCAGAAGACGAGGCCGCCGAGCGTGGCGGGAAGCGCACCCGCGAGCGACAGGGCGACGATGCCTCGCACGTCAGACGCGCGAGATGTAGCGCTTCTCTTTCGGATCGACCTTGAGCCGGTCGCCGACGTTCACGAAGAGCGGCACCTGGACGACCGCACCGGTCTCGAGCGTCGCGGGCTTCGTCACGTTTGAGACCGTGTCCCCCTTGACGCCGGGCTCGGTCTCGACGACGGACAACTCGACCGAGGCGGGCAGCTGCACGCTCGACGGCTTGCCGTTCACGGCGAGCACCTGCACGGTCGCGTTCGGCTGCATGAACGTGAGCTCGTCCTCGATCTCGCCGCGCGGCACTGCGAACTGGTCGTACGTGTCCGGGTCCATGAAGTGCGCCTCGGTGCCGTCCTCGTACAGGAACTGCACGTTCTTCACCTCGGTGTGGACGCGCGGGAACTTCTCGCCTGCGCGGAACGTCTTGTCGACGACGGCTCCGGCGACGAGGCTGCGCAGCTTCGTGCGCACGAAGGCGCCGCCCTTGCCCGGCTTCACGTGCTGGAACTCGAGGATGCGCCACACCTTGCCGTCGAGCTCGATGTGCATCCCGTTCTTGAAGTTGTTGGTCTCGACCATGTCTGCCACGTCGGCCGACGAGTGTACCGATGGGCGCTAGCCGACCTCGATCAGGTCCTTCCGGAAGCCCGTCAGGTTCTCGATTCCGTCGGCCGTGACGACGACGTCATCCTCGATCCTGATGCCGAAGCGGCCCTCGAGGTAGACGCCCGGCTCGACCGTGACGACGTTCCCCGGCTCGAGGATGTCGTTCGACTCGGTCGAGAGGCGCGGCGCCTCGTGCACGTCGAGGCCGAGCCCGTGCCCGAGCCCGTGGCCGAGCTTGCCCTTGAACGGGCTCTCGTCGATGACGCCGCGCGCGAGCGCGTCCGCGTCGACGCCGGAGATGCCGGCGCGGATGCCGTCGAGTGCCGCCTGCTGTGCGCGCAGCACGGTGTCGTATGCCTCCTTCGCCTCCCCGTCGAGCGGCCCGGTCGCGAACGTCCGCGTGTAATCGGACGTGTAGCCGCCGACCGATGTGCCGGTGTCGATCACGACGAGCTCACCGGTACCGATCTTGCGGTCGCCTGCCCGCGCGTGCGGGCGCGCGCCCGTCGGCCCGGCACCGACGATCGAGTCGAACGAGACACCCTCGCCGCCCTCTTCGTGGAAGAGCCGCACGAGCTCCCAGGAGATCTCGCGCTCGGTGCGCCCGACGAACGGCACCTCGGTCAGGCGCTCGAAGACGCGGTCGGTGATCGCGCATGCCTTCCGCAGCTGCTCGAGCTCGCCTTCCTCCTTGACGGCGCGGAGCTTCTCGACCGCGCCGCTCGTCGGCACGAGGTCGAGCCCGCCGTCGCGCAGGACCTCGTAGAGGCCGTATGCAAGCACGCGCTCGAACGCGACGCGGCCGGAGAGCATGTCGGCGAGCTCTGCGATCAGGTTCCGCTTCGTCAGCACGGTCTCGACGCCCTCGACCGCCTGCGCGGCCTCGATGTAGCGGAAGTCGGTGAAGAGGCGCGCGCGGCCCTGCTCGACGAAGAGCGCGCAGTTCGAGCTCTGGAAGCCGCAGAGGTAGCGGACGTTCGTCGCGTCGGTGACGAGCAGCGGCTGCTCGAGGTGCTCGCGGAGACGGTCGATGCGGTCGGTCACGAGTTCTCCTTCAGATACTGGAGTGCTTGACGGTAGCCATCGGGCCCTTGCCCGATGAAGCGTGCTGCGACGAGGTCGGCGATGACGGACGTGCGCCGCCACTCCTCGCGCTCCTCGATGTTCGAGAGGTGGACCTCGACGATCGGGATCGAGAGCATCTCGAGCGCGTCGTGGATCGACCACGCGTAGTGGCTCCACGCACCCGGGTTGACGATGACGCCGTCGTTGTTGTCGTAGGCGTCGTGGATCCACTTGATGAACTCGCCCTCGCTGTTCGTCTGGCGGCACTGCACCGTCAGCTCGAGCTCGCGGCCCCAGTCGTAGATGCGGGACTCGAGCTCGGCGATCGAGACGCCTCCGTAGAGCTCCGGGTCGCGGCGCCCGAGCACGTTGAGGTTGACGCCGTTCAGGACGAGGACACGCACCGGCGCGATGCTATCCGGCGATCAGCGCGTCGAGGGCGCGGCGCACGTCGTCGGCGGGAACCGCGACGTCGAGGCGCGGGCCGGCGTCGCCAAGGAGGACGAGCCGAAGCTCGCCGCCGACGGCCTTCTTGTCGCGCTGCATGGCTGCCCAGGCCTTGTCCCGGTCGACGCGGACAGGCTTCGGCGCGAGGATCTCCTCCACCTGGCCGATGTCCCGCCCGGACAGCCGGAGGGCGGCGGTGAGGCCGAGGGCGACGGCCTGGCCGTGGCTGACGCCGTCGTAGCCCGCGGCGGCCTCGAGCGCGTGCGCGAACGTGTGGCCGAGGTTCAGCATCGTGCGGTCGCCGCGGTCGTGCGGGTCGCGCAGGCAGACGGCGGACTTGAAGGCGGCGCAACGGCGGACGAGCTCGTCGTCGGGCAGTTCCCAGAGCGGCTCGTCCGCGAGCAGGCCGGTCTTCACCACCTCGGCCATTCCCTCGCGGCGCTGCTCCGACGGCAGCGTCTCGAGCAGGGCAGGGTCGACGATCGTGCGCACGGGCCAGTGGAACGCTCCGACGAGGTTCTTCCCCTGCGGCAGGTCGATCGCGGTCTTGCCGCCGATCGCCGCGTCGACCTGGGCGACGAGGCTCGACGGCACGGGCGCCCACGCGATGCCGCGCAGATACGTGGCGGCGGCGAAGCCGGCGGCGTCCGTCGTGCAGCCGCCGCCGAGCGCGACGAGCGTGCCGCGCCGATCGAGGCGAAGCTCCTGCCAGAGCCGGTCGAGGGCGGCGAGCGTCTTCGCCTCCTCCCCGAGTGGCAGCTCGTGTGTCTGCGCGAGGCGCGCGCCGAGCGAGAGCTGTGCGTCCATGCCGTGGATGCCCGCGACGTGCGGGTCGCTGACGAGTGCCGTTGCGCCGTCACCGGGCACGAGCTCGGCGAGCCGGTGGATCGCGCCGCGCTCGACGTGCACGCCGGCCGCCGCGAGGATGACGTCGTGGACGTCACGCGCGACGGCGTCTGCGACGTCGGCGTAGAGCGCCCGGCGTTCCGCGTAGAGGCGCTCGAACTCCGTGCGGTCACGTGCGAGCGGCCGGTCGCTTGCGCGGGCGCGCTCCCAGCACGTCTCGAGGTCGACGTCGAGCCAGACCGTGACCGCGCGCTCCGCGAGCAGCTCGCGCGTGGCGGTCGACGTGACCGCGCCGCCGCCGAGCGCGATGATCGAAGGGGCGCTGCGGAGGAGCGCCTCCGTGACGGCGACCTCCTCGACCGCGCGGAACGCAGGCTCGCCGTGCTCGTCGAAGTACGCGCCGATCGGCCCGATCAGCCCCTCGAGATCGGAGTCGACGTCGACGTACCCGCGCCCGGTCTGCTCCGCCGCCCGCCACGCGACCGTCGACTTGCCCGCGCCCATGAACCCGACGAGCGCAACGTGTGTGTCCGTCATAGCCATGCCCCGGTGTCAGACACTCTTAGGAGCCCGTGACACTTCCGTGACACCCTCGTGACACTTCGTCTTGCAGCGTCCTGGCGAGAGGAACACCGGCCTCTGCGCGAGAGACTCTGAGCGGACATCTCCTGGTGTCAGACACACTGAGAATCGTCAGCCGTTCCGCGGAGCCCAGTCGATCCTGTCCCGATAGGCCTGGTGCGCGGCGACGAAGTCGGCCAGGGCGTCGCCGCCGAACTTCTCGCGCGCGCAGCGCGCGAGCTCCCACGCGACTGCGGCCTCCGCGACGACGGCGAGCGCTTCCACCGCCGAGACGTCGCTGCGCTCGACGAGCGCGCTTGCCGGCTCACCCGTCTCGAGGTCGACGGAGCCGAGCGGCTTCATCAGCGTCGGCAGCGGCTTCATCGCGGCCCGCACGACGATCTCCTCGCCGTTCGACATCCCGCCCTCGATGCCGCCCGCGCGGTTCGTCTCGCGCCGCAACCCACCGGCCCCGCCGACGATCTCGTCGTGCGCATCCGAGCCGCGCAGCTGCGCAAGCGCGAAGCCGTCGCCGATCTCGCCGCCCGTCACCGCCTGGATGCCCATGAGCGCGGCCGCGAGCCGCGCGTCGAGACGATCCTCCTTGCGCGCGTAGGAGCCGAGCCCGGGCGGCACGTTCGACGCGCGCACCTCGACGATGCCGCCGAGCGTGTCACGGTCGGCGCGCGCGGCGTCGATCGTCGTCGGATCCGCGCCGGCCTCCGGGAGCGCCGCGCCCGCGACCGTGATGCCGATCTCCGCGAGCAGCGCCTTCGCGACCGCGCCCGCAGCGACATGCACCGCTGTGTGCCGCGCCGACGCACGCTCGAGCGCATCACGGACATCGCTGAGCCCGTACTTCTGCACGCCCGCGAGATCCGCGTGGCCGGGCCGCGGCAGCGTGACGGCCTTCGTGCCCTTGCCCTCCGGCTTGCCCTCCGGCTCGAAGGGGCTCATCCCCCACGTCCAATTCTTGTGGTCGCGGTTGCGGACGACGAGCGCGAGCGGCGTCCCGAGCGTGCGCCCCTGCCGGAGACCCGCGAGCACCTCCACCTCGTCCGTCTCGATCTGCTGCCGCGGCGAGCGGCCGTAGCCCTGCTGGCGGCGGCGCAGGTCGGCGTCGATCGCCGCCTTGTCGAGCACGAGCCCGGCCGGCAGCCCGGCGACGATCGCGACGAGCGCGGGGCCGTGCGATTCTCCCGCCGTCGCGAGCTCGAGCGTCATGCAGGCAAGCCTAGTGCCCTGCGCATGACGGACAGGGGCGCGGCGACTCCCGTCCAGAGCTCGAACGACGCCGCACCCTGCGCGACGAGCACCTCGAGCCCGTCGAGCACCCGCGCGCCGGCTGCAGCTGCCGCGTCCGCAGTCGCGGACCGCGGGTACGGCAGATCGACGAGCGTCTGACCCGGCCGCAGCTCGACGAGCACCTCGTCGCGCACCGGTGTCGCGTTGACGACGAGGTCGGCGTCGCGCACGTCCGGCGGCCACTCGCCGCGCCGCGAGAAGACGCGCGCGTGTGGCAAGTCGTGGATGAACGCCGCCGCCGCGCCACCGTTGCCGATAAGCACCGGGCGCTCCGTCTCGAGGCCCGCGAGCACCGCCGTGTCGGTCGAGTGCCCGCGCAGGCCGACGAGCGTGTTCACGGACGGCAGATCGCTGCCGACGATCTTCGCCACCGCCGCCTTGTGCGGCGCGGTGACGTTCGCGCCGGCGAAGCCGAGCGCGTCGAGCCCCTTGACCGCGGCCTCGAGCCGCTCCGGCGCGACGTCGATGGCGACGTACGTCCAGTCGAGCCCCCGCGCCGCGAACGCTGCGTTCTGCATGCGCGGCGACAGCGAGTGCGCGACGGGGCGGCCGAGCAGCGCGACGAGCTCGCTCACTTGTAGCCGTACGCGATCTCGTGGTTGACGAAGTCCTGGAAGCTGCTCGTGAAGTAGTGGTGCACCCGGTCAGGCTTCCGAACGAAGTAGAGGTAGCCGACCTTCGCCGGGTGCGCGGCAGCCTGCATCGACGCGAGCCCCGGATTGCCGATCGGCGTCGGCGGTAAGCCCGCGAACTTGCGCGTGTTGTAGGGGTTGTTGCTGTCGAGCTGCGACTGCTTCAACGACTCCGTGCCGGGGACATGCAGTCCGTAGCGGATCGTCGCATCGATCCCGAGCGTCATACCCGCGTGCAGGCGGTTGTAGACCACCGCGGCGACGAGCGGCCGCTCGTCCGGCGCGACGGCCTCGCCCTCCACCATCGAGGCGATGGTCAGGACGTCGTACGGCGTCAGGTTCTTCTTCCGCGCGTACGCGAGGTCGACCTTCCCCCAGTTCTTCCGGAATGCCTCGAGCTGATCCCGCACGAGCTGGGACGAGCGCGTGTTCGAGAGGAAGTCGTAGGTCGCAGGGAACAGGAACCCCTCGAGGTCGCGCTTCTTCGACCCGAAGCCGGGAATGACGTGCTTCCCGCTCGCCGCAAGATAGGTGCGCTTCGAGATGCTGACGCGCTTGTTGCCCTTCGCCCGCGCGATCTTCGCGACCGCCTCGACGCGCTGTGCCATATCGAGCCGCGTGAAGCCCTCGGGGAAGACGATGTGGAACGGCTTCGGCGCGGCCACGACCGGCGGCGGAGCCGGCGTCGAGCTCCGTCCCGTGATCTTGACGAGCGCGAAGACGAGCAGGCCGAGCAGCACGACGGCCGCGAGCGCGCCGAGGCGGCGGCGGTGGATCCTGCTCCGCGACACCTGCCGGGGCGGCGGCCCCGGCTTCGGCGGCATCACGCCGGGGCGGCGCTCGACCACGCGAGGTAGCTCGAGAGAAGGTGGGCCGCTGCACGCGCATCGAGCGGCGCATCCGAGGCGGGCGCCTGCTGTGCGAGATCGGTGGTGAAGCGCTCGTCGAAGAGAAGGACGGGGACCTCGAGCCGCTCGCGCAGCTTCTTCGCAAACTGCTCCGTCTCGTGCGCCTGGTCGCCCCGCTCGCCGCGCAGCGTCAGCGGGTGGCCCACGACGACCTGTTCCGCCACCTCGCTCTCGACGAGCTGCTGCAGCTCGTCGAGGCCGGCCTCGCTCGCGGCCCGCTCGACGACGCAGAGTGGACGCGCGATGATCCCGGTCGGGTCGGAGACGGCGACGCCGGTGCGCGCAGAGCCGTAGTCGAGCGCCATCGTCTTCATGCGAGCGACTCCGCGAGCGCCTTCTGCCCCGCCGCAAGCGCGTCGCGGACGCCGTCCGCGTTCTTGCCGCCGGCCTCGGCGAGCGTCGGCTTGCCGCCGCCACCGCCGCCGATGTGCTTGCCGAGCTCGCGGATCAGCTGCACGGCGTCGAGGCCGCGCGCGACGAGCGACTCGTCGAAGTTGATCACGAGGTACGCGCGGCCGTCGTCGGCCGACCCGACGATTGCGCCGTCTGCCTTCTCCTGCTGGCGAATCCGGTCGGACAGGTCGCGGAGCGGGCCGCCCTTGATCGCCTTCGCTTCGACGAGGACGACGTTCCCCTCCTTGCCGACGACGGTGAAGTCGACCTCGGCCGTCTGCGCGGGCTTCTTCGACTCCTTGCGGACGCGGTCGAGCTCGAGACGCAGCGTGTCGGCCTCGCGGGCCTGCTCGCGCAGGTAGACGAACGCCTCGCCCGAGGTGACGGCCTCGATCCGCCGTGCGCCGGAGCCGACGGAGCTCTCGCTGAGGATCGCAAATGGCCCGATCTCCGCGGTTGAGCGCACATGGGTACCGCCGCAGAGCTCGACCGACCAGCCGCCGATGTCGACGACGCGCACGATGTCGCCGTACTTCTCGCCGAAGAGCATCATCGCCCCGAGCTTGCGCGCCTCCTCGATCGGCGTCTCGTAGATGCGCACCGGGAGGTTCTGGAAGACGCGCTCGTTCACGCGCTTCTCGACCTCCGTGCGCTCTTCGGTGGTGAGCGCCTGCGGATGCGTGAAGTCGAAGCGCAGCTTGTCCGGGCGAACGGCGGAGCCGGCCTGTTTGACATGCGTGCCGAGCACCTCGCGGAGGCACTCGTGCAGCAGATGGGTTCCCGTGTGGTTCGCCTGCGTCGGGAAGCGGACGTTCCACGGCACGACGGCCTTGACGCGGTCACCCTCCGCGAAGCCCTCGCCGCGGAAGACGAGCTCCTGGTCGGACTCGAGGCGCAGCAACTCGACGAGGTCCGCGCGCTCACCGCTCTCCTTCTCGAGCGTTCCCAGGTCGGAGACCTGGCCGCCACCTGCGGGATAGAACGGCGACTGCTCGAGCTTCACCTGGAAGAGACCGTCGTCGAGGTCGGCGTAGGCGGTGATCGCCGTCAACACCTCGGTGCGCTCGTAGCCGACGAACTCCGTGCGCGGCGCGTTCGGGAAGCGCACGTCGATCGACACCTTGCTCGTCTGGCGGGAGATCTCGCGGTGGCCCTCCATGAGGCGCGTGTACTCCTCGTCGTTGACGCCGAGCCCGCGCTCGCGGGCGAGCTCCTGCGTGAGCTCGATCGGGAAGCCGTAGGTCGCCTGCTGCGTGTTCGCGTCGTCGCCGGTGATCTCGCCTTGCGCAGCCGGCTACTCGAAGAGCTTCATGCCGCGCTCGAGCGTCTCGGCGAACCGCTCTTCCTCGGCGGCGAGCACCTGCGTGATCTCGCGCGTGTGCTCGGTGAGCTCGGGGTACGCCTCCCCCATCTGCTCGATCACGGCCTCGGCGAGGCCGGGAAGGAACGGCGCCTGCATACCGATGCGCAAGCCGTGCTGCGCGGCGCGGCGGATGATGCGGCGAAGCACGTAGCCGCGGCCCTCGTTCGACGGCGTGACGCCGTCGCCGACGAGGAACGTCATCCCGCGACCGTGGTCGGCAAGCACGCGGTGCGCCTTCGTCGCGTCTTGCGAGTCGCCGTACGCGACACCGGACTCCTTCGCGATCCACTGCATGATCGTCTGGTAGCCGTCGGTGTCGTAGACGGACGGGACGCCCTGGATGATGCGCGCGGTGCGCTCGAGGCCGAGACCGGTATCGATGTTCTGCTTCGGGAGCTCGGTGAGCGTGCCGTCGGCGTGCTGCTCGTACTGCATGAAGACGAGATTCCAGAACTCGAGGAAGCGCTCGCAGCGCGTGCAGCTGGGCTTGCAGTCGGGCTCGCCGCAGCCGGCCTCCGGGCCGAAGTCGTAGTAGATCTCGGAATCGGGGCCGCACGGGCCGGGGCCGCCGACCGACCAGAAGTTCTCCGACGACGGCAGCTCGACGATGCGCTCGACCGGCATGCCGATCTTCTTCCAGAGGTCGATCGCGACGTCGTCGGGCCCGAGCCCAAGCTCCGGGTCGCCGGCGAGGACGCTCACCCAGATGCGGTCCCAGTCGAGCTTCAGCCGCTCCTGGACGAACTCCGTCGCGTAGGCGACGGCGCCTTCCTTGAAGTAGTCGCCGAACGAGAAGTTGCCCATCATCTCGAAGAAGGTCAGGTGGTAGGTGTCGAGCCCGACCTCGTCGATGTCAGGGGTGCGGAAGCACTTCTGCGCGGTCGTCGTCGTTGCCGCCGGCGGCGGCTCGAGCCCGAGGAAGAACGGCATCTGCGGCTGCATGCCCGCGACGGTGAGGAGCGTCGAGCGGTCGCCCGCGCGCGGGACGAGCGACGCCGAGGGACGGCGCAGGTGTCCCTTCTCCTCGAAGAAGGAGAGGAAGCCCTCGCGGATCTCGTTCGACGTGCGCATCGAGCGGCCATTGTATGGAGGGCGTCCGCCAGGGCAGGGAAATCGCCGTCGAGCGTCGTAGGATCGTCCTGTGCCGCCGAGTCGCCGCCCCCGGAAGCGCTATCGCTACCGCCTGCGCAGGCTGACGCCTGTCGGCGTCGCAGTCGTGCTCGCGGGCCTCGGCGGTGCGTGGGTCGGGTCGGAGCAGGCGAGCACGCCGATCGCCGCCGCTGCGTCGCCGCAGGTCCCGCGCCTCGCGCAGCTTCCGGGCGTCCATGCAAAGCCGGCTGCGCCCGAGCGCTTGCTCGTCGGCGGGTCGCTCCTGCGCCAGCGCTTCGAGCCGGGGCTGCTCGGCGGCGCCGCGGTGCTCGTCGATGCGAGGACCGGCCGCGTCCTCTGGGCGAAGCACGCGCGCGAGCGACGGCAGGTCGCCTCGACGACGAAGATCATGACCGCGCTGCTCGCCCTCCGGGCGCTCGGCCCGCATGACCTCGTCACGGTCGACAAGTCCGTCCCGCGCGTGCCGCTCGTGCGCGAGGGGCTACGGGCGGGCGAGAAGGTGGAGGCGTCGAAGCTCTTCTACTCGCTCCTGCTTTTCAGCGGCAACGACGACGCGCTCGCGCTGGCGATCGCCGTGTCGGGCGACAAGTGGACGTTCATCCGCTCGATGAACGCCGAGGCGCAGCACCTCGGCCTGCACGACACGCATTTCTCGACCCCGAGCGGCGTGCGTGACGCCGACAACTATTCGAGCGCGTGGGATCTCGCCGCGCTGACGCGCGTCGCAATGCGGAACGAGCGCTTCCGCCAGATCGTCTAGACGCGCGTCAAGCACGTGAGCTGGAACGCGCCGACCTTCGCGAAGATCTACGTCAACAACAACCGGCTCATCGGCAGCTATCCGGGCGCGAACGGCGTGAAGACGGGCTACACGCACAAGTCGGGCCCGTGTCTCGTCGCGTCGGCGACCCGCGGTGGAACGTCTCTGATCGCGGTCGTGCTCGACTCGCCCGACATGTACGCGGACGCGAAGCGCCTGCTTGACTTCGGCTTCGCGTCGCTCTAGCTCGCGCGCGCGCTCGGCTCTTCGTCCGACGCGATCTCGGCGCGAATCTTCTCGAGCGAGCGACGGATGAGACGTGAGACGTGCATCTGCGAGATGCCGACGTGCGCCGCGATCTGCGACTGCGTGAGGCCGTCGAAGAAGCGGAGCTGGAGAATCTTGCGCTCGCGCTCGTCGAGCGCCCTGAACCCCGGGGCGAGCACAGCGCGGTCCTCCGACACGGCGTACTGGTGCTCTTCCGTCCCGATCGACTCGAGCGGATCGAGATCGTCTTCGCCGTCGGCGCCGCCGCTCGACGAGAGCGAGAGCGACGAGTACGCGCGGCCGGACTCGAGCGCCTCGAGCACCTCTTCTTCCGTCGAGCCCGACGCCTTCGCAAGCTCCGGGATCGTCGGCGAGCGGCTGAGCTGCACCGTCAACTGATCCATCAGGCGCGACAGCTGCACGTTCAGCTCCTGAAGGCCGCGCGGCACGCGCACCGACCAGCCCTTGTCGCGGAAGTGCCGCTTGATCTCGCCGATGATGTTCGGCGTCGCGTAGGTCGTGAGCTCGACACCGCGCTCGAGGTCGAAGCGGTCGATCGCCTTGATCAGGCCGATCGCCCCGATCTGAACGAGATCCTCGAACTGCTCGCCGCGATACGAGTACCGCCGGGCGAGCGAGCGCACGAGCGACATGTACTGCTCGATCAGCTGCTCGCGTGCCGCGAGGTCGCCGTCCTCGTGGTACTTCCGCAGCAGGATCTTGTCGTTGATCCGCGGCATCAGCTCGCCGCCTCTGCGGTCGCGTTCGTGTGCTTCGTGAACACGACCCACGCATCGCGGTCGCGCCGCTCCACCTCGAATCCGTCCGTCACGGTCTCGAGCACGCGGCGGAGCCCGATGTCGGTCGAGTCGCTCTCGAGCTCGTCGAGCTGCGCCTCGGCGAACGGGCCGACGGTCGCGCGCACCGAATCGTCGTGCACGTCGAAGCGGACGTGCATCTCGTCGGCGTCGTCACGACAGCCAAGCAGTGCGTCGAGCGCGGTTTGCAGATCGTCGAGATCCTCGTACGTCAACTCGGCGCGGACGCCGAGGCCGCCGAGCACGAGATGCGCGATCTGCCGGAAGTCCTCCTGCGCCGGGATGACGAGTGTGATCTCGTCGCTCATGTTCTCTCTCCCGCGTCGCGCAGCTCTTCGCCCAGCTCGCGCTCGCGCCGGGCGGCGGCTTCTTTGCCGGTCTGCACGGCGTGACGCCAGTCGTGGCGCGTCTTGAAGTCGGAGGCGCCGTAGCTCACGGCGGCGGCGAGACCGGAGAGCTTCTGCACCGGACGCGTCACGGCCATGCTCACCGCGCGCACGGCGGTGTCGACGCTGTCCGCGGCGTCTACGGCGCTGTCCGTGATCCTGTCGACCTTGTCGAGCTGCCCATTGACCCGATCCACGCTGCCTCCGACCTTGTTGATCACCGGGAGCACCTCGCGCTCCGCCCCCTCGATGAACGAAGAAAGGCGCCCAACGGTTCCGGCCAATTTGCAAAGCAGGTAGGCGAGGGAGAGCCCGACGGCGAGCAGGAAGACGGCGAGGGCGAGCCGCCAGAGGTCACCCCACGTGAACGCGGCGGCAAGCATCTGCGGCCGATCTTAGTCGGCGTCCACCGACGAGATCGTGCCGCAGCCGACAACGGCGTCCCCGTCGTAGAGCACCGCCGCCTGGCCGCGGGCGACACCGTAGGCCGGCTCGTCGAGGCTCAGCTCGAAGCCGCCGGGACGCGCGGACACGCTCGTGGCAACCGCCGGCGACCGGTACCGAAGCTTGGCGTCCGCGCGGTCGACGTCGACGTAGAGGCGGCCCGACGCACCGATGCGTCGCCGCGCGAGCGACTCGAGCGGGCCGACGACGACCGCGTTCGCCGCCGCATCGGCGTCGAGCACGTAGAGCGGCGACGCCGCGGAGACGCCGATTCCCTTGCGCTGCCCCGGCGTGAACCGCCAGAAGCCGTCGTGCTGCCCGAGCACGGTGCCGCGCTCGTCGACGACGTTCCCCGCGCGCGGCTTGAGGCCGCGCCTGCCGAGGAACGCGCGGTAGTCGTCGCCGGCGAGGAAGCACGCCTCCTGGCTCTCGGCGCGGCGCGCGACCGCGAGGCCCGCACGCTCCGCCTCGCCGCGCGTCGTCTCCTTGTCCTGCTCGCCGAGCGGGAACCAGATACGGTCGAGCCGCGCCGGATCGACGCGCGCGAGCATGTACGACTGATCCTTGCGCTCGTCGGCGGCACGATGGAGGAGCAGCCTGCCGCGGTGCTCTGCGAGGCGTGCGTAGTGCCCCGTTGCGAGACGGTCGCAACCCGCGCGCTTCGCGAAGGCCAGCAGCTCGCCGAAGCGGAAGCCGCCGTTGCAGCGGATGCACGGGTTCGGCGTCTCACCGCGCGCATAGCCGCGCACGAACGGCGCGACGACCGCGCGGCGAAACTCCTCGCGCAGGTCGAGCGTCACGTGCGGAAGCCCGAGGCGGTGACACGTCTCGCGCGCGGCGATCACGGCTTCCGGCGAGCAGCACGCCCGTTCGGAGTCCGGGCCGTCGGGGTCGAGCCAGAGGCGAAGGGTGACGCCGATCGCATTCGGCGCCGCGCGCAAGAGCGCAACCGCGCTGTCGACGCCGCCGCTCATCGCGACCGCCGTCCGCCCGGCGCGCGGCTCGCTGCGGAAGATCGGGCCGAGCGCGTTCGCGAGCGCGTCGACGGCGAGCGTCTCGCCGCCGACGGCAGCCGCCTCGAGCAGCGTCAGGCCAACGAGCGGCCGCTCGACGCCTGGTGCGTCCGCCTCGACGACCCGGTCGCCGTCGACGAGCAGTCGCACCGAAGCCCACTCGCCGCCGCGCGTCGAATCTCCAAATGCCTCGAGCATCGGGTCACGGTAGCGCTACGGCACTCAAAAGCGGTGCCAGGCACCCAAAGGGTGCCTGGCACCAAATCCACCCTGCCGATGTGTCCGAGCTATGTGAACCGAGTTCACAAGTGGGCGCCATGCCTCTCTCCGGCAAAAGCCTCGGTCGGGACGCTGGCTCCCTTCCATGTAGCGTTGGTTCTACATTGGGACTCGGGCCCACGAACAGGGTCGACTGAGTCGCAGCGTAGCGCTTACGACGCGAAACGCCAGCGGATCGTCTGCGTGCCCTGCAGGCCGAGGAGCTTCGCGACGGGGAGCGTCACATCGAACGTCCTGCCGGGTGCTGTGTGCCCGTGGTCGACGACCTGCGTCAGCACCTCGCGGCCGCGGAACTCGAGGTAGACCTTCACGCCGCACGGCAGGACCGGGTGCGCGACGCCGGGCGTGTTCGGGCCGACGACGATGCCGCACGCGCCCTTCTTCGCCTGCGTGCGCGTGTACGGCGCAGCCATCGCGGTGTACCACTGCCCTGCGGGCGTCGCGGTCGAGTCGCTCTTGCCGTGGCGTTGCGCGACCGCGACTGCGATCACGACACCGAGGAGAGCGACGCCTGCAAGAATGGCGGCGCGAGGGCCGGCGAACGCCGTCACCGCGCACCCACGAGCTCGCCGAAGCTGTCGCGGACGAGGCTGTCGAAGTCGAGCGGCAGCAAGCCGTCCGGACCGGCGAACTCGCGCAGATACATGAGGAGGTACGTTCGCTCATCGTCGAGCGCCACGTCGGCTCCGGCCGCGTCTCGCGTGAGCCGCTCGAGGTCCCAGAGGTTCCAGCTCCGCGGATCGGCGGAGACGCCGATCGGGATCACGGCCGCCGCCGGCTCGGGCTCCGGTTCGGGCTCCGGTTCCGGCTCTGGCTCTGGCTCGAGGTCGGGGACGGGCTGGAGCGCGCGAACGGGCTCCGGCTCCGGGATGACCACGACGACGGGCTCGGCTACCGTTACCGGCTCGGGTTTCGGCTCGACGGGTGGCGTTACCGGCCGAGGTGTCGCAGCCACAGGCAGGCGTGCCGGCCGCGGCGTGCGGGCGCGGCGGAATCGCGGCATTGCAAGCGCCGGCTTCTCGCGCCAGAGTAAAGCCTCGAGCAGGAGCACGAGGAGATAGCCGACGGCGCTCGCCGCGATGATCGCGTACGGGCCGAGCCCGGCGACAAGCGACACGACCGGCACTGCGACGAGAAACGCCGCCTCGATGGCGGTGCGGGGGCCGAAGACGCGGCGCATGTGGAGAGCCTACGGCTCGGAGTCGGTGCGCTCGGGGCCTTCGGCCTCGGGCGCTTGCTGCGGCTCGGTCTCCGGCTCCGGCGCCTGTGTCGGCACCGCGGCCGGGGCCGTGTACGACGCTGCCGGCGGCGCCGGACGCGCCTGCTCGGACGCGCGTTCCGCGGCCTGCACGATGGCGGTCGCAACCGCGCCGATCGCCTCCTGGCCGAGGCCGGCGGCGGCGAGAAGCTGCTCGGCGCCGTGCTGCGCGCGCGCGAGGATTGCGCCGCCCTGCGCACGCGCCCACTCGAGCGTCTGCTCGACCTCTGCGCGTGCCGCATTCGTGAGCTCGGTGGCCTGGTGGCGCGACTGCTCGAGGAGCCGGTTGCCCTTGGCCTCCGCCTCCTGCAGCTCGCGTGTCGCGTCGGCGTGCGACTTCGAGAGCAGCTCACGCGACTCGTTCCGTGCGGCGTTCAGCAGCTCGCTGCGCTGCCGCTCGCTCTCCTGGCGGTAACGATCGAGGTCGGCCTCGCGCTCCTGCAGGTCGATCTGGCGGCGGCGCACTTCTTCCTCGGTCTTCCCGAGCTGCGCAGCCGATGCGTTCTGTGCGTCGCGCTCGATCGTGTCGGCGAACTCCGCCGCGGCGCGAATCAGATGGAGTGCGTCCATGCGGACGGCGTGCCCGCTCGCCTCGACGGTCGAGGAGCGGCCGGCTGCCTGGAGGACGCGAAGCTGAGCCTGGAGCTGGGCGGCGTGCCGCCTGAAAGCGTCGAAGGCCTCTTGCACGCGCTCCGCGTCGAGTCCGTCCCCGCGCGCGGGGATGTCCTCGATCTTCGGGAGCGAGGTCAACGACGGGACGCCTTCGCGACCCGGGCCTTCGGCTGTCATGTGGAGTGCCTCCCTTTACCTACGCGTAGGCGCGCGGTGCGCCCTCTTGTCGAAGTATGACTTCTCCATCGGCGGTCAGGGGCCTGCGCTTGACCGGATGTCACGATTCAGGCTCGACGATCGAGCGGAGGCCGAGCTCCTCGAGGATGCTGTCAGGCATCGGCGTCGGCGCTCCGGTGAGCGGATCGCCGCCGCTCGAAACCTTCGGAAACGCGATCACCTGGCGGATGTCGGGCTCGCCGGCCATGAGGGCGATGAAGCGGTCGATGCCCATCGCGAAGCCGCCGTGCGGGGGCGCCCCCATCTGGAGCGCATCGAGGAGGAAGCCGAATTTCGCCTGCTGCTCGGCCTCGTCGAGGCCCATGACGCGGAAGACGGCGGCCTGGACCTCCGCGCGGTGGATCCGGATCGAGCCGGAGCCGAGCTCCCAGCCGTTCCAGATCAGGTCGTAGTGCTGGCTTAGCGCAGCACCCGGTTCGCCCTCGACCTGCTCCTCCTCCCCCGGCATCGGCGCGGTGAACGGATGGTGGACGAACGTCCACTGCCCGCTCTCCTCTTCGCGTTCGAAGAGCGGGAAGTCGATCGTCCAGAGGAACTCGTTCCGCTGCGGGTCGGCGAGGTCGAGCTCCCGGCCGAGGTGGGCGCGCAGCCCGCCGAGCACGCGACTCACGGTCGCCTCGTCGGCGGCGGCGAAGAGCGCCGTCGAGCCCGCTTCGGGCGCGAGCGCCGCGAGCTCGGCTTCCGAGAGGAACTTCGCGATCGGCGAGCGAACCTCGCCGCCGTCGTTCACGAGATAGGCGAGGCCCTTTGCGCCCCACTCCTTCGCGATCTCCTCGAGACGCGCGAGCTCCGCGCGAGAGAACGCGCGCGGGGCGATCAGGTAGCGCACGACCGGTGCGCCCGCGAAGACCCCGAACTCCGACGAGCGCGTCAACTCCGTCGCGTCCTGGATCTCGAGGCCGAAGCGGAGGTCCGGCTTGTCGGTTCCGTACGTCTTCATCACGTCGGCGTACGTCCGTCGTGCGAACGGCGTCGCGGGAGCTTCACGGCCGGCGGCCTCGAAGCTCGCGACGACGCAGCGCTCGAGCACGTCGAGCACGTCCTCGCGGTCGACGAACGACATCTCGAGGTCGAGCTGCCGGAACTCGAACTGCCGGTCGGCGCGCAGATCCTCGTCCCGCCAGCACGTCGCGATCTGGTAGTAGCGGTCGAGCCCGCCGACCATGCAGAGCTGCTTGAAGAGCTGCGGCGACTGCGCAAGCGCGAAGAAGCGCCCGGGCTGGAGCCGCACCGGCACGAGGAAGTCCCGCGCGCCCTCGGGCGTCCCTCGCGTCATCGACGGCGTCCACACGTCGATGAACTCGAGGTCGTCCATCGTCTTGCGGATCGCCTGGATGACGGTGTGATTGAGGCGCAGGTTGCGTTGCATCCGGTCGCTGCGCATGTCGAGCCAGCGGTACTTCAGGCGTAGCACCTCGTCGACGTTGTCCTCGCCGATCTGGAACGGCAGCGGCTCGGAGCGCGAGAGGATGCGCAGCGTGTCGACCTGCACCTCGATCTCGCCCGTCGGCATGTTCGGGTTCACCTTGTCAGCGTCGCGGCGGACGACCTCGCCCTCCGCCTGGAGGACGAACTCGTTGCGGATCTCGCGTGCGAGCGTCGCCGCGTCGGCGGCGCGCTCCGGATTGATCACGAGCTGCACCTTGCCCGTGTAGTCGCGGAGGTCGACGAAGACGAGGCCGCCGTGGTCGCGGCGGCGCGCCGCCCCGCCGGCGAGGACGATCTTCTCGCCGACCTGCGCCGCGCGCGGGTCACCGCACATGTGGGTGCGCCACCGGCTCATACGGTCAGTCTCACGCGGTCAGTGTGGCGAAAACGTCCGCGTGGGCGACAGGCTCGTCCTTCGCGCCCTGCCGGCGGAGCATCGCACCCTCCGGGCCGACGATCACCGTCGTCTCGGCGCCGGAGCGCCCGGCCTGGGTGAGCTGCCCCTTCAGCGAGCGGGCCGCGTAGTCGGTGTCGGCGGCGAGGCCTGCGTCGCGGAGCTGCTTCAGCCAACCGGTGACGAGCGCTCGCGACGCCCCCGGCTCGAGGGCGAAGAAGACATCGATCACGGGCGCCCCGGCAGTGA
>JANMQZ010000192.1:0-22172 GCA_031370755.1 Actinomycetes bacterium
CTTCAGCTTGCCGGTCATGTAGGCGCTCGTCGGGTTCTGCTCGCCGGCGACGATCTTCTGGAACGTCTCCTCCGAGGCGGAGATGACCGCGTCGGCGTCGCCGCCGCCCTCGGTCACCGTCACGGTGCCGTCGTCGACGTCGACCTTCCACTGGCCGAGGCCTTCGATGTCGAAGACGTACGAGTTCGTCATCCCGGCCGTCTTCGTGGAATCGGCGCGCGTCGGAAGGTTCTGGAAGAAGTCCTGCACGGTTTCGCTCATCTCAGCTCCTTGGGGGTCGGATCCCCGACGAGTCTAGATAGCCTTGCGCGGCCGTGGCCGTGCCAATCGAGATCACCCTCCCGGGCCGGACGAGCGTGGATGCGATCGGAATCCCGGTCACGCGTCCACTCTCCGGCGAGGGCGCGAGGATCGTCGACGAGAAGCTCGGCGGGCTCCTGCGCCGGCTCACCGAGAGCGGCGAGCTCCGCGGCGAGCGCGGCGAGTCACTGCTCCTGCATACGAACGGCGCGCTCGACGCACCGCGCGTCGTCGCTGCCGGTCTCGGTACGCGCGACGAGCTCGACGCCGACGCATTCCGGACCGCCGGAGCCGCTGCGGCGCAGTCGCTCGCCCGGGTCGGCGGCAGTCTCTGCTGGCTTCTCGACGAGAGCCTCCCGCTCTCGCTTGCAGCGCAGGCGAGCGCGCTCGTCGAGGGCACGATCCTCGGCGGCTACACGCCCGGGCAGTGGAAGACACAGGATGTCGACAAGCGTGCGCGCCCGGTCGAGCGAATCGTGATCGGGCACGACGACACGCCCGAGCTCCGGGAGGCGACCGAGCGCGCTGCGCTCCTCGCCGAGCGCACGAACCGCGCACGCGACCTCGCGAACATGCCGCCGAACGAGCTCGATCCGCACACGCTCGCCGAGCACGCACAGACGCTCGCAAGCGAGCACGAGCATCTGAAGGCGGAGATCCTCGGGCCGCGCGAGATGGACAAGCTCGGCATGGGCGCGCTCGCCGCCGTCGGCCGCGGCAGCCGCAACGAGCCCCGCCTGATCGTGCTGCGCTACGACCCGCCGAAGGTGTCGCGCGCCGACGTCACGCTCGGTCTCGTCGGCAAGGCAATCACTTTCGACGCCGGCGGCATCTCGCTGAAGCCCGCCGCGAAGATGGAGGACATGAAGGGCGACATGGCCGGCGGCGCGGGGACGCTGCACGGCATCGGCGCCGTCGCAGCGTTGAAGCTGCCGGTGCGCGCGATCGCCGTGCTCGCAGCGGCCGAGAACCTCCCGGGCGGCGATGCGTTCCGCCCGGGCGACATCCTGCGCGCCGCGAACGGGAAGACGATCGAGATCGTCAACACCGACGCCGAGGGACGTCTCGTGCTCGCCGACGCGCTCTGGTACACGCGGCGTGAGGGCGCATCGCACATCCTCGACCTTGCGACACTGACCGGCGCGATGGAGCTTGCCCTCGGCGACCTCTACGGCGGTCTCTTCACGAACGACGACGACTGGCGCGACCTGATCGTCGCCGCCGCCGAGCGGAGCGGCGACCTCGCGTGGCCCTTCCCGCTGCACGCCCGGTACCGGCGCTACGTCGACTCCGCCTTCGCCGACATGAAGAACGGCTCGACGCTCCGCCAGGGCTCGCCCGTGCTCGCGGCGAAGTTCCTCGAGGAGTTCGCGGGCGAGGGGCCGTGGGCGCACATCGACATGTCGAGCCCCGGCTTCCTCGAGCGCTCTCGCGGTGACTACTACCGCGTCCCGGGCGGCACCGGCTACGGCGTACGCTTGATCGCGGAGCTCGCCTCCTCACTCGCATGAACTACGAGCTGACCGACGAACAGGAGCTGCTGCGGCGCACCGTGCGCGACTTCGCCGAGTCGCGCGTTGCGCCGGTTGCGGAGGAGCTCGACCGCGAGGAGCGCTTCCCCTACAAGCTCGTGTCGGAGCTCGCCGAGCTCGGGCTGATGGGCATCCCGATCCCGGAGGAGCACGGCGGCGCCGGCGCCGACACCGTCTCCTACGCGATCGCGATCGAGGAGCTGACGCGTATCGACTCGTCGGTGGCGATCACCGTCGCGGCGCACACGTCGCTCGGGACGATGCCTATCTACCTCTTCGGCAACGACGCGCAGAAGCAGGAGTGGCTGCCGCGCCTCGCGTCGGGCGAAAGCCTCGCCGCGTTCGGGCTGACCGAGGCGAACGCGGGCTCGGATGCCGGCGCGACACGCACGCGCGCGGAGCTTCGCGACGGACAGTGGCACGTCAACGGCTCGAAGATCTTCATCACGAACGCCGGCACCGACATCACGGCGTGCGTGACGATCACCGCGCTCACCGCCGACGATGAGATCTCCAACATCATCGTCCCGAACGGGACGCCCGGCTACGACATCTCCGCACCCATGAGGAAGCTCGGCTGGCATGCGTCCGACACGCGCGAGCTGTCGTTCAAGGACTGCGCCGTGCCGGAAGGGACTCTCCTCGGACCGCGCGGCCAGGGTTTCCACCAGTTCATGGAGATCCTCGACGGCGGCCGCATCTCGGTCGCCGCGATGGGCGTCGGCCTCGCGCAGGGCGCGTACGACCTCGCGTTCGCGTACGCGAAGCAGCGCGAGCAGTTCGGCCGGCCGATCGCGAAGTTCCAGGCGGTGCAGTTCGCGCTCGCCGACATGGCGACGGAGATCGAGGCGGGCCGCCAGCTCGTCTACCGCGCCGCGTGGCTGAAGGACCAGGGGAAGGACTTCGGCCTCGCCGCCGCCCAGGCGAAGCTCTACACAGGCATCCTCTCGAACCGAGCCGCGAATGCGTCGTTGCAGATCCACGGCGGGTACGGCTTCATGGAGGAGTACGCGATCTCGCGGCTCTTCCGCGACCAGAAGATCCTCGAGATCGGCGAAGGCACGAACGAGGTGCAGCGCATGGTCATCGCGAAGCTCCTGGGCGTATAGATGGTTGATCGGCAATTCAACGCCGCCGCGGATGGGGGCCTGAACGCTGCGCATTGCGCCCGCCGCGCCCGGCACCAAGGCACACCGGCCTTGGCACCGGTCGCGTCGGCCACACTGCTTGGTTCAGGCCCTCCCCGCGACGACGGTAATCACCGATCAACCATCTAATGCTCGCGCACGCAGCGTGGTCGGCGCCGCCCGTCGTGCTCGGCGTCGCGGCGCTCGTTGCGCTCCTCTTCGCGCAGGGCTGGCTGCGGCTGCGCCGCCGTGGGCGCGCGGATCTCGCCTCGCCGGGACGGGCGGCGCTGTTCGCGCTCGGGCTGGCCGTCGCGCTCGCGGGGCTCGTGTCGCCGATCGACACGCTCGGCGAGGACGACCTGCTCTCGATGCACATGCTCCAGCACGTGCTGATCGGCGACCTCGGCATCGCGCTCGCGATGGTCGCAGTGCGCGGGCCGCTCTTCGTCTTCCTCCTCCCCGCCGCCGTGCTCGGCCCACTCGCACGCTCGCCGCTCCGGCGCGCGCTCGGCGCGCTGCTGCGCCCGCGCGTCGCCTTCGTGCTCTGGGCCGCCAACCTCGCCGTCTGGCACGTCCCGTCGCTCTACGACGCGGCACTCCGGCACCCGGTGCTGCACGACTTCGAGCATGCGTGCTGGGTGACCGCGGGCCTGCTCGTCTGGACGCTGCTCGTCGATCCCGGCGCGCACGGTCGGCTCACGGTCGGAGGGCGTATCGCGCTCGCGGCGGCGATGTTCGCGAGCGGGCAGGTGCTCACCGACGTGCTCGTCTTCTCGTTCCACGGCCTCTACCCGGCGTACCACGGCTCACACGGGCTCTCTGCGCGCACCGACCAGCAGCTTGCGGGCGTCGTGATGATGGTCGAGCAGCTGCTCACCCTCGGCACGCTCGCCGCCGTGCTCCTTCGCACCCGCAGTCGCCGGACGCGGCTGGTCACCGCGTGAGCCCGACGAGCTTCAGCTTCGAGTATCCGTTTCTGGGGCTCGCGGTCGCCGCGGCGGCGGCCTACGTGTGGGCGGCGCGGAACGACCGGCCGTCCCCGCGGCGCGCAGCGCTGTACGCGACCGGCCTCTTTCTCATCGCCGCGTCGCTCAACTCACCGCTCGAGACCATCGCCGCCAAGCGACTGCTCCTCATCCACCTGCTGCAGAACGCGTTGATCGCCGACGTCGCGCCGCTCCTCATCCTCCTCGGGCTGACGCCGGCGATGCGCTCGTGGCTCGACGCACACGGCGCGCGCTTCATCCGTGCGCGTTACGCGCTGCCTGCGTGGCTCCTCGCCTGGTACGGGACGCACATCGCGGGCTTCTACACCTGGGCGCTCGACACCGGCTGGGCGCTCAACATCGAGCACGGCATCCTGATCGCCGGCGGGCTCGTGTTCTGGTGGCCGCTCGTGTCGGGCCGCCTCGGCCCCCCGGCCGCGCTCGCGTACCTCGGTGCGGGCTTCATCGGCTCGTCGTTCCTCGGCCTTGCGCTCACCTTCGCAAGCCGTCCTCTCTATTCGTTCTACGAGACGACACCTCGGCTCTGGGGCCTCTCACCCGTTCGCGACCAGAACCTCGGCGGCATCCTGATGAACGCCGAGCAGACGCTCGTCTTCCTGCTCGCGATCGGCTGGTACGTGTGGCGGCTCCTCGAGGAGGAGCACGTCAGCGGGGCGGATAGATCGCCCGCGGCGCATTGAAGCGGATGTAGCGGTCGAGCATGAAGTGCGCGGCGGCGGTCATGCGCACCGACCGCGGCAGCAGCGTGTGCACGTCGACGACGACCTCGAAGTACGCCGGCGTCGTCGGGTCGACGAAGGTGATCGTCTTCGTCTCCGCGTCCGCGGCGACGACGTTCACGTTCGCGATCTCGTTCCACTGCGTGGCCGGCTGCGGCAACTGCGTCTGGGCCGACTCGCGCCACGCGGCGTCCGGCGTCGAGCGGTCCCAGCGCCGGTTGCCGATCACGAGACCCTCTGCTCCACCGGGGATCTGGTACGCGAGGCGATCCGGCGCCTCGAGCCGCCAGAGGGCCGACACCTGATGCGCCGGGCTCGACGCGAGGCGCTCGAGGAAGAACACGCTTCGCCGCGTCCGGTAGCGCACCTCGATCCGTCGCAGCAGGTCGTCGGCGGGCCGCGTCGTCGGCGGCACCGCGAAGGCCGTGCGCAGCGTCGGCCCGAACTTGTCGATCTGGACGTCGACGGCCGAGCCCGGTGCGCGCCCGACGGTGTAGCAGCCGTGCCCGCAAGCGGCTGCCGAGGCGCCGTTCAGCCGCACGTCGAGGCCGCTCAGACCGCCGCCCGCGGGCGAGAGGACGATCGCCGTCGTCCGTTGCGGCTGGAGTTGCAGCGCGACGCCGAGGTCGCCGACCTCTTTGGCGATCACGACGGCGCCGCGTGCGGGCACCGGCGGCTGTGGTGAGGGCTCCGCGCTCAAGATGCGGACCGGCGGCGCGGCTTGGATGTCGCGCCCCGGCCGCAGCAGCACGAGGACGGAGACGGCGATGACGATGCCTGCGGCAAACACGAGCTCGACGCCTGCGCGTCGCCGGATGCGCGCGCGCAGCAGCCAGCCGACGACGACCGCCACGAGCAGGAGCCCCGTCTTCACGAGGAGCGTCTGTCCGTACGACGAGTCCCAGAGATGCGCGAGGTGCAGCAGCTCCCACCAGGCGCGCACGACCCCGGTGACCGCGAGCAGCAGCACGCCGCCGAGCGCGAGCAGCACGAGACGGCGCCTGTCCGCGTCTCGGAACACGACGAGGCCGACGAGGGCGCCGATCCACGCTGCCGCGCCGAGTATGTGCAGAGCGTCCGCGGGAACATTCAGGCGGTTCACGCCGGGGTCGTACGCGTGCCCGGCAAACGCGGGCGCGACGACAAGGCCGAGCGCGAGCACGAGAGCGGGACGCAGCACGCGCCGCTCGAGCGTCGCCGCCCCGGCGAAGCTTGCGACGACGATCGCCACGATCACCTCGGACGCGAGCGCCTCGCCCGCTCGGGTGTCGAGCCCGATCCGGTGTGCCTCCTCGCCCGCGCCGACGGCGGCGAGCACGCACGCCGTCGAGACGAGAAGCGCAACGCGCTCGCCGTCACGCGGCCGGGCGACGAGCGCGCAGAGCGCAATACCCACCGCGCCGAGCAGGCCCGCAAAAAAGATCCAGCGCGCGACGATGTCGGCCGCCCGGGGGCCGTTTCCTCCCGCGGCAAGCGCGGCAGCGGGCTTGCCCTTCCCGATCGCGAACGCGATCACTCCGGTCTCGAGGTGGCCGTCGTCGGAGACGATCGACCAGCGCGCCGAGTAGTCGCCGTTCGTGAGCCCGTGTTGAAGCGGGATGACGAGCGTGCGCTCGCCGGCGATCCTCGGGCTGCCGTCGAGCACGGAGCCGCCGCTGTTGTGGATCGCCGCAATGCCTGGGCCGATGCGCACGGCATCGTCGAAGACGACCCGGATCTCGGTGGGCGCCTTCGCGACGACGGCGCCGTTCGCAGGAATGGTGCGAACGAGCTCCGCGTGCCCCCACGCCGACGTCGGCAGCGCAAGCGCAAGGACGACGAGCGCGAGAATGGCGAGCCGGGATTTCACGTCGGGAGATGGAGGGCGCGGCGCCCTCGGGGCGATGCGAGCACGCTCAGAGTACGGCGAAGCAGCCCGCCCACGGCGGGCCGGCGCTCGCTACAGCGCGTCCGGCGGCTCGTCCTCGTCGTCCTTGCTCTCGTGCGGCTCGAGCCAGGCGAGGATCTCCGGCTCGCAGAGCAGCAGCTCGAATCCGGTCTCTTCGTGTTCCGTCATACGGCACCTCCAGGTTGCGGCGGGGAGACGATTTCCACCCATACGTCGGAGGCGTGCGCGCCGGTTTCCGGAGTTGTCACTTCAGGAGATATAGCCGCGCTCGTTGCTACGGTCGCCGATGTGCTCTTCAGACAGTTCGTCGACGACGATCTCGGGTGCGCGTCGTACCTGATCGGCGACGAACAGGCCGGGATCGCCGTGGTCGTCGACCCTGCCTACGCGATCGAGCCGTACCTCGAGGCGGCGAAGCGTCACGAGGTCGACCTCGTCGGCGTCCTCGAGACCCACACGCACGCCGACCACGTCTCGGGCCACGGCCGCCTTGCCCTCGAGCACGGACTGCCCGTGCACGTGCACGGCACCGGCGGAGCTGCGTTCCCGCACCACATGCTCCGCGACGGGACGGAGATCGACCTCGGCCAGGTCGTGATTCGCACGATCCACACCCCCGGCCACCGTCCCGAGCACTGCGCGTTCGCCGTGATAGACCGCTCGCGCGGCGACGAGCCGTGGCTCGTGCTCACGGGCGACTCGCTCTTCGTCGGCGACGCCGCGCGTCCCGATCTTGCCGTCGAGGCGGCGGAGGGCGCCGAGGGGCTTTTCCACTCCCTGCATCGCCTCATCGAGCTCGGTGACGGCGTCGAGGTGTACCCCGGCCACGTGGCCGGCTCGCTGTGCGGCGCGGCGATGAGCTCCAAACCCTCGACGACGATCGGCTTCGAGCGCCGTTTCAACCATGCGCTCGCCGAGAGCTATCAGGACTTCATGACGAACGCGGCCGGAACGCAGCCGCCGCGGCCGGCGAACATGGAGGCGATCGTCGAGCTGAATCGCGGCCCGTTCTTCGGCGCGAGCGAGCCGCCGTCGCATGTCGACCGAACCGACGGCGTCGTACTCGACGTCCGCGATGCACACGCGTTCGCGGCGGGCCATCGCCCCGGCGCGCTCAACGTGCCCGTCTCCGGCTCGTCGTTCGGCACGAAGTCGGCGTTCGTCCTGCCGGAAGGGCCGTTCGTGATTCATGCGCGCGACGAGGCCGAGGCGCACGAGGCCGCGCAACGGCTCTGGTCGGTCGGCATCTTCGACATCGCAGGCTGGAGCGATGGCGGCGGGTCCGAGCGCATGGAGCCGGTGACGATGGACGAGCTCGAACGACGCCTCGCCGCCGGCGAGATCGAGGTGCTCGACGTGCGCGAAGTCGACGAGCGCGACCGTGGCTTCATTCCGGGGAGCACGCACCTCCCGTACCGCACCGCGCGTCAGGCGGCGGAGCACGGCCTTTGCGGCGAGAAGCCGATCGTGACGATCTGCGAGAGCGGCCCGCGAGCGGCGATTGCAGCGAGCGTACTGCATGCGGCCGGCCTCGACGCGCGCCCTGTGCTCGACGGCGGCGTCGCCGCGTGGCGCACGCGCGGCCACGAGACAACGACGTTCCGCCGCTGCGGTACCTAGCTCAGGCGTTCGGCCGGATAGCCGAGCCGCGACATCGTCGCGAGGATCTCGTCGCAATGCGCGGAGTCGCGCGTCACGAGCGTCAACTCGACGCCGGTCTCGGCGACGGGAAGATCCGCCGTCTCGCGCTGGTGCTCGACCTCGACGACGTTCACCCGCTCGTTCGCGAGCAGCGTCAGCAGCTTGGCGAGCTCACCGGGACGGTCGGGAACGCGGGTGCGCACCACGAGGAAGCGGCCCGCGACCGCGAGCCCGCGCCGCATCACCGAGATAAGGAGCGTCGCGTCGATGTTGCCGCCGGAGAGCACCGGCACAACGACGCCGGGCGATTCGAGCTTGCCGGACAGGAGCGCGGCCACGCCGACGGCGCCGCCGCCTTCGACGACGAGCTTCGTGCGTTCGAGAAGCAGAACGATCGCCTCGGTGATCTGCTCGTCCGTGACGGAGACCATGTCGTCGAGCACGTCGTCGAGGATCGACATCGTCAGCTCGCCCGGCTTCTTCACCGCGATGCCGTCGGCGATCGTGAAGCCCGAGCCGCCGGGAAGCGTCCCTTCCGCCTGCACGCCGACGATGCGCAGCCCGGGCTTCACCGCGCGCAACGCGAGCGCGATGCCCGACGCAAGGCCGCCGCCGCCGACCGGGATCAACACCGTCTCGACGTCGGTCACCTGCTCCGCGAGCTCGAGCCCGATCGTCCCTTGGCCGGCGATCACGAGCGGATCCTCGAACGGATGCACGAACGTCGCGCCGGTCTCTGCCACGTACGCAGTCGCAGCGTCGAGGCACCCCTCGAGCGCGGTCCCGGTCAGCTCGATGTCGGCGCCGTAGTGCCGTGTCGCCTCGACCTTCGCCATCGGCGCGTCCTGCGGCATGAAGATGCGCGCGTTCGCACCGACCTCGCGCGCGGCCCACGCGACCGCTTGTCCGTGGTTGCCCGCGCTCGCGGCGACGACGCCCGCCCCACGCTCTTCCGGGCTCAGCGTCGAGATGCGGTTGTACGCGCCGCGGATCTTGAACGAGCCGGTGCGCTGAAGGTTCTCCGCCTTCAGAAGAACCTTGCCGCCCGCGAGCTGCGACAGCGTCTCCGAACCGTAGACCGGGGTGACGCGCGCGACACCGTCGAGGCGCGCGCGTGCGGCCTCGATCTCGGCAAGTCCGGGTCTAACCCTTGTCGTCGCCAATGTGGAACACCTTCTCCAGAATCTCACGCACTGCGGTCATCGGGTCGAGCTCGCGGCGCTGCACGGCCTCGAGCAAGCGCTCGAGTTCGGGATCGCCGGACACAGCATGCTCCAATAGCTGCTTCGCCCGCGCCGACGCGACGGAGAACACCTCGCCCGCCAGGTTCCGCGCCCGCCGCGCCTCGAGCTGCCCCGAGTCCTCGAGATACGCGCGGTGCGCCGCGATCTTCTCCCAGAGCTCGGGGACGTTCTCGCCGCGCGTCGCGTCGGTGAGCACGATCGGCGGCCGCCATTCGCGCTCGTGGTCGAGGCCGAGGATCGAGCGCACCTCGTTCAGCATCGTCTTCGCTGCGGGGTGATCCATCTTGTTGATCGCGATCACGTCGGGAATCTCCATGATCCCCGCCTTCAGCGCCTGCACCGAGTCGCCCGAGCCGGGCATGAGCACGAGGAGCACGGTGTCCGCGATGCCGATCACCTCGACCTCGCTCTGACCCGTGCCGACGGTCTCGAGGAAGACGACGTCCTTGCCCGCCGCGTCGAGGATGAGCAACGCCTGGAGCGTCGCCTCGGCGAGACCGCCGAGGTGGCCGCGCGTTCCCATCGAGCGGATGAAGACGCCCGGGTCGAGAAAGTGGTCGGCCAGGCGGATTCGGTCGCCGAGGAGCGCCCCGTGCGAGAACGGGCTCGACGGGTCGACCGACACGACGCCGACCGTCGTCTGCTCTGCGCGGACGTGGCGGACGAGCGCGGAGATGAGGCTCGACTTGCCGACGCGGGGCGGGCCGGTCAGCCCGACCGCGTACGCCCGCCCCGTGTCGGGATAGAGGTCACGGACGACGTCGTAGGCGAGCGGATCCCCGTTCTCGACGAGCGTGATCGCGCGCGCGAGCGCGCGCCGGTCGCCGCTGCGGACGCCTGCGGCGAGAGTCTCCCGTGTCCAGTCGCGGCGCCCGGCCACGAGGCGATGCTAGTTGCAGATCTGCAACCAGGTTGCAGTGCAACCTGGTTGCTGCTGTTCCGCCGCCAGCCCCGGGGAAGCAACCAGGTTGCTGCGCAACCTGGTTGCCGCCTTTGGAGCGCTAGCCGGCGGACGCTTCCGCTGCCGTGCCCGTCGCCGCCGGCTCGCGCGCGAGCGTGTAGCCGACGGCGGCGGCGAGGCCCAGGATCCCCGCGCCGATCCCCCACACCCAGCGCGAGTCGCCCGGCGACATGAGCGCGCCGGTGACGACGATCGCGATCCCCATCCCCGCCCACGTCGCGCTCATCACGAACGTGAGTGCACGGCCGCGAACGTCGTCGCGCGTGCGCTGGACGAGCAGCGCGTTGCAGACGACGGCGACGCCGTTGCCGACGCCCGCGATGCCGCAGCACACGGCGGCCATCCAGATGTCGACGCTTGCGGCGCCGACCCCGAAGCCAACCGCCATCACGACGAGCGCGCCGCCGTACGTGCGCGCGACGCCGATGCGCTCGACGACGGAGCTGCTCCAGAAGCTGCCGATCACGAGACCGACGCCGATCGACCCGTAGAGCAGGCCGTAGCCCCAGTCGCCGGCGTGGAGGGTGTTCGTCGCCATGAAGACCTCGCTGACGCCGATCGCGCCGCTCCCCGAGAGCGCGAGGCCCCAGCCGATGAGCACGGCGAGCAACGGACGCGAGTGCAGCACCGTCCTGAAGCCGTCCTTCAGGTCGGTCCAGTGCCCGCGGGAGAGCGCGGTGGCGCTCTGCAGCATCCGCGCCGGGATCCGCACGACGAAGACGGCGGAGATGAGGAACGAGACGGCGTTGATCCAGTACGCGGCGTCGGGGCCTGCCGCCGCCGTCAGGACGCCGCCGACGACCGGCCCGACCGCCCAGCTTGCATTCTCGACCGTCTGGAGCAGCGCGTTGGCGGGTCCGAGCAACTCGCTCGGCACGAGATTCGGGACACCGGCGTAGACGGCGGGCCGGAAGAAGCCGGTTGCGAGACCCGCGACCAGCGCCAGGATGACGATCTGGCCGGCCGACGTCGCGAACGGCAGCGTCGCGAATACGCCGGCGCGGAGCAGATCCGCGGCGACCATCAGCTTCCGCCGCTCGAGCCGGTCGAGCAGCGGGCCGAGGGTCAGCCCGATCCCGATCGCGGGCAGGAACTCGACGAGGAGGACGCCGCCGACCCAGAGGCCGGAGTTCGTCCGGTTCTTGACGTCGATCGCGAGCGCGACCGCCGCGAGAAGCGTTCCGAAGCTCGACGCGAGGGTCGAGAAGAAGAGCAGACGGAAGCCGGCGACGCCGAGAGGCGCCAGCTGCCTGGAGTGGCGGCCGGGCAAAGTCGGCTCAGGGTAACAGGGTCATCCCGCTACGACGACACCCTTGCGAGGACATGTCCGAGAGCCTCCGCGAAGAACTCGTTCTCCTCCGGCGTGCCGACGGAGACGCGAATCGCACCCGGCGCGCCGAAGCCCGCGAGGGGGCGGACGATCACTCCCTGCCGCAGCAGTTGCTCGAACAGCGCGGGGCCGTCGCCGACCTCCGCGTAGACGAAGTTGCCGAGCGCCGGCCCGGCGGGCTCGAGCCCGTGCTCGCGCAACGTCGCCTCGAGCGCGGCCCGCCCGATCGCATTCTGCGCGCGTCTCCGCGCGATCTCGCCGTCGTCCGCGATGCTCGCCAGCGCTGCGGCCTGCGCCGTCGCTGCGACGTCGAATGCGCGGCGCACCTTGCTCGTGGCGACGACGACGTCAGGCGGCGCAATGCCATAGCCGACTCGGAGGCCTGCAAGCCCGTAGATCTTCGAGAACGTGCGCAGGACGACGATGCGCTTGCGGCGCTTGAAATGCTCCTCGACCGCGTCCACATAGTCGAGATCGTCGATGTACTCGAAGTACGCCTGGTCGAGCACGACGAGCACATGCGCGGGCACGCGGTCGAGGAATGCCGCGAGCTCGTCGCGGCCGTTCGCAGTCCCAGTCGGGTTGTTCGGATGGCAGACGTAGACGAGCTTCGTGCGCGGCCCGATCGCGGCGAGCATCGCGTCGAGGTCGTACTTCTGGTCGCGAAGCGGCACTTTGCGGCTGACCGCCCCGAGCTTCGCCGCGTCGAGCACGTAGCTCGGGAACGACGGCCACCCGCACACGATCTCGTCGCCGGGGTCGAGGGTCGCCTGCGACAGCAGGTCGATGACGCCGTCCGCGCCGGCGCCGACGACGACCGACTCGTGCGCGACGCCGTGCCGCTCGGCGAGCGCCGTACGGAGCGCCCAGACGCCGCCGTCGGGATAGCGGTTGAGATCGCGCGCCGTGCGCTCGATCGCCTCGAGCGCCGCGGGAAACGGCGGGAACGGCCCTTCGTTCGACGCGAGCTTGACGACGCGCTCGAGGCCGAGCTCGCGCTGCACCTCTTCGACCGGCTTGCCGGGCTCGTACGGAACGAGATCGGCGATCGCCTGCCGGAACGGCCCGCCGCTCACTCGGTGTCGGTGCTGCTGCCGCCGCCGCCGCCGCGCTTGCGGCGCCAGAAGAGCAGCACGCCGCCGACTGCCGCGATGGCACCTGCGGCTGCGCCGCCGGTCTTCTTCACCTTCGGAACCGCGCCGGCCGCCTTCTGCTTCACGACCCGCTTGCCGACCTTCAGCGTGAGCCAGCCGACGACTGCATTGCGCTTGTTGACAATCCCCATGTGACCTCCCTTCGTCGGCGCGAGGCTACCGGAAACGCGAAAGCCGCCCTGCGGCCAAGGCGGCTTCCGACGCGGTAAAAGTCTCCCCGGGGCCTGCGGGCGGCATGACCCCGGGGAATGGGACGAGGGCACGTCCTGTAGCTGAGATGCCGTGCCCGGGAAAAACTTGCGCTGAGTTTTTCCTGTTTTTCGGGGCCTAGGCGGTTGCTTTGGCCCGGGGCTTCTTGTTCGGGATGTGGATCGCCCGGCCGAGGGCGACGAGCCCCGCCTCCTTGATCGCCTCGGAGAGCGTCGGGTGCGGGGCCATGCCGTCGGCGACCGTCTCGACCGTGGACTCGGCGTCGATCGCGACGACGCCCGCCTCGATCATGTCGGTCACGTGCGGGCCGACCATCACCATCCCGAGCAGCTCGCCGTAGCGCGTCTCGTGGATCGACTTGACCCAACCGACCGTCTCGTCCTGCATGACGGCGCGGGCGTTCACGATGAACGGGAACTGCCCGACGGCGACGTCGTCGCCGTACTGCTCGCGCGCCTCCGCTTCGGTCAGGCCGACCGACGCGATCTCCGGGTCGGTGTAGATCGGGCGTGGCACCGCACGGTTGTCGACGATCGCATCGTGGCCGCACGCGTTCTCGGCGGCGACCTCGCCCTCGCGGAACGCGGTGTGCGCGAGCTGCCAGTAGCCGGCGCAGTCACCGACCGCGTAGATGTGCGCGACGGAGGTGCGGCGATGCTCGTCGGCGGCGATGCCCTTGCGCGGGTCGAGCTGCACGCCGATCTCCTCGAGCCCGAGCCCGGTGACGACCGGGCCGCGGCCGACGGACACGAGCATCAGGTCGGCCTGGACGGTCTCGCCGTCGCCGAAGTGCACGGTGAGCTGCGAGCCGTCGTCCTCGACCTTCGTGCACTGCTTGCCGAGCTGGAGCGCGATGTTGCGCTTCCCGAACTGCTTCGCGAGCTCCTTCGACGCATCCGCATCCTCTTGCGGGATGAGTGACTCGAGCATCTCGATGATCGTCACCTCGCTGCCGAAGCGGCTGAAGATCGACGCGAACTCGCAGCCGATGATGCCGCCGCCGAGAATGACGAGACGCTTCGGCTGCTGCTCCTGCGCGAGCAGTCCCGTCGAGTCGACGCAGCGCGGCGAGTCGAGGCCCGGGATCGGCGGACTGAGCGGCGACGAGCCGGTCGCGACGATCGCCTGCTTGAAGTTCACGTCCTCCCCGCCCTCGACCGCGATCGTGTTCGCGCTCGTGAAGCGGCCCGCGCCCTTCACCCACTCGACGCCGTTCGCCTTGAAGAGCCCGGCGACGCCCGACGTCATCTGCTTGACGACGCCGGCTTTCCAGGCGTTCGACGTGGCGAAGTCGAGTGTCGCTTCGCCGACCTTGACGCCGAACTTCGCGAAGCTCTCCTCCGCCTCCTTCAGCGCGAAGGCGGTCTGCACCCATGCCTTCGTCGGAATGCAGCCGACGCGGAGGCAGGTGCCGCCGAGCTCCGGCTCCATCTCGATGCACGCGACCTTCGCGCCGAGCTGTGCGGCGCGGATTGCGGCGGTGTAGCCCCCCGGGCCGCCCCCGAGGACAGCGACGTCGACGTCCATGTTCTCCTCGCTCTTTTCGAGTTCGCTCTTGGTGAAACGATGGTAGTTACAGGCGGGCGAGCATCGTCACGGCGTGCTCCGACTCGCCGACGGTCTCGAAGCCGAACTGCTCGTAGTACGCGGTCTGCGCTTTCGCGGCGCTGAGGCTCACTGCGGAATAGCCCTCCTCGCGCGCGTGCGCGAGCAACGCCTCCAGCAGCTCCTTGCCGGCGCCCTTCCCGCGGCGGCTCGGCACGACGGCGATCGTCAGTTCGGGCGTTGCCTCGTCGACGAAGCCGAACCCTGGCTCGCCCGGCGTGAAGAGCCGGTACCACGCCGCGCCGTAGGCATGCGGGCCTTCGAGCGCGAGCATGCCCGCGTCGCCGGGGCGCCCCCAGTTCTGCACGTAGCGGTAGACGGGGCGCTCGGTGTCCTCGGCGAGCCGCCAGTGGTACGCGTGACGCAGCATGTCGCGCAGGAACCGGACGTCGTGGATGCCGACGGGACGGAGCACGGTGAAAGTCTAGAGCGACCTGGTTTTAACCAGGTCACGGTCGTTTGCTCCGACAACACGGATCGACGGCCGCAACGTGGCTGAAGCCAGGTTGCTGACGCTTCGCACTACAGCTCCTGCGCGAGCTGGATCCGGTTCCCGTCGGGGTCGTAGACGTCGAGGAGGCGCATCTCGCCCTGGAGCTCGAGGATGATCCCGACGTTCACCCCGACACCGCGCAGGCGGGCGGCCTCGGCCTTCAGGTCGTCGACGTCGACGTGAGCGACGCCGCTGTCCTCCTGCGGCTCGCCCTCCGCGAGCCCAAGCTCCATCTCGCCATGCTTCAGGTGCGACCAGCGCTCGCTGAAGTCGACGGCGGTCTCCTCGAACCCGAGCGTGTCGCGGTAGAACTGTCGTGCGCTGTCGAGCTCCCGGACGTGGTACCAGACCGTCGGTGTCATCAGAGCGCGAGGCCGGGGTCCTCGAGGAAGGCTTTCAGCGTCTTCAGGAACTCCGCGCCGGTCGCGCCGTCGACGGCACGGTGGTCGCACGTCAGCGTCATCGTCATCAGCGGCAGGACGAGCAGGTCGCCGTCTCGCGGGACGACCTGATCGCGCGTCGAGCCGACGGCGAGGATCGAGGCCTGCGGCGGGTTCAGCACAGCGATGAAGTGATCGATGTCGTACATGCCGAGGTTCGAGATCGTGAATGTGCCGCCCTCGAGATCCTCGGTGCGCAGCTTCGCGTCGCGCGCGCGGCCGACGAGGTCGGCGCGCACCGCCGCGATCTGGGCGATCGTCAGGTGCTCCGCGCCGCGCACGACCGGGACGACGAGACCTTGCGGCGCCGCAACGGCGATGCCGACGTCGGCGCTCGGGAAGACGAGCAGCGCGTCGTCCGCGAACTGCACGTTCATGTCGCGATGGCGCATGAGCGCGTGCGCCGACACCTTCGTGAGGACGTCGGTGATCGTGATGCGGATGCCCGGGTTCATTTCCCGTTGCGTTGCCACGAGCCCATTCGCTCGGGTCATATCGACATCGACGGTGAGCTGGAACGCCGGCACCGTCCACGCCTCCGTCAGGCGGCGCGCGATCGTCCTTCTCACGTTGGACAGCGGCTTGCGCTCAGCCGTTGTCGCAGCTTGCGCTGCGACTAGGGGTGCGGTCGGCGCGCGTTCCAGGTCTTGCGCGACGATGCGGCCGTCGGGCCCGGTCCCTGTAAGAGAAGACAGTTCGATGCCCTTCTCCCTGGCGATCCGCCGGGCGAGGGGTGACGCCTTGATCCGCCCGTTCGTCGACGGAGCAGCAGTCACGCGTTCCGGCTCCGACTCTCGCACAACCTCAGCCTCGACCTTGGCTTCACCCGCTGAATCCGCGTCAGCGGATTCGGCAATGGCTTCGCCCTGCTCCCCGATAAACGCAATCGTCTTCCCGACCTCGACCTCGCCCTCCTCGATGGCGATGCGGAGCAGGACGCCCGAAGCCTCGGCCTCGACCTCCTGCGTCACCTTGTCGGTGTCGAGCTCGTAGAGCGGCTCGCCCTTCTGCACGGGCTCGCCTTCGGCCTTCAGCCACTTGACGATCGTCCCGGACTCCATGCCCTGGCCGAGCCGGGGCAGCTTCACCTCGGTGGCCATGGCTCAGCCTTTCTTGTTCACGGTGCGGTAGATCGCCTGCAGCACGTCGTCCGCGTGCGGCACGACGAACTGCTCCATGACCGGCGCGAACGGCAGAGGCGCGAACTTCGCGCCGACGCGCTCGATCGGCGCGTCGAGCCAGTCGAATGCCTGGTACTGGAGCACCGACGCCACCTCGGCGCCGAAGCCCATGCGCGTCACGGCCTCGTGCGCGACGACGGCTCGGTTCGTCTTCTTCACCGACGCGACGAGCGCCTCCTCGTCGAGCGGCTGCAGCGTGCGCGGGTCGACGACCTCGACCGAGATGCCTTCCTTCTCGGCCTCGGCGGCAGCCGCGAGCGACTCGTGCACGAGCCGGCCGGTCGCAATCACCGTCACGTCCTCGCCCTCGCGATGCACGCGCGCCTTGCCGATCGGGATCGGCTCGATCTTCTCGGGCACGTTGCCCTTGATCCCGTAGAGCGTGCGGTGCTCGAAGAAGACCACGGGATTGTCGTCGTAGATCGCCGACCACAGGAGCCCGCGCACGTCCTCGGGCGTCGACGCGAAGACGACCTTGAGGCCCGGGATGTGCACGAACCAGGCTTCGAGCTGCTGCGCGTGCTGCGCGCCCGGCGACCAACCCGCGCCACCCTGCGTGCGGAAGACGACGGGAACCGTGAGCTGGCCGCCCGACATGTAGCGGAGCTTCGCGGCCTGGTTCACGACCTGCTCGGCCGCGAGCGTCATGAAGTCCTCGTACATGATCTCGGCGACCGGGCGCATTCCCTGGAGCGCGGCGCCGATCGCGGCGCCGGCGAGCGCCATCTCGGAGATCGGCGTGTTGCGCACGCGCTCCTTGCCGAACTCCTCGAGCATGCCGTGCGTGACGCCCATCGAGCCGCCCATCTCGGCGATGTCCTCGCCCATGACGAACACGTCGTCGTCGGCGCGCATCGCGGTCGAGAGCGCGTCGCGGACCGCTTCGCGGTAACTGAGCTCAGGCATAGATGTTCTTCAGCGCGTCCTCGGGCGCCGGGTCGGTGCCGTTCTTCGCGAACTCGACGGACGCTTCGACGATCTCCGTCACCTCGGCGTCGATCTCGGCGAGCTCGTCGTCGGTGACGCCGAGCCGCTCGCGCAGGATCTCGACCGGGTCGCGCGTCGCGCGCAGGTTCTTCGCCTCGTCCTTGTCGCGGTAGACCTGCGGGTCGCCGATGTAGTGGCCGCCGAAGCGCACGGTGTCGAGGTGGACGAACACGGGCCCCTTGCCCGAACGCGCGTGCTCGAGCGCCTGCCGCGCAGCCTTGTACACCGCCTCGACGTCCTGGCCGTCGGCCTTCAGCGCCTTCATGCCGAACGCCTTCGCGCGCTCGGAGAGATCGCGGATCGGCGAGTGCTGGCTCTCCGGCGTCGACTCGGCCCAGCCGTTGTCCTCGAGCACGAACACCGCGGGCACTTTCCAGAGCTGCGCCATGTTGAGCGCCTCGTGGAACGTGCCGATGTTCGTCGCGCCGTCGCCGAAGAACGCGAGGGCGACGCGCGGTTCGCCGCGCATCTGGAACGCGAGCGCCGCGCCGGTGATGTGTGGCAGGCCGCCCCCGATCACCGCGTTCGCGCCCATGTTCCCGTGCTCGACGTCGAAGAGGTGCATCGAGCCGCCGTAGCCGTGCGAGCAGCCCTCAGCTTTGCCATAGAGCTCGGCCATCAGCTCGTTCGGATGCGTGCCCTTCGCGAGCGTGTGCCCATGCGCTCGGTGCGTCGAGGCAATGACGTCGCCGTCCTCGAGTGCCCGGCAGACGCCGACGGCGCACGCCTCCTGGCCGATCGCGACGTGCAGGAAGCCCGGCAGCTCGCCGGCGCGGAAGCGCTCTTCGACCTTCTCCTCGAAGCGCCGGATCAGCAGCATTTCGCGCAGGACGTCCTTGAGATCGTCCTTGCGGAGCGCGCCTTTCTTCTCCTCCACCTTCGCCACGGCCGGAGTGTACGGTTCGCGCGTGGGCCTCGCGGCGCAGTGGAACTCGATCGAACAGGCTCTGGATCCGAGGTGGAGCGAGGCACGCCTCGACCTGCGCGTCGACGATCCGGCGCACCGCGACCGCGCTGCCGCACTGCTTGCCCCCGCCAGCCCGGGGCGCATGGGCGCGTCGGTGCGCTTCGTCGCAGCGCGCGGCGGCGACGGTGTCGGACCCGAAGCGCTGCGCCGCATGTTGCGCCGGATCGACGCGGAGGGCATCGCCGGCACGCTCGCGCTTCTCGGGTCGGCCGACACGCCGGAGCTCGCGGTGCCCGTGCGCGCCTCGCTCGCCGACGACTGGGACGCTGCGACCGCGGTGCTGCCGTCGGACTGGAGCGACCTCCTGTGCGAGCTCGACCTCACGTCCTCGGATCACATCGAGCGCGGCGCGTTGCTGCTCGCACCGATCAATCCGATCCAGAGCGCGGGGCACACGGGCTTCCGCTTCCGCTGCGCGCACAGCTTCGGCTACGGCGCGTCCGCCGGGATGGTGCGGCGGTGTCTCGCGCGGCTCGACGAGGACGGCATTCCCGGCGAGGTGCGCGTGTTGCGCGCCCTGTCCGACACGCATCCGGTCGGCACGCAGGGCCCCGTTTGGTACGTCGAGGGCAAAGCGGTCTGACGTGCCCGACGCGCCGGATCCCGTCGCCTGGACGATGGTCGAGCCCGGCTGGAAGGTGCTCGACGCGTCCGGCGAGGAAGTCGGGCACGTGACCGAGGTGCTCGGCGACGCGAACCGCGACATCTTCGACGGGCTGCACGTGACGAAAGGGCTCCTTAGCAGCACCGACTATGTGCCCTCCGAGCGGGTCGCGGAGATCCGCGAGGGCGAAGTGCACTTGAGTTGAGCGACGACCTGGCGTTCGCGCCGGCGCTCGAGCAGGCGGCGCTCGTGCGCGCGGGCGACGTCTCGCCGCTCGAGCTCGTCGAGCTCTATCTCGAGCGGATCGAGCGGATCGACCCGCAGCTCAACGCGTACGTCACGGTCGACGCGGACGGCGCCCGCGCCACGGCACGGGCTCCCGCCGACGGCCCGTTCTCGGGCGTGCCGATCCCGATCAAGGACCTGAACGAGACCGCCGGGCTGCGCACGACGTACTCGTGCCGCGCGTTCGCCGACTACGTGCCGAAGACGGACGCCGCGGTCGTGCGCCGGATCCGCGACGCCGGCTTCGTGATCATCGGCAAGACGAACACGCCCGAGTTCGGCTCGATCGGGATGACCGAGTCGGAGCTGAACGGCGACTGCCGGAATCCGTGGGACACCTCGCGCACGCCGGGCGGCTCGAGCGGCGGCGCGGCTGCTGCTGTCGCGGGCGGGCTTGCACCGGTCGCGCACGGCAGCGACGGCGGGGGCTCGATCCGCATTCCGGCGTCGTGCTGCAACCTGTTCGGGCTGAAGCCGTCGCGCGGGCGTGTCTCGCCTGCGCCATATGGGTCTGGCTCGCTCGGCCTCGGCACCTCCGGCCCGATCGCACGCACGGTGCGTGACGCGGCGGCGCTGCTCGACGTCATGTCCGGGTACGAGCCGGGCGACTTCTACGTCGCGCCGGCGCCCGAGCGGCCGTTCCTCGCGGAGGCCGGCGAGGATCCCGGCCGGCTGCGCATCGCGGTCACGACGGAGCCGCCGGTCGACATGCCGGTCGATCCTGTCTGCCTTGCCGCCGCGCGGGCCGCAGCCGCTCTGCTGAGCGAGCTCGGCCACGACGTGATCGAGGCGACGCCCGCGTGGCGGAGCGACGACGCGATCGAGCAGTTCACGCGCATCTGGCAGATCGGGCCGGCGGTCTCCGGCGTCGACGATCTCTCGCTCCTCGAGCCGCTGAATCGCATGCTCGCCGAGAAGGCCCGCGCGACGCCGAGCCCCGAGGCTGCGCTCGCGGTGATGCGGCTCCAGTCGCTGACGCGGCAGATCGTCGCATTCTGGAGCGACGTCGACGTCGTCGTCACGCCGACGCTCGCGCTGCCCCCGGTCCCGGTCGGCTGGACGTGGCACGGCGCAGACGGCGATCCGCAGGTCGCGTTCTCGCGCCAATGGCAGTGGACGCCGTTCACGGCGATCGTCAACGTCACGGGGCAGCCGGCGATGTCGGTGCCGCTGCACTGGAGCGACAACGGTCTCCCGATCGGCGTGCAGATGATCGGGGCGCCGTTCGCCGAGGCGACGCTCATCCGGCTCGCCGCGCAGCTCGAGGACGCGCGGCCGTGGGCGCACCGGCGGCCGTCCGGCTTCTAACGCATCGCGTCGCCGAGCTCGGCGGCGAGCGCCCGCGCGTCCCTCTCGTCGCGGGTGATCACGAGACAGGTGTCGTCGCCCGCGAGCGTGCCGACGACGCGCTCGTGCGCGGCCTGGTCGATCGCGCGCGCGATCGCGGGCGCAGAGCCGAGCTCCGAGTGCACGACCACCAGGTTCTGCGCGAAGCTCGTTCGCCGGCCGAACTGGGTCAGCACGGCGACAAGCGCGTCCTGCGGATCGGGGCGGCGGCGGCCCGCGCGGTCCGGCAGCTCGTAGCGCGGCCGTCCGAGCGCGTCGTGGATCTTCACGAGCCCGAGCTCGCGGATGTCCCGTGAGATCGTCGCCTGCGTGACGCGGCAGCCCGCAGCGGCGAGCGCCTTCGCCAGCTCGAGCTGCGTGCCGACCCGCTTACGCGCGACGATCCCCGCGAGCAGCCGCTGACGCTCCGCCTTTCCAAGGGCCTGCATGCCCCGAGCATAGATATGCAGACGTTTTGCGACCGTCCGCGCGGCAAGACGGGGCGCATGCGAGAATGGAGAGCCAATGGAAACCCCTTCCGGTGAGAAACGCGGCCTCGGGGCCGCAGCAAGGATCGTCAGCGAGCGCGCGAGCTCGCTCGTCCGGCTCGAGCTTCAGCTCGCGGCGGCGGAGCTGAAGAAGAAGGTCGCGTCGCTCGGAGTCGGCATCGCTCTGTTCGTCGTCGCCGCGTTCTTCGGCGTCTTCGCGCTGGGCTTCGCCTTCGCGACGATCGCCGCGGCGCTTGCAACGTTCCTCGCGACCTGGCTCGCACTCCTGATCGTCACGGGCGGGCTCTTGCTGTTCGCAGGCCTGCTCGTCGTGCTCGGCCTGCGCAAGCTGCGCAAGGGCACACCGCTCGTTCCCGAGCAGGCGATCGAGGAAGCGAAGCTGACATCGGAGGCGATCCGCAATGGCAGCAACTGACGAGGAGACGATCCGCGGCGAGATCCGCACGGAGCGCGCCGAGCTGGCGGAAGCGGTCGGCGAGCTGCGCGGCGCCGTTGCGAGGATCAAGCGGATCGGCGCGAAGCTCCGGTCGAAGCAGGCCCTCGGCGCCGGCGGCGCGGTCGCCGTCGGGTTCGTGAAGGCCGGCGGGCTCGGGGCGACGGCTCGCTTGCTCAGGCGCCGCAAGGGCTAGACGGTGGTCTTGCAACCTGCTTTCAAGCAGGTT
>JANMQZ010000274.1:0-1816 GCA_031370755.1 Actinomycetes bacterium
CGAGCTGCTCGGCGGCGGCACCTTCGAGATCTTCGGCTCCGGGGAGCAGTCGCGCAGCTTCACGTACGTCGGCGACGCCGTTGCGGCGACGATGCTCGCGATGGAACGGGCCGAGCGCGGCGCGCTCTTCAACGTCGGCGGCGGCGAGGAGGCGACGATGCTCGAGGCGATCGCGCTCCTCGAGCGCCTGTCGGGGCTCACGCTCGACGTGCGGCACGTCGGCACCGCGAAGGGCGATGTCTCGCGGACGAGCGCCGACGTCTCGCGCATCGCAGCGGCGCTCGGGTGGCGGCCGGAGACGAGCCTCGAGGACGGTCTCGCAAGGATGTGGTCATGGGCCTCAGCTAGAGTCGCCGCCGGATGACCGAGCCGTCCTTCGATCCCGAAGCGGAGCAGGAGGTCGACTTCGGCCGCTACTGGCGCTTGCTCGCCGCGCGCTGGTGGCTCGTCGCCGCCGGCCTCGTCGCAGGCGCCGTGATCGGCTACGCGATCTCCCTCGGCGGCAGCCAGCAGTTCAAGGCGACCGCGACGCTCTATCTCGGCCAGCCGTACTCCGCGAGCGGCAACGTGCAGCTCCAGGCGGCGCAGACGAACCCGAGCACCGTCCGCCAGATCGCGCACGCCGAGATCGTCGTGCAGAAGGTCGGGGCCGAATGCAAGGCGAAGCCGGGAGACCTGCGCGGCGGCATCTCGACGCAGAGCGTCTCCGGCAACATCGCAAAGAACGGGCAGACGCCGCTCGTCTCGATCACGGTGCAGGCGAAGAAGCGCCGGCTCGCCTCGTGCGCCGCGAACGCGCTCGCCCGTGAGGTGATCGCCCGCGTCTCCGCGTTCGCGAATCAGAAGATCAACAACTTCAGCGCCCAGATCGCGAACCAGGAACGCAAGATCGCGGCGATCAACGACGCGCTGCAGAGCGGTATCTCCACGACCGACAAGCTCGTGCTCCAGATTCAGCTCTCGGCCGCCGAGGACGCGCGACTGACGACGGCCCAGCTCCTGCTCCAGGCGAAGCAGGTGGAGGCGCCGTCGATTCTCACCGGCGCGGCGTCGCAGAAGGTGACCGCACGCAGCCGACGGAACACGGTCGTCGTCGCCGCGCTGATCGGGCTCATCCTCGGCGCGCTCGTCGCGCTCCTCTGGGACGGCCTCGCCGCCCGGCTTCGTCGCGGCTGATGCTCGAGGGCAAGCGCGTCGGGGTCGTCGTGCCCGCGCACGACGAGGAGAAGCTGATCGCGACGACGCTGCGGGGCATTCCGGCGTTCGTCGACCGCATCTACGTCGTCGACGACGGCTCACGCGACGCCACTGCCGAGCGGGCACGCGAGCTCGGCGTCTCGCGGGTCGAGATCGTGGCGCACGACCGCAACCGCGGCGTCGGCGCCGCGATCGTCACCGGCTACAAGCGCGCGCACGAGGACGGTGTCGACGTCGCGTGTGTCATGGCCGCCGACAACCAGATGGACCCGGCAGACCTCGAGCGGCTCGCACTGCCGGTCGCCCGCGGCGAGCTCGACTACGCGAAGGCGAACAGGCTCGTCACGGGTGAGGCGTGGACGCTCATCCCGCGCACGCGCTACCTCGGCAACGCGGTGCTGTCGATGCTGACGAAGATCGCGTCCGGGTATTGGCACGTCGCCGACTCGCAGTCGGGCTATACCGCGCTCTCGAAGCGAATGCTCGACGAGCTGGATCTCGACCGCGTCTACACCGGCTACGGCTTCCCCAACGACTTCCTGGTGCACTTGAACGTCTGGAACGCGCGCGTGCGCGACTTCCCATCCCGGCCGATCTACGGCGTCGGCGAGAAGTCCGG
>JANMQZ010000289.1:0-5062 GCA_031370755.1 Actinomycetes bacterium
CGAGATGCGCAGCGAGCCGATCGGCGCCTCCGCGACGATCTCCTGCGCGACGAGCCGGTCGTAGACGAGCACCTCGCACCCGCGCACGCGCGCGAGCCCGCGCACTGTGATCAGCTCCGGGTCGCCCGGGCCCGCGCCGACGAGAGAGACGGTCACGAGAGCGCCTTCGTGACGCGCTCGCGGAAGTAGTCGCGGCGTTCCTCGTAGGTGTGCAGGTTCTGCTTCACCCACGGCCGGATGCGCTGCAGCTCGCCGGCGAGCTGCTCGTGCTCGAAGCCGACCTGCGCGGCGAAGCGGTCGCGCAGCCACTGTGCGAGCGCGGGCGACGCGCCTGCGGTCGAGACGGCGACCGTGATCGGCCCGCGCCGGTGCAGGGCCGGGAGGATGAACGAGCAGAGGTGCGGCACGTCGGCGACGTTGCAGAAGATCCGGCGCGCGTTCGCGTCCGCGAAGATCCGCTCGCCGTCGCCGTTCGTGACGACGACGAGCCAGACGTCGTCGAGCAGCGCCGGTTCGTACTCCTCAGCGACGACCACGTCCGCTCCGCAGGCGCGCAGGCCTTCGACCTTCTCCTCGGCCATCGCTCCGCGCCCGACGACGAGGCAGCGAAGCCCTTTCAGGTCGAGGCATGCGATGTAGTGGTCAGACACCGACCGAGTGGATGCGCGCGCCGGCGCGGTCGAGGCGGACGGAGAGCTCGAGCCCTTCGACGCCGAGCGTGACGAGGAACGAGCCGGGGCCGGTGGCCTGCACTTTCGCCTGCTCGAGCGTCTTGCCCTCGAGCGCGGCGAGCGCGCCGGTCACCTCGGCGGAGCTGTCGGAGAGCGCACGCCCGCCGGGGAGCCGGCGGAACGTCTTCAACGCAGCCTGTTCCCCTTCGGGCCCGTAGATGCCGCGGATCCGGCCGCTCGAGAGCCCGAGCTCGATCAGCTCCTCGAGCGCCTGCGCCTCGTCCTCGCCGAGCTCGCCGTCCTGCACCGCGGCGACAAGGTCCGCGAGGCGCCCGCGCCGCTCGTCGTCCTGCACGAGCGCGAGCACTGCCTGCGCCTCGCCGAGCGCGACCTCGGCGGCGTCCCCTCTCAACGCGATCATTCGTGCGAGTCCTTGCCGAGGATCGCGTGCAGCTCGTGCTCGAAGCCGCCGTGCTCGATCGAGCAGTGCATGCCGCACTCCTTCGGGGCGTTCGTCTCCCACCACCAGCGGCCGGCGCGGTCGTCCTCGCCTTCGCCGATTGCGCGCGTGCACGGCGCGCAGCCGATCGACGTATAGCCCTGCGCGTAGAGCCCGTGCACCGGCACGTTGTGCTCGCCGAGGTACGCCCACACTTCGCGCTTCGTCCATTCCGCGAGCGGATTCAGCTTGACGATCGCGCCGTGGTCGTGGTCGATCTCGACCTTGCGGATATTCGTTCGGGTCGCCCACTGGTCGCGGCGCAGACCGGTTACCCACGCATCGAGGCCGTCGAGGTGCTTCGTCAGCGGCTGCACCTTGCGCACGTTGCAGCAGAGCAGGCGGTTCTCGACCGACTCCGTCATCAGGTCGAGACCCTTGCGCGAGACCATGCGCGCCACCTGCGCCGGATCGGGCTCGAGCACATGCAGGTTCAGGCCGGGATACTTCGCGCGCAGCGCGTCGATCAGCTCGTGCGTCTCGCGCGGCAAGCGACCGGTATCGACCGTGAAGATGCGCACGTTCGGATCGATCCCGTACGCCATGTCGATGAGCGCGACGTCGTCGGCCTGGAATGCCGCCGAGATCGCGAGACGTGGGCTGAACTCCTCGATCGCCCATTCGAGAAGCGTCTGCGGCTCTTCGCCCTCGAACCGGATCGACAATTCGCCGGCTTCGAGCTCATCCAACAGCTCGTAGGTACTCATGCCGCTGCCTCCTCTCGTACTCGTTTCTTCGCGGGCTCGAGGCCCGCGAGGGCGCCGAGCTCGTCGTCGGACAGGCGGCGCTGGAACGCCGTGAACGTCTCGCCGTCGGCGCGCTGCGCGAGCCAGCCGCGCACGAGGCCCTCGACGGCACCCTCGAGCCGCTCGCTCGCGACGCGCCGGAAGAGCGAGCCGCCGATCTGCGGCACCGGCCCGAGCGAGCCGCGCGGGAAGTTGTCGTACGCAGAGATGCGGTTGCCGTCGGCGTCCTTGCCGGTCGTCGCCTGGAAGCCGAGATCGCCGACCCAGTGCTGCGCGCACGCGTGCGGGCAGCCGTCGAGGTGCAGGCGCAACTCGGAGACCTGCTCGCCGAACGTCGTCTCGAGATGGTCGACGAGGTCGCGCAGGCGATCCTTCGTCTCGCCGACGGAGAAGTTGCAGTGCGGCTCGCCTGTGCAGGCAATCGAGTTGGCCCAGATCTCGTTCGTCTCGAGCGGCAGGCCGAGCGCGTCGAGCTGCTCGAGCGTGCCCGCGACGTCGGAGACGCCGGTCACGATCAGGTTCTGCTGGCGGGTCAGGCGGATGTCGCCGCCGAAGGACTCGACGAGATCGGCGACGGCGATCAGCTGGTCGCCGGTCGTGAGACCGAGCTGCACCGGAACGCCGATGTACGACAGCCCCTCCTGCTTCTGCGCGTGCACGCCGATGTGTGCCGACGGCTGCACGTCGATGGGCGGCAGCTCGAACCGCTCGAGCGTGCGCCCAAGCTTCGCCTCGACACGCTCGAGCATCCCCTCGACGCCGATGTCGTCGACCATGAACTTGAGCCGCGCCTTCACGCGTGACATGCGGTACTTCAGGTCTTCGCTCCACACAGTCGTGACCGCGCCGAGGATCTCGTTGGCGCCCTCGACCGGCACGAACACGCCGAGGTCGCGCGCGATGCGGGGAACCGACGCGAGACCGCCGCCGACCTGCACGGCGAAGCCCTCGCGCCCCTCGTGCACGACACCGACGAGCGACACGCAGTTGATCTCGGGCGCGTTGCAGCGGTCGGCGCAGCTCGCGATCGAGTACTTGTGCTTGCGCGGGAGGTTCGCCCACGCGGGATTGCCGTAGAACTCGGCGGTCGCGCTCTCGACGACCGGCGTCGCGTCGAAGAGCTCGTCAGCGGCGAGACCGGAGACCGGGCAGCCGGTGATGTTCCGCACGGTGTCGCCGCAGCCGCCCGCGCTCGTGATCCCGGCCGCCTCGAGGTCGGCGAACACATCGGGCAGCGCCGAGAGCTCGAGCCAGTGCAGCTGGATGCACTGCCGCGTCGTCAGCTCGGCGTCGCCGCGGCCGTACCGGTTCGCAACCTCGCCGATCGCGCGTAGCTTCGCCGGCTCGAGGATCCCGCTCGCGATCTTCACGCGCAGCATGAAGGTGCCGAGCTTCGGCTTGTCGTGGTAGAGGCCCCACCACTGGAGGCGGACGATGTCCTCCTCCGGCATGCGCTCGTACCCGGCCGCGATGAGGGCCGGCAGCTCCTCCCTGATGCCGAGCGGCGGCTTGTCGCGCTTGATTCGCTCGACGGAGTTCCGCTCGTAGACGGATTCCCAGGTGGGCGCGGCGGCCATCCTGTCCGAGGCTACGTGCCATTACTTCATTTAGGAAAGCGTATTGTCCGGTTAGGGGCCGACGACGAGGCGGTCGCGGTGCACAGCCTCCACATTTGCAGGCCTTTTGTCGAGATCGGCCGCGTCGACGGACGCGATTCCGCGTGCGAATACGTCGCCGTCCGGCCCGACGAGCTCGACGCCGTCGCCCGCCCGGAAGCCGCCGTCGGCGGCGGTCACGCCGACCGCGAGGAGGCTCGCCCCCGCGTCGACGACCGCTGCCCGGGCACCGGCGTCGACGTGGATCCGGCCGGCGACCCGCTTGCCGTGGCGGAGCCAGAGCTTGAACGCGGACGCCGGCTCGGCCGCCGCGAAGCGCGTCCCCCGCGCGCGGCCCGCGAGCGTCTCGGCGAGGATCCCGGGCGCTGCGCCGTCGGCGATCACCGTCGGGATGCCTGCTCCCGCAGCGAGCTCGGCTGCGGCGATCTTGCTCTCCATTCCGCCTCTGCCGACGGCGCTCCCCGGCCCGAAGTCGACGCTCCGCGCCGACGCGCCGTCCTCGACGAGCACCCCTTCGCGCAGCACACCGGGCACGGAGGTCAAAAGCACGAGCAGCCGCGCGTTCACGAGCACCGCGACCTGCGCCGCGAGTGCGTCGTTGTCGCCGAAGCTGATCTCGTCGGTCGCCGTTGCGTCGTTCTCGTTCACGACCGGCACGCTGCCGAGCGCGAAGAGCGCCGCGAGCGTGTTGCGCACGTTCACGTACGCGCGCCGCTCCGCGATCTCGGCGCTCGTCAGCAGGATCTGCGCCGCGTCGAGCCCGTGCGGGCCGAGTGCGTCCTGCCACGCACGCTGCAGCGCCGCCTGTCCGAGCGCCGAGGCGGCTTGGAGGCGCGGCAGGCTCGTCGGCCGCCGCGCCAGGTCGAGCCGTTGCAGCCCGAGCGCGATCGCACCGGACGAGACGATGCACACCGGCGTGCCTTCCTCGACGATCGCCGCGATCTCGGCCGCGCGGTCGCGGAGCAGCGTCCGCCGCGGCCGGCCGCGCTCGTCGACGACGAGGCTCGATCCGAGCTTGACGACCAGTGGGCGCTTCACCGCGACTGTGTTCCGTCGCCGACGACGCGGTACTGGCGCAGGTAGAGATCGCGATACGTCACCGGGCCGCGCGGTCCCGGCACACGGTCGACGTTGATGCCCGTCTCGGGCGAGCCGGTGAGCGCGAAGCCGTCGGTGAACCGCGTCGACGCGTTCCAGAACGCGGCGGTACCGCGATACGTGTCGAGGAACCGGCGGGCAGCGGCCTCGTCCTCGGTGACGATCGCCGCCGCAAGTCCGCTCGTCTCGGCGTTCGCGAGCGCCACGGCCTCGTCGAGCGAGTCGACGGTGCGCACCGTGACCGAGGCGATGCGCTCGGCGTCGTTTGCCCACTCGTGCCCGATCCTGTTGGGCTCGCGAACCGCGATCTCGAGGCGCGCGAGCACGTCGGCGAACTCCACCTGGGCCTGACGGTCGACGAGCAGCAGATTGAGGCGGTTGCAGACGCCGAGCCGGTCGAGGCTCGCCTCGATCAGGGCGCGGGCTTTCGCG
>JANMQZ010000291.1:0-10304 GCA_031370755.1 Actinomycetes bacterium
GTCGCGCCGCTAGTTCACTAGCGGCGCTCCCTGCGTCCTTGCATCGCGACGCCCATCGCACCCCTGCAACGAGCACCGTCACGCCAGACCCTCCTAGAACGCGTCGCCGAGCCGCTCGAGCCGCCCCTCGCGCACCGCGACGACGTCGAAGCCCGGCTGCAGGCGCGACAGTTCCGGATGCGCCGCGAGCCACGCGGCCGCGGCGCGACGGACGCGCCGCTGCTTCTCCTCGGTAACGGCTTCGCGCGGATCGCCGTACGCGGGGCCGCGCTTCTCTTTGACCTCGACGAAGCGAAGCACGCGACCGCGCCGCACGATCAGGTCGACCTCGTTTCCGCCCGCCCACACGTTCGCGCCGAGGATGCGCCAGCCGCGCAGGCGATACCAGCGCGCCGCTCGGCGCTCCGCGCTGTTCACCTCAGCGGTAGCAGAGCGCCTGAAAGCTCAGGCGGTGCACGGCCGACGGGCCCCGCTCGCGAACGACGGCGGAATGTCCCGGCGTGATGTAGCCGACGTGCTGCGCGAACCCGTACGCCGGATAGAGCGCGTCGAGCCTGCGCATCAGCCGGTCGCGCGTCACCTTCGCGATGATCGACGCCGCTGCGATCGCCGCGCTCTTCGTGTCGCCGTCGACGATCGCAGTGTGCTCGGGCGCGGACGGCCCAAGACGGAACCCGTCGACGAGACATGCTTCCGCCGGCGGCGTCAGCGCGTGCAGCATTGCGCGCAGGCCCGCGAGGTTCGAGCGGTGCAACCCGTTACGGTCGATGTCACCCGGCGGGATGACTCGGACCGCCACCTGCTCCGCGCAGCCGAGGACGGCGTGGTAGAGCGCTTCCCGCTGCTCCGCGGTGCACTGCTTCGAGTCGTTCAGATACGTGAGCGGCCGCACCCTGTGCTCCTTCAGGCACGCGTAGTCGAGGAGCACGCCAGCGACGACGAGCGGGCCTGCGAGTGAGCCGCGACCGGCCTCGTCGGTGCCGGCGACGAAGCGCGCCCCGAGCTTGCGGTCGAACGTGAGGAGCTTCTGCCCGGTCCGCTTCATCTGCGGCCGAGCCTAGCGAAGGGGTCAGCCGGCAGCTATTCGGCTGCGGGAGCGGCGGCCTTCTCGGGCTCGCCTTCCGGAGCGTCGGCCTCGACGGCCTCCGCCTCGGGCGCCTCGGCCTCTGCAGCCGCGGGTGCCTCTGCGTCGACGGCCTCGGCCGCGTCCGCCGCGGCCTCCTGGGCCGCGAGATCGGCCGCGGAGCCGTGCCCGTAGCGCTTCTCGCGGACGCGGGCCTTCTTGCCAACGCGGCCGCGGAGGTAGTAGAGCTTCGCGCGGTTCACGTCGCCGACGGCCTGGAGCTCGATCTTCTCGATCTTCGGCGAGTGCAGGGGGAACGTCCGCTCCACCCCGACGCCGAACGACTGCTTGCGGACGGTGAACGTCTCGCGGGCGCCCGAGCCCTGGCGCTTGATGACGATGCCCTCGTAGACCTGGACACGGCGGCGTGCGCCCTCGATCACCTGGAAATGGACTCGAACCGTGTCGCCGGCCTTGAACCGGGGCACCTTGCGCAGCTGGGCGCGCTCGATCGATTCGATGACGTTGCTCATAAGAGGGTGGCCCACATCGTTGGGGAGAGGACCGAAGGGCCAGGTTAGCGAAAGCCCAGCCTATTCGGCGGCCAGTAGACGAAGAAGACCTCGCCGATCAAGTTCTTCCGGGGCACCGTCCCCCAGGAGCGGGAGTCGCACGACTGGCGGCGGTTGTCCCCCATGAAGAAGTAGTGGTCGGGAGCGATCTTCGGCCACGTCCGCGGCGGCTCGCTGTCGCGGCGGTCGGGCTTGATGTACGACTCGTCAAGCCGCTGCCCGTTGATGTAGACGTAGCCGTCGCGCTCGCTCACGACGTCCCCCGGCAGCCCGATCAGTCGCTTCACGAACGTGCCGCCCGCGCCGCAGCGCACCTCCGCCTCGGGCGGCGTCTTGAAGACGATGATCTCGCCGCGCTTCGGGTCGCGGAAGTGGAAGATGAAACGGTTCGCGAGCACGCGATCGCTGAAGCGCGTCTCGCAGCCGGGCGCGGGCTTCGCGCAGTGCAGCGTCGGCTCCATCGACGACGACGGGATCCGGTACGGGTTGACGACCCACGCCTTGAGCGCAAAGACGATGAGGATCGCGCCTGCGATCGTGAAGACCCAGTCGAGGACGACGCGCGCGCCGCGCGGCAAGCCGGGGAAGAGACGGCCGAGCGGATCCTTCATCGCACCTGCTCCCGCCGCCAGGCCTCGATCTTCGCGTGGTCGCCGGAGAGAAGGATCTCGGGCACTGTCCAGCCCCGGAACTCGGCCGGCCGCGTGTAGTGCGGGTACTCGAGCCCGCCGCCGAGCTCCTCCGAGAAGCTCTCGAGCTCGCCGGAGCCCTCCGCGAGCGCACCGGGTAGCCGCCGCGCAACCGCGTCGAGCAGCACCATCGCCGGCAGGTCGCCGTTCGAGAGCACGTACGGGCCGATCGAGATCGCGTCAGTCGCGAGATGCGAGACGATGCGCTCGTCGAAGCCCTCAAACCGGGCGGAGAGCAACGTCAGCTCGTCCTCGGCCGCGAGCTCCTCGACGATCGCCTGCGTCAGCGGCCGGCCCTGCGGTGACAACGCGATCACCCGCTTCGGCAACGCGTCGCCGTACACGGCTTCGAGCGCTGCAGCGACGACGTCCACGCGCAGCACCATGCCGGCGCCGCCGCCGTACGGCTCGTCGTCGACCTGGCCGGCGCGCAGCGGCGTCGACTCGCGGTAGTTGAAGAGACGCAGCTCGAGCGTCGTGCCGAGCACGGCCGAAAGAGGCCGCTGCTCGGTGAGCCAGGCAAAGGCGTGCGGGACGAGAGTGAAGACGTCGATTCTCATGGGGAGTCTGCGAAGCCCTGCGCTACGACGATTCGGCCGCTCTCGAGGTCCACCTTCCGCACGCAAGCCTCGACGAGCGGCAGCGACAGGCCCGTATCGAGCTCGAGAACGTCGTTCGCAGGGTAGTCGAGCACGTCCCGGACGCGGCCGAGCACCCGGCCTCCCTCCTCCTCCACGGCGAGCCCGACGAGCTGGAACGAGTAGTACTCGTCCTCCCCGAGCGGCGGCAGCGACTCGCGCGGGACGGCGAGCTCGGCGCCGCGATCGACGCGCCGTTCGAGCCGGATCACGGGTCTCTTCTGCGAGCCATGCTTCGAGGACACGATCTTCAGCGGCTCGCCGTTCGCGAAGACGACGGCGCCGACCGCGAAGGCGCCCGGGCGATCGCTCGGGCCCTCGACGAAGAACGACCCGTCGAGGCCGTGCGGCCGCCCGACGCGGCCGATCGGCACGAGGTCAGAGGCCATGTTCGGTGAACTGCGCGAGGACCTCGTCGCGGCTGCGCTCCGATGGAGAGGCGCCTTCGTAGTCCGTACGGCGGTGCTCGAGGTCGAGCGTCCAGTACGCACCGGGCTCGTTCTCGTAGGGCATCCCAACGCTGCCCGAGTTGATCACCCGCTTGCCCGCGATGCTGCGCTCGAACTGCATGTGCGTGTGACCGCAGACGACGACATCGGCGTCGACGGCGGCGAAGATCTCCACGAGCCGCTCCTCCGGCGTGCGCTCGGTGAAGATGTCGACGTCGTTCCGCGGCGTTGCATGACAGAACAGCACCCGGTCGATCTGCGCCGTCGGCGGCCGTTCGTAGAGAAACTCGATCTGCTCATCGGTCAGCGCTGCGCGCGTCGCGTCCAGCAGTCCGGCCGGTGCCAGGCCAGGCTCGCCCGGCTTCAGCTCCCGGTCGACGTTGCCGCGAATCCAGACGACGCGGTCGCCCAGGCCGCGCAGCCGCTCGAGCGTCTCGGACGGATGCGCCCCGCCCATGACGACGTCTCCGCCGACGACGATCGTCGCGTCAGCCGGGATCTCTGCGAGCACCGCTTCGAGTGCCGGCAGGTTCCCGTGCACGTCGTAGAGCGTCGCGATGCGCATCAACCGACGATTTCGAGCTGCAGGCGCTGCCCCGCATGGGGCCCGCCCGCGCGCACGACCGTGCGCAGTGCGCGCGCAATGCGTCCCTGCCGGCCGATCACCTTGCCGACGTCGTCCTCGGCGACGTGCAGCCGGAAGACGAGCGAGCCGTCCTCGCCCTCCTCCTGCTCGACGCGCACGGCGTCCGGCTCGTCGACGAGCCGCCGCGCGAGCTCCGCGAGCAGCTCCTGCACTACCTCGAGATGCCCTTGATCTTCAGCAGCTTGGCGACGGTGTCGCTCGGCTGCGCGCCGTTCGAGAGCCACTTCTTCGCCTTCTCCTCGTCGACCTCGATGAGGGACGGCTCGTGCTGCGGGTTGTAGCGCCCGATGATCTCGATGAACTTGCCGTCGCGCGGCGAGCGCGAGTCGGCCGCGACGATGCGGTAGATCGGGTTCTTCTTCGAGCCCACCCGTGTGAGCCTCAACTTCACTGCCATTCGATTACCTCTTCGCTTTCTTTTTCCGCTTGCTTCCGGACTTCCGGGTCGCGCTCGGGCGGGGCTTTCCGCTCGGCGGCCCCGGCATGGTGCCTGAAGCGCCCGGCAAGGCGGGCATTTTGCCCGACCCCATGGCCTTCATCATCTTGGCCATCTGCTTGCGGCCCTCGATCAGCTGGTTCACCTGCTGGACGGAGGTGCCCGAGCCGGCGGCGATCCGCTGCCGGCGGGAGCCGTCGATCACGTGCGGCACCCGCCGCTCGTGCGGGGTCATCGAGAGGATGATGGCCTCCACCTGGCCGAGCTGCTTCTCGTCGACCTGGTCGAGCCCCTCGAGTTGCTTGCCGAGGCCCGGGATCATCTTCAGGACGCCCTGCAGCGGGCCCATGCGGCGCAGCATCTTGTAGCTCTTCAAGAAGTCGTCGAAGGAGAACTCGCCCTGCATCACGCGGCGCTCGAGCTCTTCCTTCTCGTCGTCCTCGACCGCCGCCTCCGCGCGCTCGATCAGCGTGAGCACGTCGCCCATCCCGAGGATGCGCCCGGCCATGCGGTCGGGGTGGAACCACTCGAGCGCGTCGAGCTTCTCGCCGACGGACGCGAGCTTGATCGGCTTGCCGGTGACCGCCTTGACCGAGAGCGCCGCGCCGCCGCGCGCGTCGCCGTCGAGCTTCGTCATCACGACACCGTCGAAGTCGATGCGCTCCTGGAACGCCTGCGCGACCTTGACCGCTTCCTGGCCCGTCATCGCGTCGAGGACGAGCAGCACGTTCGTCGGCTTCGCCTCGCGGCGCACCGCCGCGAGCTCCTCCATCAACGGCTCGTCGACGTGCAGGCGTCCCGCCGTATCGAGGATGACGACGTCGCGGCCGTCGGCCTTCGCGCGCTCGATGCCGTCGCGCACCGCGCGAACGGGATCGCTGCGCTCGTCCGCGTACACGGGGACGTCGACCTGCGCACCGAGCTGGATCAGCTGGTCGATCGCAGCCGGGCGCTGGAGATCGGCAGCGACGAGTGCCGGCTTACGCCCGTCGTTCTTCAGCAGCAGCGCGAGCTTGCCCGCGGTCGTCGTCTTGCCCGAGCCCTGGAGCCCCGCGAGCAGGATCGTCGTCGGCGGCCGCGGCGAAAACGCGATCTGCGACGAGCCGGAGCCCATCAGCTCGGTCAGCTCCTCGTGCACGATCTTCACGACCTGCTGGCCCGGCGTCAGGCTCTTCTGGACGTCGACGCCGAGCGCACGTTCGCGCACCTGCTCCACGAACTGCTTGACGACCTCGAAGTTGACGTCGGCCTCGAGCAGCGCGAGCCGGACCTCACGCGTCGCGCGCGCGATCGTCTCGTCGTCGAGCGTCCCGCGCCCTTTGAGGTCGCCGAGCGCGCTCTGAAGCTTGTCTGCGAGGGCGTCGAACACCGGGCGCCAGTGTACTTCGCCACGACTTTGCCACTTTCGCCTCGTGGCGCAACACTGTGGAGGATGGCCGTCGCCGCCAGCGCCACCCGCAAGACAGTCACCGTGCTCTTCTGCGACCTCGCGGAATCGACAGAGCTCGGTGAGCATCTCGACCCGGAGTCGCTTCGCTCGCTCCTCGGGCGCTGGTACGAGGCGATGCGTACGCCGGTCGAGCTGCACGGGGGCACAGTGGAGAAGTTCATCGGGGACGCAGTCATGGCGGTGTTCGGCGTCCCGCACGTGCACGAGGACGACGCCTTGCGTGCGGTACGCGCGGCGCTCGAGATGCGCGAGACGCTGGCGCGGCTGAACAAGGCTCTCGCGAACGAAGATCGTCCGCAGCTCGCGATCCGCATCGGCGTCAACAGCGGCGAGGTGGTGGCGGGCGACGGCACGACGACGCTCGTCACGGGTGACGCGGTCAACACGGCGAAGCGGCTCGAGCAGGCGGCGGCCGCGAACGAGATCCTGATCGGCGAGACGACGCGCCGGCTCGTCGAGAACGCCGCGGTGCTCGAACGCATCACGGCCGTCGTGGGGAAGGGCAAGGAGCGGCCCATCGAGGCGTGGCGGGTCGTGGGGGCGATCGCAGGCGCCGCGTCAATCGCACGCCGGCTCGACGCTCCCCTCGTGGGCCGGACACGCGAGCTCGCCTATCTGCGCGATGAGCTGGCAGCCGCGGCTCGCGACCGATCGTGCCGGCTCGTAACCGTGTACGGCGGCGCCGGGATCGGCAAGTCCCGTCTTGCACGAGAGTTGCTCGGCGAGGCAGCCGGCGAGGCCGGAGTGCTGACGACCCGCTGCCTCCCGTACGGCGACGGCCTCACGTTTTTGCCGCTCGCCGAGCTCGTTCGTTCGGCCGGAGGCGAAGATGCGATCGTCGAAGCGGTCGGAGCGGAGCCCGACGGGAGGTTGATCGCGGAACGGATCTGGAGCGCCATGGGCTCGGGCGCGCCGCAGTCGACCGGCGAGACGTTCTGGGCCTTCAGGCGCGTCCTTGAGACGCTCGCCCGCGCACGTCCGCTCGTCGTGTGCGTCGAGGACGTCCACTGGGCCCAGCCGACATTCCTCGACCTCCTCGAATATGTGTCGGGCTGGAGCGACGCGCCGATTCTCCTCATGTGCCTCGCACGGCAGGAGCTGCTCGACGCACGGCCGCGCTGGGGCGGCGGCTCGGTGACGCTCGAGCCGCTGACGGAGGCGGAGTCGGAAGAGCTCCTCGACGAGCTCTCCGCCGAGTGGCCGGTGCCGCCGGAGTCACTGGCGGCGATCGCGGAAGCTGCCGAAGGCAATCCGCTCTTCCTGGAGCAGATGGTCGCGATGCTCGCCGAGACCGGAGAGGCGACCGTGCCGCCGACGATTCAGGCGCTGCTCGCCGCGCGGCTCGACCAGCTCGACCCGCTCGAGCGTGCGCTCCTGGAGCGCGCCGCCGTCGCCGGTCGCGAGTTCTCGCGCGGCGCCGTCGCAGACCTCTCGTCCGACGACGCGCGCCCGCTCGTGAGCGCGACGCTTCTCTCGCTTGTCCGCAAGGAGCTCGTGCGGCCACGGCAGTCTGCGATCGCGGGCGACGACGGCTTTCGGTTCCGACACGCTCTCATCCGCGACGCCGCGTACGCCGAGATTCCGAAGGAGAGGCGCGCTGCCTTGCACGAGCACTTTGCGGGCTGGCTCGGGGCACACTCGGGCGAGGACGAGCTCGTCGGCTACCACCTCGAGCGGGCGTATCTGTGCCGCGTCGACCTCGGTCTGCACGACGACGCCACGGCAGACCGCGCCGCCCGGTTGCTCGCCGTCGCGGGACGACGCGCCTTCGGCCGTGAGGACATGCCGGCGGCCGTCAATCTGCTCGAACGTGGGCTGGCTCTCGCCCAGCTCCCGAACGAGCGCGCGACGCTCCTGCGCGAGCTCGGTGCGGCCCGCTGGCGCACGGGCGATGTTTCGGGTGCGAACGCGACGACCGAGGAGGCGATCGCGCACGCTCACGACACGGGCAACCTGAAAGAAGAGTGGTACGCACGCCTCGACCGTGGCGCGCGGCGCGTAATCCACGAGGGCGACCGGTCCGACTTGGCCGAGGTCACGGCAGAGGCATTGCGCATCTTCGACGAGCTCGGCGACGACGTCGGCCTCTCGCGGGTCTGGCGTCGCCTCGCGTTCATCTCGCTGACCGACTGGCGATTCGAGGATGCCGTGCTGCAGGCGACGCGGGCCCTCGAGCACGCTCGCCACGCCGGCGACAGCGGCGAAGACGCATCGCTCGCCGACGCGATGTCCAGCGCGCTCCTGTGGGGCCCGGAGCCGGCTGCCGAGGCAGCGCGTCAGTGCCGGGAGCTGCTCGCAGGCCTCGAGCCGACGCCGCCGGTGACTGCCGCGGTCTCGAGCTCGCTCGCCTTGCTCGAGGCGATGCAGGGCTCGTTCGCGGAAGCGCGCGCGCTGATCGCAGTGGCGGCCGCGATCTACGACGAGCGGGGTCTCACGCTCCCGAGGCAAGGGCTCGCGGAGCTGGCGGCGAGCGCCGAGCAGCTCGCAGGCGACCTGCCGGCCGCCGAGCGCGAGCTCGAACGTGCCTACCGGGTCTTCAGCGACGCAGGCTCGCTGCGGCTTGCCGCGATCGAGGCCGCCGGGCTCGCCTCGCTCACGGTTCAGCAGGGCCGCAGCCACGAGGCCGAAGCCTGGCTGACTATCGCCCACGAGCACGTCGACCAACATGACCTGGCGGCGTTCGTGCCGTTGCGCCTGGCGGAGGCGCGCCTCGCTGAAGCTCAAGGGCGCCGGGACAACGCGCTCGAGCTCACGCAGGAAGCATTCGACGCCATCGCGCACACGGACGACCTCTGGTTCAGGGCGGAGGCGCTCGCGCTGCGGGCCGCGATTCTCGACGAGGAGCCGGTCGAGGCGCTCGAGCTGTATGAGCGCAAGGGCAATGTCGCGGCCGCCGCGCAACTCCGCGCGCTGGCCGCAACACGCACGCCGCGATAACGTCGCTCTTCCACAACCACTGGAGGCGAGATGGCGACAAAGAGGCTCCGCTCCGTGACGGGCACGTATGCGGTCACGAAGGCGACCCCGGTCACGCACGAGGAAGGGTTCCGCTACGCGCTCGACAACGCGTTGAGGAAGACGCGCTGGCCGGCGGGAAAGCACGTGAACGTCCGCATCGAGTACTCGGCGACGATCCGCGTGGTCAACCCCGGCAACATCATCGAGTACGCGGCGACGCTGGTTCCACCGGGCTAGCCGGAGACGAGCGCACGCGCGAAGTCGAGCGCGTCGAACGGGCGCAGGTCGTCGAGCTGCTCCCCCACGCCGATCAGCTTCACCGGCAGGCCGAGCTCGTAGGCGATCGGGATGGCGACGCCGCCCTTCGCGGAGCCGTCGAGCTTCGTCAGCGCGACACCGGTGACGCCGGCGGTCTCGCCGAAGAGCTTCGCCTGCTGGAGGCCGTTCTGCCCCGTCGTCGCGTCGACGACGAGCAGCGTCTCGTGCGGCGCACCCGGCAGCTTGCCCTCGATCACGCGCCGAACCTTCGCGAGCTCCTCCATCAAGTTCACCTGCGTGTGGAGGCGGCCGGCGGTGTCGACGATCACGACGTCGCGCCCGCGCGCCTGCGCCGCTTCGATCGCGTCGTACGCGACCGCGGCAGGGTCGCCGCCGCGCTCGGAGCCGACGAAGTCGGCGCCTGCGCGCGTCGCCCAGATCTCGAGCTGTTCCTCCGCGGCCGCGCGGAAGGTGTCGGCCGCGGCGACGACGACCGAGTGGCCGTGCTCCGCGAGCTTCGACGCGAGCTTGCCGATCGTCGTCGTCTTGCCGGTGCCGTTGACGCCGACGACGAGGATGACGCTCGGCGTCCCGTCGACGTGCAGGACCGGCGGCTCGCCGAAGAGCGACGCGACCTCCTCCGCGAGCGCTGCGTTCAGGTCGCCGAGCTCGCCGCGCGCCTCGAGCCGCCGCACGAGCTCCGCGGTCGCGGGCACGCCGACGTCGCCCATGATCAGCGCCTCCTCGAGCCGCTCCCAGTCGGCCGCGTTCCCCGGATCGAACGCCGCAGCCGCGATCTCGCCGACGAGCGCGCGCCGCGACTTCGAGAGCGAGTCGCGGAGCCGCGAGAACATCCCGGACTGCTGCTCTTCCCGCTCGGGAGCCGCATCGGCCTCGCCGAGAAGTTGAGCCCAGCTCCGCGCCATCGCGCGTGAGCGTAGCTACGCGGCCGAGACGGCTTCTGCTTCTTCGCGCGGCAGACGCCGCGAGACGATCTGCGAGATGCCGTCGCCGCCCATCGTGACGCCGTAGAGCACGTCGGCGGCTTCCATCGTGCGCTTCTGGTGGGTAATGACGACGAACTGCGCGCGGTCGGAGTAGCTGCGCAGCAGCTCGACGAAGCGGCCGATGTTCGTGTCGTCGAG
>JANMQZ010000315.1:0-2959 GCA_031370755.1 Actinomycetes bacterium
ACGGTTGCGCGGCATCGTGCGGCCGTTCGTCCTGCGGCGCGCGAAGGACGACCCGGAGGTCGAGCTCGAGCTGCCGCCGATCACGATCGGCAAGGACTACTGCAAGCTGACGGTCGAGCAGGCGAGCCTCTACCAGGCGACCGTCGATCGGTGGATGCCGCGCGTCGAGGAGCAGCAGGGCAGCTTCGGGCAGCGCGGCTCGGTGCTCGCGATGCTGAGCCAGTTGAAGCGGGTGTGCAATCACCCGGAGCTCCTGCTCGCGACGGGCCAGCCGCTCGAGGGCCGGAGCGGCAAGCTCGACCGGCTCGTCGAGCTGCTCGAGCAGGTGCCGGCGGGCGACAAGGCGCTCGTCTTCACGCAGTACCCGGGCTTCGACCGGCTCGTGCCGTACCTGCACGACCGGCTCGGCGTGGAGGTCGGCTTCTTCCACGGCCGCTTGACGGCGCGGCAGCGCGAAGAGGTGCTCGCGGCGTTCGAGCTGCCCGACGGCCCGTCGGTGCTCGTGATCTCGATCAAGGCGGGCGGCCGCGGCCTCAACCTGCCGGCCGCGAACCACGTGTTCCACTTCGACCGCTGGTGGAACCCGGCGGTCGAGCAGCAGGCGACCGACCGTGTGCATCGCGTCGGCCAGCGCAAGCCGGTCTTCGTGCACAGTCTCATCTGCACCGGCACGCTCGAAGAGCGGATCGATGCGCTGCTCGAGTCGAAGCGCGAGCTCGCGGCGAAGGTGATCCACGGCGCCTCGGAGGACTGGCTCGGCAGCCTGGACATCGGCGCGATCCGCGCTGCCGTCGCGCTCTCGCCGGACTGGATGACAGAGGACGCGGCGTGAGCGAGCGCATCGGCAGCGGTGCTTGGGCGCGTCTCTTTGCGACCGCCGTCGTTCGTGACGAGGGCTCGGCGGTCGCCGAGCGCGGGCGCCTGCTCGCGCGTGAAAGCGGCGTCGGCGAACTCGACGTCAAACAGGGCACGCTCACCGCGGAGATCACCGGCTGCACCGTCAAGCTCACCGCCGAGCCGGTGCCGCCGCGCATCTGGACGGCGATGGTGCGCGCGGCGCGCGGCAACTTCCCGCTAGAGGAGGCGATCGCCGGCCGTCGCCAGTCGGTGCATCTCGAGCATCTGATGACGGTCGACTGGAGCGAGCCGCTCGTGCCGCGCGCGTTCGAGCTCGGCCGCGCGTGCACGTGCGACAGCAGCGGGATGTGCGAGCACATCGCTGCCGTCGCGTATGCGGGTGCGCTCGCGATCGACGAGGATCCGTCGCTGCTGCTGCAGTGGCGCGGTTGCGTTCCGGAGGCGCTCGAATTGCAGCAGGCGGAGGACGACGCGCCGCATCCGGTGACCGAGGCGCTGGGCGATCCGACCGACGAGCGCCCGTGGCGCGCCGGCCCGATGCCGGAACCGCCCCCGCTCCGCCCGCTACCGGTCGGCGCCGTGCTGAAGCGGCTCGGCCCGAGCGGGCTGAAGGTGCGCAACGACGACCTTGCAGTCGTGTTGCAGCGCGCGTACGACTCGTTCGCTGCGTCGGCAGGCTGAAGAGTACGATCGCGCCGTGCGCGACGAAGGGCTCCGTAGCTCGTGCTTTGCGTCCCTCGACGTCCTCTGCGCGCAGTTCGGCGAAGACGTTCCCTATCGCCAAGGCCTCGATCAAGGCTTCCCGTTCCGCGGACGGCGTGTTCCCTTTCTTTCGCCTCAAAAGGGGATCTACCGCGCGGCCGCCCAGGAGGGGCCCGCTGCGCTGTCGATCAACACGTCCGCGGCCTCGCCGTACGACGACGAGGAAGTTCCCGATGGATTCATGTATGCCTATCGCTCGGGGCCGATTGACCAACCTGACAACCGTGCGCTTCGTGCGACGCACACGCTCGGCGTGCCGTTGGTGTACTTCGTTGCGACGCGGCCCGGCTGGTACAAGCCGCTCTACCCCTGCTATGTCGTTCAGGATGAGCCGGTCGCCCACCGCGTCCTTGTTGCTCCGGGCCAGATGGTCGGCCCGCTCGACGACCGTGATCCTGCGCCGCTCGAAGACCCGGTCGAGCGTCGATACGGCGTCCGCGAGGCACGTGTCCGCCTACACCAGGCGCGCTTCCGCGGACACGTCCTCGTCGCGTACTCGAGCAAGTGCACGATCTGCCGGCTGAAGGAGAGCCGCTTGCTCGATGCGGCGCACATCGTCGGCGACCTCGAAGAGCGCGGCGAGCCGCACGTCGAGAACGGTCTAAGTCTCTGCTCGATTCACCACCGAGCGTTCGATCAGAATCTCGTTGGGGTTGCGCCGGACTACCGCGTGCATGTCTCGCAGCGTTTGCTCGAGGACGAAGACGGGCCGATGTTGGACCTACTGAAGACGGCTCATCAACAGGAGATCGAGCTGCCGTCGCGCCGTGCCTGGCGCCCCGATCCGGAGCGACTCGCGTTGCGCTTCGAGCGGTTTACCGCTGCGTCAACGTAACGTCGTACGCCATCAAGATCGCGTCAACATACTCGGTCGCACGGCGGTACTGCGCCGTCCGGTAACCCTCGCGCGTGAAGCCGAACCGCTCGTAGAGCTGGATCGCCGGCTCGTTCCACGGAAAGACGTGGAGCTCGAGCTTTCGCACTCCACTGCTCCGCGCCCAGTCGACGGCCGCTTCGAGAAGCGCACGTCCAACGCCGGCCCGGCGCGCATCCTTCGCGACCATGAGCCCGAGATCGGCGACATGCGCGCTCGCGGGATGCGTGTCGCGAGCAAGCGACAACCTGCCGATGAGCACACCGTCGCTGCGCTCCGCGACGAAGACGGCAGCGTTCGGGTAGCGGCGTAACGCCTTCAGATAGCGCCGCTCGTCGCCGGCGCTGCGCCACTCGCCGTTCGCCGAGATCAGCCAGCCCTCCGGTTCGCCGCTCACCGCCTCCGCGAGCCGCGTCAACTGCTCGGCGTCCGACGGATCGGCCTCGCGCACGACGAACTCGACGC
>JANMQZ010000005.1:0-1543 GCA_031370755.1 Actinomycetes bacterium
GCCAGATCGCCTTGTAGAGCGCTCGGTCGAGCCGCCCGCGCACGACGGCGCCGATCACCCGTCCCACGCCCATCGCGACGAACCAGGCGAGGAACCCGTACCAGAACGAATCCGTCCGGTTGCCGACGAGCACGGCCGCGACGATCGCGAGCACGAACGTGATCGGGCGAAGCAGGGCTGCTGCCGTCCACCGCATGCGCCAACCTTACCCCGGACCCCATGGGCGACTCAGGCACCACCCGGCTCGAGACCTTCAGCGACGGCGTCTTCGCGATCGCCGCGACCCTGCTCGTACTCGAGTTCAGCGTCACCTCCGCCGATTCCCACGACCTCGGCTCGGCGCTCCTCCACCTCTGGCCCTCCTACCTGGCCTACGCGACGAGCTTCGTCACGATCGGGATCATCTGGATGAACCACCACACCTGCATCGAGACGGTGGGGCGCGTCGACCGCACCTTTCTGTTCCTCAACCTGTTGCTCCTGATGATCGTGGCCTTCCTCCCCTTCCCGACGAAGCTCGTCGCGCAGCACCTGCAGAAACCGGGAGAGCAGGACGCCGTGTTCGCGTACGCCGCCACGTTCGTCGTGATGTCGGTGATCTACAACGTCTGGTGGCGCTACGCGAGCACCGGCCGGCGCCTCACCGCCGACGGCGTGCCCGACTCGCTCTTGCGTGCGATCTCGAAGGCGTTCAACCCCGGCGTGCCGATCTACGCGCTCACGTTCCTCGTCGCGGTGTTCAGCCCGCTCGCGAGCGTCTTCCTCACGTTCGCGATCGCCGCGTTCTACCTGCCGTCAGCTGCGCTCTTCGAGCGCGCGAGCGAGCCAGCCTGACGCGGCGGCGAGCTCGCCGGCGTCGCTCGACTTCACGACCACCTCGACGCTCGGGCCGTCGGAGCCGAACGTCGGGTACGAGCCGACGAGGACTCCCGGCCAGCGCTCCCCCACCTCGACGAGCGCCGGCGCGATCACGCTCTCGCGCGTACGGTACGTGTGCCGCCACGCGCCGATCGGGCTGCCCGCGCGAAACTCCTCGGCGACCGAGTCGAACATCGCCTCCATCTCCGACGGCAGCCCCGGCAGCACGTAGACGTTTTCGAGCACGAAGCCGGGCGCGCCGCCGAGCGGGTTCGGCAGCGGCCGAGCGCCGCGCGGTAGCAACGCCCAGCGCGCCGCGTACTCGGGATCGCGCGTGAAGCGGGCGCGCAGATCGGCGGCAACCTCGGTGACCTCCTCCTGCGGGACGCCGAACGTGTGCGCGATCGCCTCGCGGGTGAGATCGTCCGGCGTGCCACCGAGACCGCCGGTCGCGACGAAGAAGTCTACGAGCGGCGCCTCACGGCGGATCAGCTCCGCGATCGCCTCGATCTCGTCCGGCACCGCGGCGATGAGACGCGTCTCGACGCCGAGCGGAGCGAGCCGCTTCGCAAGCCACGACGCATTCGTGTTCGACACGTCGCCCGACACGAGCTCGTTGCCGATCGTGAGGATCGAGGCTGTCGCCATCTACAGCTCGATCGTACGGGTCGCCGCGAAACGCTCG
>JANMQZ010000015.1:0-4902 GCA_031370755.1 Actinomycetes bacterium
TCGGTGCAGGCGATCTACGTGCCGGCCGACGACCTCACCGACCCCGCCCCGGCGAACACCTTCGCCCACCTCGACGCGACGACCGTGCTCTCGCGGGCGATCGTCGAGAAGGGCATCTACCCTGCGGTCGACCCGCTCGACTCGACGTCCCGCGCGTTGCAGCCGGGCATCGTCTCGGCCGAGCATTACCGCACTGCGACGCGCGTGCAGGAGGTGCTGCAGCGCTACCGCGACCTGCAGGACATCATCGCGATCCTCGGCATCGACGAGCTCTCCGACGAGGACAAGCTCGTCGTGCAGCGCGCACGCAAGATCGAGCGCTACCTCTCGCAGCCGTTCTTCACCGCCGAGGTGTTCACCGGCACGCCGGGCGAGTACGTGAAGCTCGAGGACACGATCCGCGGCTTCACGGAGATCCTCGACGGCAAGCACGACGACCTGCCCGAGCAGGCGTTCTACATGGTCGGCGCGATCGAGCAGGCGCAGGAGCGTGCGAAGCAGATGAACGCCGAGCCGGCCGCGGCCTAGCGTGGCCGACCACCCGCTCTTCTCGGTCTCGGTCGTCACGCCGGAAGGCGCTGCGTTCGAGGGCGACGCCGAGATGCTGATCGTCCCCGGTGCCGCCGGTGAGATCGGCGTGCTCGCTCGGCATGCGCCGCTCGTCGCGATGCTCAAGGCCGGGTCGACGCGCGTCCATCTGGGCGACGGCAACATCCAGGAGTACGCAACCGGCCCTGGCTTCTTCCAGGTGCTCGAGGACCGCGCGATCGCGCTCGTCGACGACGCCGTGCAGGCCGACGCGATCGACGACGCACGGGCGCAGAAGCAGCTCGACGACGCGCAGGCCGAGCTCGCCAAGCTCGACGCCGGCGATTCGACCGCAGACCGCTGGCAGCTCGAGCAGCGCATCCGGCACGCGGAGAACCAGCTCCGCGTTTCGGGCCGTACCGTCTAGTTAGCGCAGGTTTCGGGATCCGCTCGCGCGGTTTCCGAAACCGCGCAAAACCCCCGACGGCGGCCGCGTTCGCGGCCGCTGGGTCGCGCCTTGCACGGGCGGTGGCTACTACTAGCGGTTCTCGCCTCGATCGGCCTTGATGATCGCGTCGATCTTCGCCGCGAGCTTCACCCGCTTCTCGCACGTATGCTCCGCGTCCAAGATCTTCGCGCGCGCCGTCGCGCTTTTCGGTTGCGGTGTGGCCTGGAAGCCGAACATCGCGCGTCCCCGGCTCATGTTCTTCACGATCGGCTTGCCGAACTGGTAGCCGAAGCCGAGCATGCACTGCCGGACCTCGCCGAGCGGGACGAGCGCAGCCCGCTGCGCGCCGCGTGAGAGCGGCTGCGTGCTGACCGTGCCCTTCAGGAGATGGAAGCACGCCGCGTCGGCGGCCTCGTGCTGCTTGCGCGACACCGAGTGCATTGCCTTGTCCTGAGCGGGCGTCAGGTGGAAGTCGCCGTTCGCGTCCGGATCGGGATGCGGCACGCCGTGCGCGCGCATGCACCGCGCGTACGCGACAGCGGCCTTGTACGGATTGAGATGCGGGACGGGGGCGGCGAGACTGCCGGAGCCGGGCGTGGCCGGAGGCGGCTCGGCCGCGTGGGAGCCGCCGCAGCCGGCGGCGACCGCGACGAGAGGGAGAGCGAAGAGGAACCTCGCGCCCATCACTCCGGTAATAGCACGAGCGGCGAAAACGTTTCGTGAAACACAACTGCGGGCCGGCCCGATAAGCCGGAGACACAATGAAGACGGACGCTCAGCTCATCGAGACGGCCCGGCGCGATCCCCGCGCGTTCGCGGAGCTCTACCTCCGCCACGCCCAGGCGATCGACTCGTTCCTACGGGCGCGCGCGCCTGGGCAGGAGGCGAGCGAGCTCACCGCCGAGACCTTTGCGCGCGCGGCGCTCTCGCTCCGCCGCTTCCGCGACGAGTCCGGCGGCTCGGCCCTGCCGTGGCTTTACGGGATCGCCCGCAATCTCCTCCGTGACTACTACGAGCGGTCACGCGTCGAGACGCGTGCCCGCGAGCGGCTCGGAATGCCGCTTCAGCACTACGACCTCGGCATCGAGGAAGCAGGCGCGCGGATCGACGCGGAACGCATCGCGCCGGCGCTTCATGCCGCGCTCGGCACGCTGCCCGCGGCGCAGCGTCGCGCCGTCGAGCTGCGCGTGCTCGACGAGCTTCCGTACGCCGAGGTCGGGCGGTCGCTCGGCTGCTCGCCGCTCGCCGCCCGGATCAAAGTCAGCCGCGCGCTCGGCGCGCTCTCCCGCATCATGGAAGGAGCCGTCACATGACGACCGACCTGCAGGCTCTCGGCGACGATCTGTTCGTCGCGCTCAGCCGCCGTGCCGGCACGACGCGCCGTCGTGGGCACCGGCTCCGCTTCGCCGCGCTCGTCGTCGGCGCGGTAGGCGTCTTTGCCGCGACGGCGATCGCCAGCGGGATCGCGGACGACCTCAACCTCGATCCGACCCAGTGGTCGATCCTCGGCCGGGGCTCGGTCGACAACGGAAAGGCCGAGTACGTGCACGGCCAGCGCCTCTCCGGCGGCTCGCACTCGACATTCCTCGTCGAGCACGACGCTGGCCTTGCTCCATACGACGCGTTCCTCCTCCACGAGAAGACGCTCGCCGCTGCTCGGGCGACGTCGCCCGTGCCGGTGTCCGCGGAATCGGGTGCGCTCTGCTCGAGAGCTGAGCTACAGCGGGCCGAGTCCGTCGCTCTCGCGACGCTGCGCTCGGCGTTCCCGCCCGGGACCGACGCCGACGCGACGAAGTCGTCCGTCGACGCATCCGTGCTGTCTGCGTTCGCAGGCGCGCCGTGCCGCGGCCTCGAGTACGCGGGCGAGCAGGCGCGGTTCGTGTATGCGGGTGTCCAGCCGGTTGCGACGCTGATGCCGGGCGTTCGCTGACGGTCAGGCGAGGTCTTCGAGCACCGGAAACGCCGTGCGTGCGTCGATGCAGTCCGCGACGAAGAGCGCTGTGCCGACGCCGCCGGTGAAGAGCGTGTAGCGCGCGGGCATGCGATCGGCTTGCTCGAGCGCATGCACGGCGAACGCTCGGGCCCGCTCGAGCAAGAGCTCGTCGCCCGTGCGCTCGAACGTCCTCAAGAGCGCGTAGCCGTTGCCGGCCGTGCCGTGGCAGAGGCCGAAGCCTTTCTCGTCGCCGAGCGGGCCTGCGTCCCAGATGAGCTGCGCGCCGGCGAGCAGCAGGTCCTCGTCGAGGTGCTCCGCCGCGTGGATCAGGACGCCGGGCGCGCCGTGACACCACTGGAGGCGAAGGCTGTCCTTCGAGTCGACCGACGGCGGCCAGTTCGCGTGCTCTCCTTCGACGACGGCTGTCCGTGCGAGCACGTCCGCGATGTTGCCGGCTTCCCCGAGCGCGAGGACGTTGCCGATCAGCCCGTGCACGGGGCCGATGATCCGACTGTGCCGCCCGAAGAGATCCTGCGTCCAGAGCCCCTCGTCGTCGCGCCCCGCGCGAAGATCCGCTTCGCTCTCGCGCACCACGTCGCCCCAGCGGTCGTCACCGGACGCCGCGAGCAGCGTGCGCGCCGCGAGCAACGTTCCGGGAACGCCCCACATGAGCTCGTTCGAGACGTTGCCGATGTTCGCCCGGACGAGCGTGTGCAGGTCGTCCGCGAGCTCGTTGGTCGGTGCGAGACGCCACACGGTGAAGACGATTCCGGCCTCGCCGACGAGCAGCGCCGAGTGCCGCTGCGGCAGCTTCGCCTCCTCCGTCATGAAGTCGGGCTCGCGCCGGAACAGCTCGAGCGCGCGGCGCGCGACGTCGGCGGGGTCGAGTGCCGGCTCGGCGTGGCCGCGCCGGCGCAGTGCGTCGAGCGCCCACGCGACGCCCGCGGCGCCGCAGTAGAGGTTCTTCATCGGCAGTGTCGCCTGATAGCCGTCCCACTCGTGCGCGGGCCAGAATGTGTCCGGGTCGTACGTCGCGCAGGCGTCTGCGACGATCGCGCGGATCGCCTCGCGCGCGCGGCTCTCGTCCCACTGCGAGTCCGTCAGCCGGTCGTGCGCGTCCTCGGGGTAGAGCACGGGGCGGAGCTTACGCCGTCTGGAGCTGACCGATCAGGTCCCGATGCGCGGGGAGGTAGAGGCCCTCGACGTACTCGACGAGCATCCGGTTCGTGTTGAACCGGGCGCCGAGCTGCGCGATCGAGCTGCGCATCAGCCCGAGCCACCGCGGGGGCAGGCCGCGTTCGTCCCGCTCGTAATACGCCGGGAGCACGTGCTGCTCGAGCACGTCGAAGAGCGCGTCTGCGTCGGCGGCATCCTGCGCCTCGTCGTTCGAGTCGAGCCAGTCGCCGCCGATCGCGAAGCCGGTCTCGGGCGAGTAGCCCTCGACCCACCAGCCGTCGAGGATCGAGACGTTGACGACGCCGTTCAGCGCAGCCTTCATCCCGGACGTGCCCGACGCCTCGAGCGGGCGACGTGGGTTGTTCAGCCAGACGTCGACGCCCTGGACGAGATAGCGGGCGAGCGTCATCTCGTAGTCCGGCAGGAAGACGACGCGGCCGTTCGCCTCCGGGCTGCGCGCGAAGGCGATCACCTTCTGGATCAGCGCCTTCCCGCCTTCGTCGGCCGGATGCGCCTTGCCTGCGAGCACGATCTGCAGCGGGCGGTCGCCGTCCGCGAGGAGCCGGGCGAGGCGCGCGGGGTCGCTGAAGATGAGATCGGCGCGCTTGTACGTCGCGAAGCGGCGCGCGAAGCCGATCGTCAGCGCCTCCGGGTCGAACGAACCGGGCAGGCCGCGCGAGCGCATGAAGTCGAGGAGCGCCGCGCGCGCATTCCGCTGCACGTGCCAGAGGGCGCCGTCGTCGAGGTCGTATGCGCGCGCGAAGTCGGGAGTGCCCATGTCCTCCTCGGTGCCGAGGAGCGCGTCGAGCTCGTCCGA
>JANMQZ010000026.1:0-13196 GCA_031370755.1 Actinomycetes bacterium
GAGCACCGTCGGCGTCGCCCCCGCAGATTGCTTCGCAGCGCTCAGTTAGTACCCGTTTGTCACCCTCCATCCGGATAAGCCCGTAATAACCAGCCGCGGCGATCCGCGTCTTGAACCAACTGCTTGAGTACGTAGTACCCATTTTCTGGGCGATCACGTGCGGCGTCGCGGGCGCGCCGTAGTCGTAGAGGGCGGCGGCAACAGGAATCGCCTGATCGAGCGAGGCCTGGGGCAGCTTGAGGCTGAATGGCGTGCGCTTTTGGCGTCCGTTATCAGTTGCCATGAGTACTCCTGGAAATAGGCCGTTTATGTTCGCTCAGAGGATAGCGGACCGTCCCTGTCTTCGTACGATTCGTTCACACGGTGGGCGACCAGCAGACGATTTGACCAACCGCCCGCCCTATAGTCGCCGCGTGGCCCGCTTTCGCTACGTCGTGTGCGACGTCTTCACGGACAGGCCGTTCACCGGCAACCAACTCGCGGTCTTCACGGACGCGCGCGAGATCCCGGAGGAGCAGCTACAGCCGCTTGCGCGGGAGCTGAACCTCTCGGAGACGGTGTACGTCTATCCGCCGGAGGCCGACGGCCACGTGAAGATGCGGATCTTCACGCCTGCGCTCGAGCTGCCCTTCGCGGGCCATCCGACGCTCGGCACCGCCTTCGTGCTCGCCGGCCCGCTGCAGCTCGTCGAGATCAGGCTCGAGACCGGGCGCGGAACCGTGGCGGTGCGCCTCGAGCGCGAGGGTGCGCGGATCAGCTTCGGCTGGATGGAGCAGCCGCTCCCGACGGTGACGCCGTTCGACCAGGCGGACGAATTGCTCGCGGTGCTCGGCGTCGAGTCGGAGCTGCCGGTCGAGCTCTACGACAACGGTGTCCCGCACGTGTTCGTCGCGGTCGGCTCGCGGGAGGCAGTCGTTGCACTCGCACCGGACCAGCAGCGGCTCCTCGCGCTCGGCACCTACGGCATCAACTGCTTCGCAAGCGAAGGCATGTCCGTGAAGCTGCGGATGTTCGGGCCGGGGCTCGGCATGGCGGAGGACCCGGCGACCGGTTCGGCGGCGGGGCCGCTCGCGCTCCACCTCGCGCGGCACCGACGGATTTCGTTCGGCGACGAGATCGAGATCGAGCAGGGCACCGAGATCGGCCGGCAGTCGAAGCTGTACGCGCGCGTCGACGGCATGGCCGACGCCATCGAGCGGATCGAGGTCGGCGGTACCGCCGTCATCGTCGCGCGCGGCGAATTCCGGTTCTGATGCGCATCACGATCATCGGCCCGAGCGGCAGCGGCAAGACGAGGCTCGCGGCGGAGCTCGCGCGCACTGCCGGCCTCCGTCACGTCGAGCTCGACGCTCTCTACCACGGCCCGAGCTGGGAGCCGTGCAGCCTCGATGTCCTGCGTGAGCGCGTGCTCGCCGCGACGGACGGCGACGCCTGGGTCACGGACTCGACGTACCACACGCTCCTCGGCGACCTCATCGTCGAGCGCGCCGACGTGCTCGTCTGGCTCGACCTGCCCGTGCGGCTCGTGCTGTGGCGGCTGCTGCGCCGCACGCACGTGCGCAACCGCGACAAGGTCGAGCTCTGGAACGGCAACGTCGAGCCCGGCTGGCGCGAGTCTCTGCCCACCCTGATCTGGCCGGCGCTCAAGCGCGTGTTCGAGAACCGGCGGGCGCTCCCGGCGCGATACGCGGATGTGAACATGCGGCGGTTGCGGTCGGACGCTGCGGTGAGGGCGTTCGTTGCGGAGGTCGAGCCGCGCGAACGACCGCAACCTGACTGAAGTCAGGTTGCGAGAGCAACCAGGTTTCAACCTGGTTGCAGTCGTTGAGTCGTCCTCAGTCGATCCAGCCGACGGCGAGGATGTCCGGCAGCTCGAACACGAGCGAACGCCAGAAGACGCCGCCGTTCAGCGAGAGGTAGAGCCGGTTCCGCGACGCATAGAGGATCCGGTCAGGATCGTCGTCGGCGATCGAGACCGAGAAGCCGGGGAGCAGGCCGCCGCCATACTCGTTCCACGTTGCACCGCCGTCGCGCGAGATCGCGAGTGGGGGCCGGCGGTCGACGATCGCGACGATCGTTGCGCCGTTCTGTACGGCCGTGACGATGCGCGGCAGCGCGAGCTTCGGCTTCTCGGCTTCCGGCACGCTCTCGCCCGGGCCTAGGATCGCCTCCGCCTCGATGTCGAGGAGAAGGACGCTGTCGACCGTCTTGACGGCGGCGATCACCGCGCGCCTCTCGCCATGAGCGCAGCGACGAGCGCGGTCGCGCGCCGCGCAGCAGAGAGTGGGCTGTGGCCGTCGGCGCGCGAGCCGAGATAACCGACCGCGAACGCGTCGCCCGCGCCGGTCGGGTCCGCTGCGACGAAGCGCGCCGGCACGTGCACCTCGCGATCACGGGTGATCACGCGCGACCCATTCGCGCCGGCGGTGACGACGATCTCCGGCACGCCGAGCGCCGCGAGGTCGCCGACCGCCTCCGCTTCTTCCTCCGCAAGCTTGAGGACCGTGACGTGGCGCAGCACGGCCGGGTCGAACTTGCCGTCGAGGACGAGCGGGCCGGTCGCCCGCGGTCGCACGAGCCCTTGCGCGTCGAGCAGGATGCGCCGTCCGCGTGCGAGCCAGGCGAGCAGGTCGGCGTCGAAGTCGCCGCGGAGGAGCGGCGCCACCTGAAGCCATTCGACGCGGCGCAGAAGCGCCGCCGGCACGTCCTCGACGCGCCACGGCTCGCCGATCGCATCGACCCGCATTTCGCGGGTGCCCTGCTCGTCATAGGAGAAGGAGAATGCCGTCGTCTCACCGCCGGCGGCAACCTCGGTCGGCAGCCCGAGCGCTGCGAGCTTCGTCCGGAAGCGCCGGCGGTCGTTGTCGCCGCACTTCGCGAAGATGACCGCCTCCTGCCTCAGCGCGCGGAGCGCGCGCGCCGCATGCCACGGCCCGCCGCCGATCTGCGGCGGTGAGCCCGCGACGACGTCACGCGAGAGATGTCCGATTACGCCGAGCGGTCGCATCGACGCCGGAGCCTATGCGCGCGACGGCGAATGCGAGCGTGAACGAGACGGCGAAGCCCGGCAGCGACGCGCCGATGCCGCCGCTCGGCGGGTGCAGGCTGCCGAGCCAGTGCGTCCAGAAGCCGAGGCCCTGCGTCTGCGCGAGCCACTCGTAGAGCGCGAAGCCGATCAGCCACGAGACGATCATGCCGGGCCGCCAGAGCGGCCCGGCGAAGATGTGCTCCGCCGTGTAGTGGCGCCCGGCGGCGAGCCAGTCGGCGAGCAGCACGCCGAAGAGCGGCACGAAGAACGCGCCGAGCAGCAGCAGGAACTGCTGGTAGCGCGTGAGGTTGATGCCGAGCGAGATGCCCGTCGCGAGCACCGAGACGATCACGATCAACAGGCGCTGCGAGGCGCGCGGCACGACGTTCTGGAGCGACACCGCGGTCGAGTAGATGTTCGCGAACGCCTCGTCGGTCTCGTTGACGGTGAGCGCGAGCAGGGCGAGGAGCGAGCCGACACCGCCCGCTGCGACCGTCGTCAGCACGTCGGTCGGGCCGCTGATCGACGGATGCGAGAGCACGAGGATCGCTCCGAAGCCGAATTGGAAGAGCGTCGGCAGGAGGTAGCCGAGGCCGGCGCCGACAAAGGCGGAGCGGCGGTCGCGCGAGAAGCGCGTGTAGTCGGCGACGAGCGGCACCCACGAGACGGTCAGCGCGATCACGAGATCGACGCCGAGCCAGAACGAGCCGCCGTGGCCGCCCTCGTGCCAGAGCCTGCCGACGTGGCCGTTGCGCAGGATCCAGACCGCGAGATAGACGATCGACGCCGCGACGGCCCAGATGCCGATCTTGCGCACGAAGCGCCGGACAAAGCCGATCGGTCCGAGCAATGCGAGCACGAGCCCGAGCGCGCCGAACACGAGCTTCCACAGCCACACGAGGTGCACGCCGAAGAGCCGGTCGGAGAGCGAGCCGGCGGCGACGGCGATCACCGTGATCTCGAACACCGACCACCCGAGGCACTGCAGCACGTTGAGACCCGTCGCGATCAGCGAGCCGCGCTGGCCGAGCGGTGCGCGTTGCAGCGCCATCGACGGCACGCGCGCGTCGGCGCCGATCGTCGCCGCGACGCCGAGCATCAGGTTGCCGAGGAGGCCGCCGATCAGCGTTGCGAGCAGCGCCTGCTTCAGGGAAAGGCCGAAGTACGCGCTCGAGACGAGCACGAGCAGCGAGATGCCGAGGTTCGTCCAGAGAAGAAACGAGTCGAGCGTGCCCAGCACGCGGAGCCGGTCTGGCACCGGCTCGATTCCCCACGACCGCGACTCGTTCATCTCCCTCCCTTCGCCGGCATGACCCGGAGCAGGTTCGACGGGTGTGATCTCAGCCGCGCGTATGCGGCACCCCGGTGCCGGGAGAGTACCGCCCGAGACGGTTAGGCTCCGAGACGTGGCAGTTGACGCCGATCGTGGGGGCGTTCGGTTGGCGGAGCTCGTCGCCGCTCTCTCGCTTGGAATTGACCTCGGCTTCGGCCAGCCGATGGAGCATGTGCTGCGCCAGTGCCTGATCGCGTTGCGGATGGCTGAGCAGATCGGGCTCGACGACGACGCGCGCGCCACCGTGTACTACACAGCACTCCTGATCAACGTTGGCTGCCACACCGACGCACACGAGCAGGCGAAGTGGTTCGGTGACGACATCGCGCTGAAGTCCGGCAAGTACGACCACGAGCTCCGGAGCTTGCGCGCGGCGGCCGCGGGCATGCGACTCGTCGGCGCCGGCAACGCGCCGCTGCATCGCTTCCGGGTCGGGCTCGAGTTTGCGCTATCCGGCCACCGCGACGTGGACGGCATGATCGACCACCACGCCGCCATGGCACAGGCTCTCGCCGATCAGCTCGGCCTTCGCGGCGACGTCGTCGCTGCGCTCGGCGCGGCCTACGAACAGTGGGACGGGCGAGGGTGGCCCGGCGAGCTCAAAGGCGCGGCCGTCCCCCTCGCGGCGCGGCTCGCGCAGCTGGCCGAGTTCGTCGAGGTGGCGCATCGTGTCGGAGGAGTCGATGCGGTGAGGGCTCTGGCCCGCAAGCGCAGCGGCAAGCAGTTCGACCCGGAGCTCGCGTCCGTCATGAGCGCCGAGGCCGGACCGATCCTCTCCGGGCTCGACTCGATCGGGACGTGGGATGCCGTCATCGAGTCGGAGCCGTCGCTCGGGGTCGTGCTCACCGGGGAGCAGTTCGACCAGGCGCTGCTGGCGATCGCGAACTTCGTCGACCTCAAGTCGCCGTTCATGCTGGGTCACGCGCACGCGGTTGCCGACCTGGCTGCCGAGGCTGCCGTGCAACTCGGGCTTGCCGAGCAGGCGTCGACGCTGCGGCGTGCCGGTCTCGTACACGACTTCGGGCGGCTCGGGATCTCGAACGCCATCTGGGAGAAACGAGGACCGCTCGGCGCAGGCGAATGGGAGCGCGTGCGCATGCATCCGTACCTGACCGATCGCATGTTGCATCAGTCCGAGGCGCTGGGCGCGATCGGTGCGATCGCGGTTCAGCACTGCGAGCGCCTCGACGGGTCGGGCTATCCCCGCGGCCTCTCGGGCGCCGGGATCACGCGCGCCGGCCGCATCCTCGGCGCCGCAGACGCCTACCAGGCGATGCGCGAGCCGCGTCCCCATCGAGACGCAAAGACTGCGGAGGACGCGGCAGCCGAGCTGCGGTCCGAGGTGAAGGCCGGCCGCCTCGACGGGGAAGCGGTCGAAGCCGTTCTCGGCGCAGCAGGGCACCGCGTGTCGCGCCGCCGCGAAGGCCCGGCAGGCCTGACCCCGCGCGAGGTCGAGGTCCTGCGGCTGCTCGCGCGCGGCCTGTCGAACAAGGAGATCGCCGGGCGCCTTGTCATCTCACCGAAGACCGTCGCCAACCATGTGGAGCACATCTACGGGAAGATCGGTGCGTCGACCCGGGCGAGGGCGAGCCTCTTCGCGATGCAGCACGGCCTCCTGCCGGAGGAGGAGTTCGTCTCGGTCGCCGCCGCCTGAAAGATGGGGCAAACGCCTCATGCCGGGACGCTCGCACGCTCATACGCTCGCGGTAGTTCACGAGCAAAGGAGCTGAGAGCAATGCCGAAGGTCTCGAAGGCGACAGCGCAGATCGAGGATCACGGCGTCGTCGAGGATGCGCACGACGATATCGACGGCTACACCGTCAATTTCGTCACGTTCCGGCAGGACATCGACGGGACGCCGCTCCTGAAGGGGCTGCCGGACGACAAGTGCCAGTGCCCGCACTGGGGCTACGTCCTCAAGGGCCATTTCACGTACCGCTTTGCCGACCACGAGGAGGTCTTCGAGGCCGGCGACGCGTTCTACGTTCCGCCCGGCCACATCCCGTTCGCCGACGCCGGCAGCGAGCTCGTCCAGTTCAGCCCGACGGAGGAGCTGCTGGTCGTCGAGGACGCGATGATGAGGAACATGCAGGCGATGCAGAGCGCCTGAGGCGACACTCGGAGAGGTGCGGCCCGTGTGCAACCAGGTTGCAATGCAACCTGGTTGCTTGTCGACGCGGCCATTGTGGACACCTTGCGCCTCTCCCGACGCACCGGCACGCTCAGTGCGTGGAGCTGCCCATCGAGCGCGAGGATGTTCAGGCCATCATGGCCGGCTTGCTCAACATCAATTGGAAACTCGACCGGATCATCCGCTACCTTTCAGGAGACGACGATGGGGAAGATGAAGAGGATTCCTCCTGAGCTCCAGGCGCGGTTCGCGCGTAACATCCGCCTGCTCGAGGAGCGCATCGCCTACCACGAGAAGAAACTTGCCGAGGAGAAGCAGCTCCGCGGCGGCCAGTCTCAGGCGTAACCCTCCTCGAAGAACCGCCCCTCGTGCGCGATTGCCTGCTCGCGCGTCAGCCCTGACTCCGAGTGCGGCGTCGCGCCGAGCGCGTCGGCGTAGCGTGTGATCAGATTGAACGCGGCGCACACGTAGGCGGCGTCGCGCAGCGCCTCCTTCGACACGCCCGCGTCGAGCGCATGGACGCGTCGAGCGCCGCCGGATCGAGCGTCATCGTCTCGAGGAACCGAAGGGTCTCGCGCAGTCTCGCGTCGATCGGCGCCGACTCGTAGTCGTCGAGGATCGCGTCAACGAGATCCGGGTCACCGAAGGCGTACGACGCGACCGCGCCGTGCGCCTCCGTTCAGAAGGGACACTGGTTGCGGAGCGACACGAACGCTGCGAAGAGCTCGCGCTCGGCCTCCGTCCACTCCGACGGGCCCTTCATCACCTCCTGCAGCAGCTCGCTGAACGGCTCACCGAAGAGCTCGGGCCGGTAGCGGAGCGCCAGCGAGATGTCGGACACATAGCCGTCGCGCTCCTGCAGCTCCGCGATCTGCGCCGCCGGCCCAGGCTCGTGCTGTAGCGCGAGCCTCATCCGATCGCCCGCAGCGCAGCGAGCCGACGCGTGTCGGCCTCGGCGAGCGCCGCCGCCAGCACCGCCTCGAGCACGACGTCGACGTCGAGCCCCTCGATGTCGCGGTCGACGATCTTGTCCGCCTCGCGGCGCACCTTTACGAGCAGCGCAGCGAGCTCCGGCGGATCCTCGCCGCGCGCGATCGCGCGCCGCACATACGCGGGCAGCGCGCCGGGCGACTGCAAGATCGCCTCGTCGACGCGCGCCCACCCCTCGGAGAACGGATCAGCCGAGGAGGCGCCTGAGGACGAACTGGAGGATGCCACCGTGCCGAACGTACTCTCGCTCGCGCGGCGTGTCGAGCCGCACGCGCACGCGGAACTCTTTGTTGTCGGCGCGAACCGTCACCTCACGCGCCTCGCCGTTCTCGACACCGACGATCGAGAACTCCTCGCGGCCGCCGAGGCCGAGGCTCGCGGGCGTGTCGCCGTCGCCGAACTGGAGCGGGAGGATGCCCATCATCAGGAGGTTCGACCGGTGGATGCGCTCGTAGGACTCGGCGATCACCGCACGCACGCCGAGCAGATTCGGGCCCTTCGCGGCCCAGTCGCGCGACGACCCCGAGCCGTACTCCTTGCCTGCGAGCACGATCGTCGGCACGCCCTCGGCGCGGTAGCGCTCGGCCGCGTCGTAGATCGTCATCTCGGCGCCGTCGGGCAGGTGCACCGTCCACGTGCCTTCGCTGCCCGGCACGAGCTGGTTGCGCAGGCGGACGTTCGCGAATGTGCCGCGCACCATCACCTCGTGGTTCCCGCGCCGCGCGCCGTACGAGTTGAACTCACGCCGGTCGACACCATTCTCCAACAGGTATTTGCCGGCAGGCGAGTCCGGGCGGATCGCTCCCGCAGGCGAGATGTGGTCGGTCGTGACCGAGTCCGCGAGAACCACGAGCGCGCGTGCGCCGTGAATGTCGGCGACCGGCTCCGGCTCTCGTGCCATCGCCTGGAAATACGGCGGCGGCCGGACATAGGTCGAGTCCGGATCCCAGGCGTACAGATTCCCGGAGGGAATCTGAAGACCGGTCCACCGCTCGTCACCCGCGTAGACGTCGCCGTACGACTCGCGATACATCGCACCGTCGATCGACGACGCGATCGTCGCGTCCACCTCGGCGGCGGTCGGCCAGATGTCGTGCAGGAAGACCGGGCCGTCGACGCCCTCGCCGAGCGGCTCGTTCAAGAGGTCGATGTCCATGCGGCCGGCGAGCGCGTACGCGACGACGAGCGGCGGCGAGGCGAGGTAGTTCGCCTTGACGTCGCCGTGGATGCGCGCCTCGAAGTTGCGGTTGCCGGAGAGCACGGCGCAGACAACGAGATCGCCCTCGCTCACCGCGGCGGCGATCGGTTCCGGCAGCGGGCCCGAGTTGCCGATGCACGTCGTGCAGCCGTAGCCGACGGTGTTGAAGCCGAGTTCGTCGAGATACGCGTCGAGGCCCGAGCGCTCGTAGTACTCCGTCACGACCTTGGATCCCGGGGCAAGCGACGACTTCACCCACGGCTTGCGCTTCAGGCCCAGCTCGACCGCCTTCTTCGCGAGCAGTCCCGCGCCGATCATCACCGACGGGTTCGACGTGTTCGTGCACGAGGTGATCGCCGCGATGACGATCGAGCCGTGCTCGAGCGAGTAGTCCTCACCCGCGACGGGCACCGACTTCTTCGTCAGGGTCGCGCCGTGCGCGACTGCGCGGTCGGGCTCCGGCTCCGGCTCGCCGCCCGGCTGCTGCTCCGTCGTGGGATCGCTCGCGGGGAACGTGTCCGCGAGTGCCTTGTCGGCGCTCCCGTTCGTGTAGCCGACGCCGAACGTGTCGAGCGCCTCGATGAACGCCGCCTTCGCATTCGCGAGCGGTACCCGATCCTGCGGGCGGCGCGGCCCCGCGAGTGACGGCTCGACGTCGCCGAGGTCGAGCTCGACGACCTGCGAGTAGGTCGGGTGCTCCTCGACGTCGTGCCAGAGCATGTTCTCCTTGCAGTACGCCTCGACGAGCGCGACCCGTTCGTCGTTGCGCCCGGTGAGGCGCAGGTAGGCGAGCGTCACGTCGTCGACGGGGAAGAAGCCGCACGTCGCGCCGTACTCGGGGCTCATGTTCCCGAGCGTCGCGCGGTCGGCGAGCGCGAGCGACGCGAGGCCCGGGCCGAAGTACTCGACGAGCTTCCCGACCACGCCGACCTTGCGCAGGATCTCGGTGACGGTGAGCACGAGGTCGGTCGCGGTCGAGCCCTTGGGCAGCTCGCCCGAGAGCTTGAAGCCGACGACCTGCGGAACGAGCATCGAGAGCGACTCGCCGAGCATCGCCGCCTCGGCCTCGATGCCGCCGACGCCCCAGCCGAGGACGCCGAGCCCGTTGATCATCGTCGTGTGCGAGTCCGTGCCGACGAGCGTGTCGGGGAACGCGACACCGTCGCGCGACTCGACGACGCGCGCGAGGTACTCGAGGTTCACCTGATGGCAGATCCCCGTGTTCGGCGGGACCACAGCGAAGTTGTCGAACGCCGTCTGCCCCCAGCGAAGGAACGCGTAGCGCTCGCGGTTGCGCACGAACTCGAGCTCGACGTTGCGGCCGATCGCGAGCCGCGACGCGAACTCGTCGACCTGCACGGAGTGGTCGATGACGAGCTCGACCGGGATGAGCGGGTTGATCTTGTCGGGGTCGCCGCCCTGGTCGCGCATCGCGTCGCGCATCGCCGCGAGATCGACGACGCACGGCACGCCGGTGAAGTCCTGGAGCAGGACGCGCGCCGGCGTGAACGAGATCTCGCGCGACGGCTCGTCGGTCGCCACCCAGCCCGCGACCGCCTCGACCTCGGCCTCCGACCCGTTCCGCAGGACGTTCTCGAGCAGGATGCGCAGCGTGTACGGCAGGCGCGCGATGTCCCACGTCGCCTGCAGCGCGTCAAGCCGGTAGATCGCGTAGGTCGCGTCTCCGACTCGAAGCTCTTGAGGCTGGGCCATATCACGATTCAAGCAGAAGCCCCCCGGTAGCCCCATGGATCGCGCCGCGCTGAGTACCATTTCGGGCATGCGGATGCTGCTCGCCCTCGCAGCGGTCGTCGCGTCGCCGCCCAACGTGACGAAGATGGTGCTGACTCCCGCGCAGGTCGGCCCGGGCTACGTGCTCCTCCAGCGGCGCGACGGGCTCGGGGTGAACAACACCGTGACGATGGACCTCTGCGGGCGCACGGGCTATCCCAGCGAGAAGCTCCGCACGGCCCGCCTGCAGGTGAACTACCTCAAGAGCAAGACGACGCTCGGGCTCTCGAACGAGGTCGTCGCCTACAAGCCCGGCGGTGCCGCGCAGGCGATGGCGGAGGCGCTCCGCCATGCGCGCTCGTGCCCGAGCACGCCGATCGCTACGGGCGACCCGACGCTGCCCCCGCTCCGCTTCAAGATCACGCGAATCACGGGCTCGAAGCTCCTGAAGGGATACCTCGCGGTCCGCGTTCGCGTCACCGGCACGGTCAAGGGGCAGCACGTCGACAACACCTCGTACGCCGTGTACCAGCGACTCGGCAACGTGCTCTCGGGCACCTACAGCTTCGGGCCGAACACGAAGACGCAGCTCACGTTCGTCCTGCATGCCGCCCAGCAGAGCGCTGCGAATCTCCGCCGCGGCCATGCTGCCGGGGGCCCTACAGCGTAAGACCCTGCGGCTGGCGCTACCGTTCCGCCCGTGGAAGGGGAGGACTTCCAGCTCGGACGCTCCGGTCTCGTCGAAGGCATCGCCCCCGACGTCGACGAGGAGATCTGGACGGGCGAAGGCGACGAGAGTCACGCGGGCTGGTACTGCGTGTCGACCGACCCGTTCCCGTGCCCTGCACCCGGCTGCGTCTTCATCGCGACGTTCATGACCGCGGCGCATCTCGTGCTCGTGTGGCAGGAGCGCGACGACCCGAACCTGTTGCGGCATGCCGCACGAGCGAAGGAGGTCGGACGCAACCCGCGCGTCGTGTCGTACGAGCTCGACTTCGGGCCCTCTGCGTCGTACTACGCGTGGGAAGCCGCCGGACGGCCGGTGCACGGCATCCGCGGCAAGACGTGATCGAAGCGCACTTCGGCGAATCCTCGCCGTACTCGCTCGGTGTCGAAGAGGAGCTGATGATCCTCGACGCGGAGACGCTCGAGCCGGCAGCGGGAGTGGGCGTGATCGTGCGCGAGGCGGAGGCGCTCGATCTGCCCGGCACGCTCAAGACCGAGCTCCACGCATCCGTCGTCGAGCTCAACACGAATGTGTGCGCAGATGTCGCCGAGGCGACCGCCGCTCTCCGCCAGCTGCGCGCGGCTGCGATTCGCATCGCCGGCGAGAGCGGCTTCGCGATCGCGGCGGCGGGCGCGCATCCGACGGCAGTGCTCGAGTCGCTCCCCGTCGTCCAGGAGGAGCGCTACCTCCAGATGATCGAGACGGTCGGCCGCGCAGCGCGGCGGCAAGGCGTGAGCGGACTGCACGTGCACGTCGGCGTCGAGAGCGCAGACCGGTGCTACGAGCGGCTCGAGTCCGTGCTGCCATGGCTCCCCGTCGTGCTCGCGCTCTCCGTGAACTCGCCGTTCGTCGACGGTGCGACGACGGGGATGCTCTCGAACCGAGTCGGCATCCTCGCCGAGCTGCCGCGCGCCGGAGCGCCGCCCGAGTTCGGGAGCTACGCCGACTGGGAGACGTGGATCGAGCACCTCGTCGAGCTGGGCGTGATCGAGGATCACACGCGCGTCTGGTGGGACATCCGCCCGAACCCGCGGCTCGGCACGCTCGAGATCCGCATCGCCGACCAGCCGACCGCACTCGAGCGCACGGCGCTCGTCACGGAGGTGCTGCGGAGGCTCGTCGAGGAGGCGGCACCGCGCCGCGCCGACCGCGGCCACTACCTCCAGAACCGCTTTGCCGCGTCGCATCTCGGCCTCGACGCCGAGCTCATCCATCCGGACGGCGACCGCCTCGTCTCGGCGCGGGACCTTGCGCGGGAGCTGCTCGGCACCGAGCCGCCCGAGCCGGAGGCCTTCGCGCAGCTGGCGGCCTCGGAGGTCGCCGCGGACCTCGTGGCGCGGACGGTAGCCTGACGCCATGGCCACGCACACCGAGACGATCCAGGTGAGCGGCATCCGCTGCGAGCGCTGCGTCAACCGGCTCGCCGGCGCGCTTACCGGGCACGACGGCCTCGAGTCCGCGAACGCGAACCTCATGGGCCAGGTCACGCTTGCGTGGGACGACGAGCAGACCTCCCGCGAGGCGCTGCTCGAGGCGATGGCGCAAGCCGGCTTCCGCGAGCTTCTCGCAACCTGACTTCAGTCAGGTTGCGGTCGTTTTCGGGGAATCGCACAGGCTCCGCGCTCGTTGACAAGGTACTGTGACTCTCATGGCCGAAGCGCCTCCCGATGCAGCCCGGATCGCCAGCGAGGCGCGGGACCGTGTCAGGTTCGAAGAGGAGGCACTCGCGCTCTCCGACCAGGTGTTCCGGGTCGCGCGGCACCTTGCAAGCTCGCGCGAAGAGGCGGAGGACCTCGTGCAGGAGACGTACGCCCGCGCCTTCCGCAGCTGGCGCTCATACACACCCGGGACGAACCTGCGCGCGTGGCTCCTGCGGATCCTCACGAACCTCAACATCGACCGCGGGCGCCGTCAGCAGCGTGCGCCGCAGACGACGCCCCTCGACACGGAGGCAGGCGACTACTTCCTCTACAACAAACTCGAGGCTCAGGTGCCGGAGGAGAACCTCGACGAGGAGCGCGTGCTCGAGCGACTCAGCCAGGACTCGATCGTCGACGC
>JANMQZ010000207.1:0-4816 GCA_031370755.1 Actinomycetes bacterium
GATCTTCGCCTACGTCGCGATCGCGGTCTACGACTCGGTGATGTCGGTGACAGGCGGGTATGAGCCCTTCATGGTCGCCGTCGATGCGCCCGCAGGCACCTCGGCTGAAGCGGCAGTGTCCGCGGCTGCACACAGCATTCTCGTTCACTATCTCCCGGCTCAGGCGCCGACGATTCTCGATCCGGCATACGCGGCATCGCTGACCACGATCCCGGACGGGCAGTCCAAGGCGGACGGCATCGCCGTCGGCAACGGCATCGCCGCTCTCGTCATCGCCGTGCGCGCCGGCGACGGCTTCCGGACGCCGGTCACCTATACGGCGCCGAACCCGCCGATTCCCGGGGTCTGGCTCCCGACGGCGCCCACGCCGCCGGTCGGCACCTATCTGGGGCTGATGCGGCCGTTCAGCCTCGAGTCCGCCGACCAGTTCCGGCCTGACGGGCCGCCGGCGCTCGACAGCAAGCGGTGGGCACGCGACTACAACGAGGTCAAGGAGATCGGCTCGAGCACGAGCACGACGCGGACCGCCGAGCAGACCCTGGCAGCCCGGTTCTGGGCGGAGCCCCCGGTGCAGCAGGCTCGTGGCTCCTTCCGCAAGTTCGTCCTCGACCATGATCTGGACGTCGTAGGTGCGGCACGGTTCATGGCGATGATCTCCGTGACCTACGCCGACGCTCTGATCGCCTGCTTCGACGCGAAGTACCACTACGCGTTCTGGCGGCCGATCACCGCAATCCGCGCCGGCGGCACGGACGGCAACCCCGCGACCGTCGGCGATCCCGCGTGGTCGCCGCTGCTCCCGGCCACGCCGAACCATCCGGAGTACCCGAGTGCACACTCCTGCCTCACGCCGGCCGGGGGCCGCGTGATCGCCAGATTCCTGGGGACGCAGCAGATCGATTACACCGTCCCGAGCCTGACGGGTCTGGGCGACCGTCACTTCTCCGATGTCAAGGATCTCGAGTACGACGTCGGCAACGCCCGCATCTGGGGCGGCATCCATTTCCGTTCCGCGGTCGAGGACGGGATCGCGATCGGCAAGCGTACGGTGGACCAGGTGCTCGCTCACCACTTCCGGAGGTCGAACAGGTAAAGCGGCGGCGAACGTCAGTGCGGCTCGATCAGTCGCAACCGTCGCTTCCGCTCAACGCAGGCGGGTCACCCGACCCGCCTGCGACTACGAGGTCAGCGGTTTTCGCCCTCGTAGCCCCACTCGACGATGACGAGCTTGCGGGCACTTCAAAGACGGGAGCGACGGGACTCGAACCCGCGACCTCCGGCGTGACAGGCCGGCGTTCTAACCAGCTGAACTACGCCCCCGTGGACGCAGCAGTGTAGCCGGGCGCTCGCGCCGACGGTGCTGCGACACTGGCCGGCGTGGCGACCGTCGACTGGATCGCGCTCGCGGTCATCGTCCTCTCGGCGTTCGGCGGCTGGCGGCGAGGGCTCATCGGGAGTGCCCTTTCGCTCGGCGGGCTCGTCGCCGGGGCCTACGCAGGCTCGCGGCTCGCACCCCACCTGCTGACCGGCGGGTCGAGCTCGCGCTGGACGCCGTTCCTGAGCCTCGTCGGCGCGCTCGCCGGTGCGACGCTCCTCCACTCGCTCGCGTCATTCGTCGGCTCGTTCCTTCGCGGCGGGCTGAAGCTGACGCCGCTGCGGCTGCTCGACTCGGCGGGCGGCGTCTTCTTCGGCGTGGCGACGGGGCTCGTGCTCGTCTGGGTGCTCGGCGCGACGGCGCTCCTCCTGCCGGGACAGACCTCGCTCCGGCGCGAGGCGCAGCGCTCGCAGATCCTGCAGAACCTCAACGCGCACGTGCCACCCCGCCGCCTGCTGCACCTGCTCGCAGGCATCGACCCGATCCAGGCGATCGCGGGCCCGCCCGCTCCGCTCGAGCCGCCCTCGCCCGCGATCGCGGGTGATCCCGAGGTGCGGCGCGCGGAGAGCTCTGTCGTCCGTGTGCTCGGCACCGCGTGCGGCCTCGGCGTCGAGGGCAGCGGCTGGTTCATCTCGCCGCGCGAGGTCGCGACGGCCGCGCACGTCGTCGCCGGCGAACACGACACGCACGTGCAGCTCCCGCACTCGAACGCACTCCTCCGCGCCGACGTCGTCGCCTTCGATACGACGAACGACCTCGCGATCCTGCGCGTGCGCAACCCCGGCGCGCAGACCCCGCTTCGCGTGCGCGGCGAGGCGGAGTCGGGACGCGCCGTTGCGATCGTCGGCTATCCCGAGGGCGGGCCGCTCACGGCGACGCCGGGACGCGTCGGTGACACCGCAACCGTCCTGACCCGCGACGCGTACGGGCACGGGCCGGTGTCACGGTCGATCACGGCTGTCGCAGGCCGGGTGCGGCACGGCGACTCCGGCGGGCCTGCCGTCGACTCCGAGGGCTACGTGCAGACGATGCTCTTCGCCGCGCGCATCGGCCAGCCCGTCGGCTACGGCGTACCGGTCCAGCTCATCGTTCGCGCAGCCCAGTCGGCTCAGGGGCCGGTCTCGACCGGCGACTGCGCCGTCGGCTGAAGCACCGGGAGGAAGTCGATCACGTTCAGCGGCTGCCGGAATGGCGCGACGACGTAGACGCCCGATGCGCGCTCGCGCGCGCCGGCGATCAACTCGAGCCCGAGCTCGCCGCCGACCTCGCGCGCCGCCGAGCCCGCACGGCGATAGCGCTCCTGCACGTGCTCGGGCACGACCATCCCCGGCGCCTCGTTGTGCATGCGGACGAGCAGCTCGAGCGTGCGGATCGGCCACACACCGACGAGGACCGGGATCGGCCAGCGCCCGCCGACCCGCTCGCGGAACGCCTCGAGCGGCGCGAGGTCGAAGAGGATCTGCGTCATCGCAAAGCGCGCGCCTGCGGCGACCTTGCGGTGAAAGCGGTCTGCCTCGAGCTCGAGGTCGTCGGCGGTCGGGTTCACCGCGACGCCCGGATAGAAGGACGTCGGCGCGTCGATCGCGCGCCCGTGGAAGTCCTCGCCCCGGTTCAGCTTCGCCATCAGCTCGACGAGGCCGATCGAGTCGACCTCGTACACGCCGTGCGTGCCCGGATAGTCGCCCACCTCTGGCGGATCGCCCGTGACGGAGAGGATGTTGCGCACACCCTCCGCGTGCGCGCCGAGCAGCACCGACTCGAGACCGTTGATCGTCGTGTCGCGCGGCGTCAGGTGCGGGATCGTCTCGACGCCCGTTAGCCGCTCGATCGCGACGCACGCCATGATCCCGCTCATGCGCGCGCGTGCGCGCGGGTTGTCGTTCACGTCGACGAGCTGCGCCTTGCCCGACACGCGCACTGCGCGTGCGGTAGCGAGCAGCGACTCGGGATTCGCGCCGAGCGGCGGATCGAGCTGGACGGAGACCACGAACTCGCCGTCGTCGAGCAGCCGTTGCAGCTGCGTCGGCTCCTCGGACGGCGCAACCGGTGCCACCGCCTCGCGCTCGCGGAGGAGCAGGGAGCCCGCGGGCTCGACTGCGTCGTCGATTGCGGCGCGAATCGCGGCGATCTGCGCAGGCGTCGTGCCGCAGCAGCCGCCGATGATCGCGGCACCGAACGCGCGCGCCTGCGCTGCGAATTGCCCGAAGTACGCGGGTGTCGCGTGCGGGAAGACGATGCGCTCGCCCGACATGCTCGCGAGACCGACGTTCGGCAGCACGGCGAGCGGCCGCCCCGCGTCGCGCATGTCCGCGATCGCGCCGAGCGCCGCGGCGGGGCCGGCACCGTGGTTCGCACCGAACGCGGCGACGTCGAGCTCGGCGAGCCGCACGGCCGCTGCTCGCGCCGAGACGCCGGCGAGCGTCTGCCGGTCGCTGTCGAAGGTCATGAGCGCGACGATCGGCAGCGACGAGACCGAGCGGATGCCCGCGACCGCGCTCTCGAGATCGACGAGGTCGTAGAACGTCTCGACCATGAAGAGATCGACGCCGCGGCCTTCGAGGATCTGCGCCTGCTCGGCGTACAGCGCCGACGGCTCGCGGCCCTGGAGCTCCGCGTCCCCGAGCGGCCCGATCGAGCCGGCGATGAAGACGTCGCGCCCGGACACCTCGCGCGCCTCGCGCGCGAGCTTCACAGCGGCACTGTTCACCCGCTCGAACTCGTCCTCGAGGAAATGCTGCGCGAGCTTCGGCCGGTTCGCTCCGAACGTGTTCGTCTCGATCAGCTCGGCGCCCGCACGGATGTAGCCGAGGTGCACGTCGACGACGCTCTCGGGCGCGCGTAGGTTCGCCTCCTCGGGGCAGCGAAGGCCAGGGACAGCGCTCGCGAGCACCGCGCCCATGCCGCCGTCCGCGACGATCGGCGGTCCCGACACGAGCCGCTCGAGGAACCTGCTCACCCGATCGAGTGTAGGCGCGAGCTGTGACGGCCGAGGGCCGAGAGCGGAGCCGCCGCAGGCCCCGCTCTCGATCCTCGGAACTTCCGGGGCGGCCCCCGCCGCATCGGGGCCGCCCACCGGACGTGCTCTGAGTATCGCGTCCTCGGAGGACTTCACCTATCCCTCGGACTCGGTTGACCCGCGCGCTTCACACTCAAGACGTTGTCGCGCGGTGCCGATCCCCGGAGTGGATTCCTCCCAAGGGACTGACGGCAATCATCCTGCGGCTGGATCCTTGCGGCGCCCGAACGGGCGCCGCCTTCTATTCGTGGAGCGTGCGTCCCTCCATGCCGCCCGCGACGGTGACGAGCTCGCCGCTGATGTGACCGGACAGCTCGTCGGACGCGAGCACGACGACCGCGCGCGCGATGTCGTCGGCGCTCGCGACCTTGCGCAGCGCCATCGTGCGGGTGACGCGGTCGACGACCTCCGGATCGAGCGCGCCG
>JANMQZ010000055.1:0-18009 GCA_031370755.1 Actinomycetes bacterium
GCCGATGTAGTCGCTAGTGTGAGACTAGGTGACGGACTTTCGTTCCGCTCGGATGGAGTCGCCGGAGGGTAAGGGGCGTGATGCCAGACAACAACACCGTCGATCGCGCCCGCGCTCAAGTCGTCGAGCATGCGCGCGTACTCCGGGCGCACCCGGCCGCTGTAAGCGCTCACATCGTCATCGACATAGCGATCAGCAACCCGCCAACCGTTGCGCTCCGCAAGCCGCGCACAGTCCTCGAGCTGCCGGGCCACGCCCAAACCGTCGCCCTCCCGGTCCGAGGAAATCCGCGCGTAGATCCCAGCCCGAACCTGAGCAGCAACCATTCAGGGAACATACATGAACACTCGCCTGGGCCAGCGTGCTGTCGCCCGAGAGTCCCCCTGTCGCGTAAGGCGGCCTGATGCTGTTAGCAGAGGCCCCGGGTGGCCGCCACGGCGTCAGGCGGCCGGCGCAGCGAGCACAGCGTCCAGAAGATCGGACAATCGAGCGGTCGCAAGGCAGATGAAACTGTCGGCGGCGCCGTAGTAGAGGCGCACTTCGTCGGTGACGGGGTCGTGCACGAGCCCGCAGGGGAAGACGACGTTCGGCACGTCGCCGACGCGCTCGTACGACTCGAGCGGGCCGAGGATCCACTCGGGGAGGCGGTGCAGCACGCGGGTCGGCTCGTCGAGGTCGAGCAGCGCCAGGCCGACGCGGTAGAGATCGCCGCACACGGTCTGTTTCACGCCGTGGTAGACGAGGAGCCAGCCGTGCTCGGTGCGAAGCGGCGGCGGCCCGATGCCGATGCGTCCCGAGTCCCACCACGCGCCCGCGCGCGGCTTCAGTACCTGCTCGGGCGCGCTCCAGCTCGTGAGGTCGGTCGACCGCGACAGCAGGATCTCGCCGCGCGCGCCGCCGAACTCGGTCTTCGGGCGGTGCAGGAGCACCCAGCGGCCGTCGATGCGATACGGCAGGAGCGCTGCGTTCTTGTCCTCCGGCTGCCTGACGATCCCGTAGCGCTCGACCGTCTTGAAGTCCACAGTCGTCGCGAGGTAGACCGCCGGTCCTGCCGGGCCGTACGCGGTGCACGTGATCACCCAGCGCTCGAGCTCTGCGATCCAGACGACGCGGGGATCCTCGAAGCCCCACTGCTCGCTCGCGACGCCGGCTGCGGGCGCGAGAAGCGGCACTGTGTCGACAGCCCAGCCGTCGACGCCGTTCGTTGAACGCGCCACGGTGAGATGCGAGATCCCGGTGAGGTCCTCGACGCGCGCGAGCAGGATGGTCTCGCCGTCCAGCCCGGCGGCAGCCGGGTTGAACACGGCGTTGACGGGATACGGCCAGTCCTGCGCGGTCAGGATCGGGTTGCCGGGATGGCGTGTGAAGAGCTCGCGCTCGCTCACGCGGCCGCCGGCTCGCTGATCGACGCGCGCACGCCCGTGGCGTCGAGGATGAGCGCGGCACGGTGGAAGGCGAGCGTGGACTCGGCCCCCTCGTTCGCGTTCAGCGCCTCGCTGCCGAGGCCGTCGCTGCAGCCGCCGGTTGCGAAGTCGTAGAGCGGCCGCTGCAGGTGATTGCGTCCGAGGAACCACTCGAAGGCGCGGCGCGCGCGCACGCCGTGCTCGGCGTCGCGCGTGACGGCAAATGCGGTGAGCTCCGCCTCGACGAGCGCGGCCGCGTCGAGCGGCTGCTCGTCGCCGCCGCCCGGAGCCGCTTCGTCGCTACGCCGCCCGTGGTGGCCGGTCAGCCGCAGCACGTCGCCGTCGAGCCCGGACTCGTCGCCGAGCCAGCGGAGCGACCTGAGCCCGGCCTCGACGAGGTCGTCGCGTTCGAGCGCGCCCCCGCCGGCGATGAGCGCCTGGGAGAGTCGCGCGTTGTCGTAGGTGAGCTTGTCCTCGAACCAGCGCCACTCGTCGGTGGCGTTGACCTCGTAGGTGTCGGCAAGCTGCTGGACGAGCCGCTCGAGCAGCCGGCGCGCCGCCGGGTCGCGACGATCCTGGTCGAGACGCGCGAGGCCGAGCACGGTGTACGCGGCGGTGCGCAGCGAGACGTCGCCCGCGAGCGCGCCGACGAGCCGGCCCAGCAGTCGGCGCGTCGGGTCGACGACGGCGGGGATCCACGCGGTCGCGAGGATCTCCCCGAGCGCGGACACGGTGCGCCCGACGTGGTCGCCCATGTGCGGCTCGTCGAGCCAGCTCCGGTCGTAGCTCATGAAGTTGCGCATCCCGCCCTCGTCTTCGGCGGCGTGCAGGAAGGCAAGCGCGCGGTAGAGGATCGCCGTCCATGCCTGCTCGTTGCCGCGCCGCGCGAGCTCGAGCGAGACGACCGCGAGGCGGGCGACGTCGTCGACGCAATAGCCGCTGTCGCGGTTCGGAATGATCCCGTGCGCGTGCTGCACGATGCCGACGTCGTCGACGAGCGTGAGCACGTGGTCGGTGCGCAGGCCCGTGAGCTGCAGGTCTGCGACGCCGACGGGCCTGCGGCGCGGTGCGAGGTCGTGCGCCTCGCGCAGGACGACCGCCGTCGCCTCGGCGACCGACGGCCACCCGAGCGACGAGCCCACCCGCCGTGCTTCGGCGCGCGCTGCGGCGAGCTGCTCCGGCTGCTCGACGTACTCGAGGACGGCGTCGGCGAGCGCGGCTGCGTCGTCGAAGGGAACGAGCGTGCCCGCACCCGACGCGAGCATGTCCTGCGCGTACCAGTACGGCGTCGAGACGATGCCGCAGCCCGCCGCGATCGCGAACGTGAGTGCACCGGAGGCGATCTGCTCCCGGTTGCGGTACGGCGTGACGAAGACATCGGTGGCGGCGAGGAGGTCCGAGAGCTCGTTGATCGAGAGGAACCGGTCGTCGAACTCGACGTGCTCGCCGAGGTCGAGCTCGAGCACGCGCCGCTCGAGCATCAGGCGGTAGCGCTCACCTTCGCGATACGCAACGTCCGGGTGCGTGCGGCCCGCGATCACATAGACGATCTCCGGGTGGTGCTCGATCAGCGCCGGCAGCGCCTCGATCACGGTCTCCAAGCCCTTGCCCGGCGATATCAGGCCGAACGTCGAGAGCAAAAAGCGGTCGTTCGTGCGCGCATACGGCCCCGACGTGGGGCCGTTCGGGCTTGCCGACGCGCGCGCGGTGAGACGCGACGGTGCGCCGTGCGGCACCACGCGAACCTTGTCCTCGGGGCAGGCGCCGCACTCGATGAGCAGCCGGCGCGCAGTCTCGGTCATGACGATCACGAGCTCCGCCTGTTCGCAGAGCTCGGTCAGTACCTGGAGTTGATGCGCCGTCGGCTCGGAAAGCACGGTGTGAAGCGTGACGACGAGCGGCTGTGCCAGCTCTTCCGCGAACGACAGCACGTACTCGCCGTCGGCGCCGCCGAAGATGCCGTACTCGTGCTGGAGGAGTACGACGTCGACGTCGAGCCGCCCGAGCATGCGGGCGGTGCGTATGTAATCGCCGCGGACGGCCTGGCCGATCGTCGAGAGCAGGGCGCGCCGCTGTGGGCGCGACGGCTCGTTCAGGACCGCAACGACGTCGACGCGCTCGATGTCGGCGACGCCGAGCAGTGTCCCTCGCAGATCGGCTGCGAAGGTGCCGATGCCGCAGGAACGCGGCGGATATGTGGAGACGATCGCTGTGCGCACTAGCGACGCGAGCCGGGCCGTGCGGGCACGGGCACCAGTTGCATGCGCTGGGGTTCTTGCAGGCCGCCGCGGACAGACGTCGGCGACCGGAACTTGCCGTTCGTGGCTGTGCGCAGCCGATCGAGGACTCGCCTCAGGGTCTTCTTCATGATGCTGCTCCTCGCTGTAACTCCCCGAAAACGCAAGCGGCGGGCTCGTGCGGGAGTTGAAACACGGGGACGCTACGAACACCGTAGCCGAAGAGCGAGCGGCTCTTGGCCCGATTTCAGGCCGAAACGGTGCGAAGAGCCGCGAAAGCAGCGCCGGAGGGGCGATCCTGGCTCAACCAGGCGTCGACCGCGCTCGCGCAGCGGCGGCCCTCCTCGATCGCCCACACGATCAGCGACTGGCCGCGACGCGCGTCGCCGGCGGCGAACACACCGCGGACGCTCGTCGCGTACTCGGTCGTCGCGACGTTGCCGCGCACATCGCGCGCGGCGCCGATTGCATCGAGCAGCGCGGGCTCGGGACCGACGAAGCCCATCGCGAGCAGCACGAGCTCTGCCGGATGCGACTCCTCCGTGCCGGCAACCGGCTCGAACGGCGGCGCGCCGCTGTTCCGCAGCCAGTGGATCTGCTCGACCGCGCCGTTGCCGGAGAGATGCGACGTCGAGATCGCGAACTGCCGCTCGCCGCCCTCCTTCAGCGCGTATGAGGTGCGCAGCTTCGCGGGCCAGAGCGGCCACGGCGTCAGCTCGTCCGGACGGCCCACCGGCGGCTCGCCGAGCAGCTCGATCTGCGTCACCGACGCTGCGCCCTCGCGGTGCGCGCTCGCGACGCAGTCGGCTCCGGTGTCGCCGCCGCCGATCACGACCACGTGCTTGCCCGCAGCAGTGAGCTCAGGGACGGCGGTGCCTGCGATGTCGCGATTGCGCTGGTAGAGGTACTCCATCGCAAAGTGCACGCCGGGCAGCTCGCGCCCATCGACCGGGAGATCGCGCGGAACGCGCGCGCCGGTGCACAGCACAGTCGCGTCGAATCCTTCGAGATCGTCGGGCTGCACGTCGACGCCGAAACGGAACTCCACGCCCTCGTCGACGAGTTGCGCCACGCGCCGCTCGACGACGTGCTTCTCGATCTTGAAGTCGGGAATGCCGAAGCGCACGAGGCCGCCGGCCGCCTCGTCGCGCTCGAACACGGTCACGGCGTGGCCGGCGCGGTTCAGCTGCTGCGCAGCCGCGAGGCCCGCTGGCCCCGAGCCGACGACCGCAACCGTCTTGTCCGTGCGCGTGCTCGGGGGCTGGGCGGAGATCCAGCCCTCCTCCCAGGCACGGGAGACGATCGCGAGCTCGATCTGCTTGATCGTGACCGCGTTCGACTCCTCGATCTCGAGCACGCACGCGGCCTCGCAGGGCGCGGGGCAGAGGCGGCCCGTGAACTCGGGGAAGTTGTTCGTGCGGTGCAGCTGGTCGATCGCCTCGCGCCACCGGTCGCGATAGACGAGGTCGTTCCAGTCCGGGATGAGATTCCCCAGCGGGCAGCCATTGTGGCAGAACGGCACGCCGCACTCCATGCACCGCGCGCCCTGCTCGCGCAGCTCGATCAGCGGCAGCGTGCGCACGAACTCGAAGTGGTCGCCGACGCGCTCGGCCGGTGCGCGCTCCGGCGTCTCCGCGCGCGCGAACTTCTTGAAGCCGCCGATCTCGCCCACTACGCAGCCTCCTCCGATTCGCGGGTGAAGAGGCCGTGGCCGCCGGCGGAGACCGGCTGGTCGCGATGCTGCTCGAGCGCGGCGCGGTAGTCGTGCGGCATCACTTTCACGAAGCGAAGCTGCGCGGTCTGCCAGAAGTCGAGGATGCGGCCGGCGACGGGCGACTCCGTGCGGCGCTCGTGCTCCTCGATCAGGTCGCGCAGCACGCGCACGTCGTCGATCTCGAGCGACTCGATGCCGACGAGGCCGGGATTGCACCGCTCGGCGAACGTGCCGTCCTCGTCGAGGACGTACGCGATGCCGCCGCTCATGCCGGCGGCGAAGTTCCTTCCGGTCCGGCCGAGCACGACGACGCCGCCGCCGGTCATGTACTCGCAGCCGTGATCGCCGACGCCCTCGACGACCGCCGTCGCGCCGGAGTTGCGCACGGCGAACCGCTCGCCGACGAGGCCGCGGAAGAAGGCTTTGCCGGCGGTGGCGCCGTAGAGGATCGTGTTGCCGGCGACGACGTTCTCCTCGGCGCGGAAGGCCGCGTCGGGCGGCGGTCGCAGCGCGAGCACGCCGCCGGACAGGCCCTTGCCGACGTAGTCGTTCGCGTCGCCGATGAGCGTCAGCTCGATCCCCGGCGCGAGCCACGCGCCGAACGACTGGCCCGCGGAGCCGCGCAGCGTGAAGCGGATCGACCCGGCAGGGAGCCCCGCCGCGCCGTGCGCGCGCGTCACGGTATTGGAGAGGAGCCCGCCGACCGTGCGGTTGCGGTTCGCGATCTCGAGCTCGCCGTCGACGCGCGCACCGCCGTGCACGGCGTCGTGTGACAACTCGATCAGGCGATGGTCGAGTGCGTCGTCGAGCACCGGCGGCTGCGCCTCGGTGCGGCGCCGCGGCCCGTCCGACTCGGGCCGGTGGAGGATCGCGGAGAGGTCGATGCCGCGCTTGCGCCACTGGGTGAGCGCCTCGTCGACCTCGAGCAGATCGACGCGGCCGACGAGGTCGTCGAACCGTGCGATCCCGAGCTGCGCCATCAGCCGGCGCGCCTCCTCGGCGACGAAGAAGAAAAAGTTGACGACATGTTCGGGCTTGCCTGCGAACTTCGCGCGCAGCTCCGGATCCTGCGTCGCGATCCCGACCGGGCACGTGTTCAGGTGGCAGGCGCGCATCATCACGCAGCCGGTCGCGATCAACGGTGCGGTCGCGAAGCCCATCTCGTCGGCGCCGAGCATCGCTGCGATCACGACGTCGCGGCCCGTCTTCAGCTGGCCGTCGGTCTGCACCCAGATGCGGGAGCGCAGCCCGTTCCGCATCAGCGTCTGCTGCGTCTCGGCGAGCCCGATCTCCCACGGGATGCCGGCGTGGAGGATCGAGGACAGCGGCGCCGCGCCGGTGCCTCCGTCGTGGCCGGAGATGAGCACGTGGTCCGCTCCCGCCTTCGCGACGCCGGCGGCGACGGTGCCGACGCCGACCTCCGCGACGAGCTTCACCGAGATCCGTGCCTCCGGGTTCGCGCAGCGCAGGTCGTAGATCAGCTGCTTTAGGTCCTCGATCGAGTAGCTATCGTGGTGCGGCGGCGGCGAGATCAGCCCGACGCCCGGTGTCGTCAGGCGCACGCTCGCGATGTAGCCGTCGACCTTGTGCCCCGGCAGTTGGCCGCCCTCACCGGGCTTCGCGCCCTGCGCCATCTTGATCTGCAGCTCGTCGGCGTTCGCGAGGTAGTGCGCGTTGACGCCGAAGCGGCCCGACGCGACCTGCTTGATCGCCGAGCGGCGGTTGTCGCCGTAGCGCACCGGATCCTCGCCGCCTTCGCCCGTGTTCGAGCGGCCGCCGATCTGGTTCATCGCGACGGCGAGCGTCTCGTGCGCCTCGCGCGAGATCGAGCCGAGCGACATCGCGCCGGTCGAGAAGCGCTTCACGATCTCCGTCGCGGGCTCGACGTCCTCGAGCGGGATCGGCTCGGTCGCACAGAACGCGAACGCGCCGCGGAGCGTGGCGCGCCGCGCGTTCTCCGCGTTCACAGTGGCCGAGTACTCCTCGTAGGTCTCGGCCGAGTTCGAGCGGACGGCGTGCTGAAGGCGCGAGATCGTCTCCGGGTTCCAGTGGTGGTGCTCGCCGTCGCGCCGCCACGCGTAGAGGCCGATCACCGGCAGCAGCGCGTCGGCCGAGTCGGGGTGCGCGCGCGCATGCCGCGCGAGCGACTCCTCGGCGAGCTCGCGGATGCCGATGCCGCCGAAGCGCGATGCCGTACCCGTGAAGAGCCGCTCGACGAGCTCGGGCGCGAGCCCGACGGCCTCGAAGATCTGCGCGCCGCAGTACGACGGCATCGTCGAGATGCCCATCTTCGACATCGTCTTGAGCAGGCCCTTGGCGATGCCCTTAGTCGCGCGGCGCTGCGCGTCGTCGGCCGTCATCCCGGGTGGGAGCCAGCCGAGCTCGACGAGCTCGGCGAGCGTCTCGAGCATGAGATACGGATTGACCGCCGCTGCGCCGTAGCCGACGAGGGCGGCGATGCTGTGCACGCTGCGCGGCTCGCCCGACTCGACGACGATGCCGGCCTGCAGGCGTGTTCCCTCGCGGACGAGGTGATGGTGCACGGAGCCCGTTGCGAGCAGGGAGGGGAGAGGCACGCGAGCGGGCCCCGCGCTTCTGTCGGAGAGGATGAGGATGTTCGCTCCCGCGGCGAGCGCGACGCTCGCCTCGTCGCAGATGCGGTCGACCGCACGCTCGAGGCCGTCCGCTCCTTCTGCGGCGGGCCACGTCGTGTCGATCGTCCACGATGTGAACGCGGGGGAGTCGACCATCCGCAGCTGCTCCAGTTCTCGGTCGAGCAGGATCGGGTTGTCGATGACGAGCTGGCGTGCGTGCTCGGGCGTCTCGTCGAGCAGGTTGCGCTCCGAGCCGACGCTTGCGCGCACGCTCATCACGATCGCCTCGCGGATCGAGTCGATCGGTGGGTTCGTGACCTGTGCGAAGAGCTGCTTGAAGTACGAGTAGAGAAGCGGCTTGCGGCCGGTGAGCGCCGCGAGCGGCGTGTCGTTCCCCATCGAGCCGACCGGCTCCTCCGCGTTCCGCGCGAGCGGCGCGAGAATCGCGTTCATGTCCTCTTGCGCGTAACCGAAGAGCAACTGGCGCGAGCGCAGCGACTCGCTCGGCGGCTCGGTCGGCGGCGCGGGCGGCAACTCCGACAGACGCAGCTGCTCGTGTGCGACCCACTCCGCGTACGTCTTCCTCGTAGCGGTCTGCGACTTGACCTCGTCGTCGGGGACGATGCGACCCTGCGCGAGGTCGACGAGGAAGAGCTTGCCCGGCTGCAGCCGCCCCTTGCGCACGATGTTCGCAGGCTCGTCGGGCAGCGCGCCCGCTTCGGATGCGAGCACGACCCAGCCGTCGGCCGTCTCGTACCAGCGGCCGGGGCGGAGACCGTTGCGGTCGAGCGTCGCGCCGATCACGCGTCCGTCCGTGAACGCGATCGCCGCAGGCCCGTCCCACGCTTCCATCAGACACTGGTGGAACGAGTAGAAGCCGCGCAGCTCCGCGGTCATGTCGTCGCGGTCCTCGTACGACTCCGGGATCATCATCATCAACGCGTGCGGCAGCGAGCGGCCGGCGAGCACGAGCAGCTCGAGCACGTTGTCGAACGTGCCGGTGTCGGAGCCGCCGGGCCGGATGACCGGCAGCACCTTCGCGAGGTCGTCGCCGAAGAGCTCCGACGCGAGCTGCGACTCGCGCGCACGCATCCAGTTGACGTTGCCGCGCAGCGTGTTGATCTCGCCGTTGTGCGCGACTAAGCGGTACGGGTGCGCGAGCTCCCAGCTCGGGAAGGTGTTCGTCGAGTAGCGGGAGTGCACGAGCGCGAGCGCGGTCTCGAGGCGCGGGTCGGCGAGATCGAGGTAGAAGCCCTCGAGCTGCGGCGCCGTCAGCATCCCCTTGTAGACGAGCGTGCGCGACGAGAGGCTCGGCACGACGAGGTCGGGCCCGGCCGCGAGCTCGGCAACGCGACGGATCACGTAGAGCTTGCGCTCGAAGGCGTCGCCCTCGAGGCCATCGGCCGCGGCGATCACCGCCTGGCGAATGCGCGGCGCGACACCGGCGGAGGCCGTCCCGGCTCGGGAGGCGTCGACCGGGACGTCCCGCCAGCACAGAAACCGCTGCCCCTCGGCGGCGACCGTCCGCTCGACGAGCTCCTCGAGCTCGGCGCGGCGGCCGTCGTCGTGGGGGAGGAAGAAGGACCCGACGCCGTAGCGGCCGGCCTCGGGGAGCCCTTCGACCTCGGCGGCGAAGAAGAAATGCGGTATTTGCAGGAGAATTCCGGCTCCGTCACCGGTCTCCGCATCCGCGCCGGAGGCGCCGCGGTGCTCGAGGTTCGCGAGCGCGCGGAGCGCCCGCCGCACCGTCTCGTGCGAGGCCGTGCCGTCGAGCCGCGCGACGAACGCGACGCCACAGGCGTCGTGCTCGTAGGACGGGTCGTAGAGGCCGGCGGTGCCGGCCGGCTTCGCTGAAGCGTTCATGCAGCAATTCCTCGCGTCGCGGGCGGGTAGAGCGTCTCCGCCTTGGGTGCTAGTCGGCGGTGGCGGAGAGGAGGGCCGACTAGCCCGTACGCAGGATGCGCGCGACGAACGCGATGGCAATCGACTTCTTGGCGTTCGGCGTGCGCAGCATCGAGGCTCGAAGATTGGCGGCCGTCGCCGTCTGCGTCAACCCTGTTCTTCGGTTTCACGCGATTTCTCCCCCAAAAAACGCCAAAAGCCCGCGGGACATCCAGTCCCACGGGCTTCGTCGCCCTGCCGGCCCCGCGTCGAGCGCGGCGTCGGCCTGCGATCAGTGTGCGGGATCGACCGGCTGTTGGCAAGCGCCGGAAGTTGACAAGGGCTGAATCTCCATGCAATCTGAGAGAGCGATGATGACTTCCGCGCTCACACGCGTCCCGTCGAGCCCCTTCCGGCTTGCGGTCGCGAGCGCCCTCATTCTCATCGTTATCGCGATTCTCCCCCTCTAGGGGGAGCACACGAACACGCGACTTTCGTAGTCGCAGACGCCGACGTTCACACCAGTGGTGCGTCTTCTCGCACCCGGCGACGGAAGGAAGTGTTCGTGTCCCGCAGGCTCCAGATCTTCGATACGACGTTGCGCGACGGGGAGCAGTCCCCGGGCATCGCGCTGCGGCCGCACGAGAAGGCGGAGATCGCCGAGCAGCTCGAGCGGCTCGGCGTGGACGTGATCGAGGCCGGGTTCGCGGGCGCATCTCCGGGCGACTTCGAGGGCGTGCGTGCCGTTGCCGCCTCCGTGCAGGCGCCGGTCGTCGCATCGCTCGTCCGCGCGCATCGCGACGACATCGACGCGGCTGCCGAGGCACTCGCAGGCGCCGTTCGCTCGCGGATCCACATCGTGCTCGGCACGAGCCCGATCCACATGGAGAAGAAGCTCGGGCTCGAGCCTGCTGAAGTTCTCGAGCAGACACGCTGGGCGGTCTCGTATTCCGCCGGGCTCGTCGACGAGGTCGAGTTCTCGTGCGAGGACGCGACTCGCTCCGACCCCGCGTTCGTCGCGCTCGTCTGCCGCGCCGCGATCCGCGCAGGTACGACGATCGTCAACCTTCCCGACACCGTCGGCTACGCGCTGCCTGCGCAATACGCCGCGTTCATCACCGAGGTGCGCCGTCGTTGTCGTGAGCTGCGCAAGGTGAAGCTCTCCGTGCATTGCCACAACGACCTCGGGCTCGCCGTCGCGAACTCGCTCGCCGGGATCCAGGCGGGTGCCCAGCAGGTCGAGTGCACGATCAACGGGCTCGGCGAGCGCGCGGGCAACGCGTCGCTCGAGGAGATCGTCATGGCGCTCCACGTGCGCGCCGACCACTTCGGCGTCGAGACCCGCATCGAGACCGAGCAGATCACCGCCACGTCGCGCCTCGTTGCCGAGCGCACGGGGTACGCCGTGCAGCCGAACAAGGCGATCGTCGGCGCCAATGCTTTCGCGCACGAGGCAGGCATCCATCAGGACGGGATGCTGAAGGACGCGCGCACGTACCAGATCATCGATCCGGCGTCGGTGGGCGTCCGGATGACGCTCCCCCTCGGCAAGCACTCCGGCCGCCACGCGTTCGCGCGTGCGTGCGCGGAGCGGGGCAAGCGGATCGAAGGCGATGAGCTCGACCGGGCGTTTCGCCGATTCAAGGAGCGTGCGGACGCCGGCGGCGGCGTGACGCTCGAAGACGTCTTCCGGGAGGTAACGGCATGAGCGTAGGCTTGACGGAGCTCAACAAAGAGCGGAGGCGCCGGCTGTGCCGGCGCCAGGAGCGGACATGAGCCGCGAAGCGAAGGTCGCATGCGTGACAGGAGGTGGGACGGCGGCCGAGCTCATGGCCTCTGCCGTCTTTGCTCTTGACGAGGTTGCCCGGCTGCACGGGCTCGACATTGTGGATACGCACGTCACGTTCGGTGGCGTCGCGTACGCATGGGCCGCACAAACCGTGCCCATCGCGACGCGCGCCGCGATTCTCGGTGCGGACGCCGTGCTCGTCGCCGGCGCCGAGGAGCCTGCGCTCGCCGAGGTGATGAGCGAGCTCGACCTGCGCGCCCAGGTGACGCGCGTGCGCTTCGGCCAGCGCGACGACGTCGCGTTCGTCTTCCCGCTCGCCGATGCATCGGCGGAGTGGGCGATCGACGCGGCGTTCGGGATCGCCGAGACGCGCAGCCTGCGACTCGCCGCCGTCGGCGACGAGGCGTGGACGGAGCTCGTCGACAGCGTCGCGGCTGAGCACGAGGACGTGCGCGTCGAGCATCTCGCACCGCGCGTCGCCGTTCCGCTCGCCGCGTTCAACGCGAGCCGCTTCGACGTGGTCGCGATCGCGCGCCCCTGGGCGGAAGCGATCACCGAGATCGCGGCCGCGCCCGCCACGTCGCGCGTCGCTGCGCACGGGTTGCTCGCAGGGCACGGCCCGAGCCTCTTCGTGCCGTCACCCGACGGCGGCTCGGCGCTCGCCGGGCACGGTGTCGTCAATCCGAGCAGCATGCTGCTCGCCGCCGCGATGATGCTCGAGCATGGGCTCGACGCGACGTCGGCCGGCCAGACGCTCGCCGGCGCGGTCTCAGCGGCGCTGGTCGACGGGCCGCAGACGCCCGACCTGCTCCAGCGCGGCGCCGGCGCGACGACGGCGGAGTTCACGACGCGCGTCGTCGGCGGCTTCCAGCTCGCCTACGGGAACGCCGAGTTCTGGCCGGGTGCTGCATGAGAATGAACGGAGCAGACGCGATCCTCCGCACGTTGGAGGCGCTCGACGTCGACGTGATGTTCGGGCTGCCGGGCGGCGCGATTCTGCCGCTCTACGACGCGATGGCGCGCGGGACGACGGTGCGCCACGTCCTTGCGCGCCACGAGCAAGGCGCGGGCCACATGGCGGAGGGCTACGCGCGCGCCTCGGGCCGCGTCGGCGTCGCGGTCGCGACGTCGGGCCCCGGTGCGACGAACCTCGTCACGCCGATCGCCGACGCCTGGATGGACTCGACGCCGCTCGTCTGCATCACCGGACAGGTGCGCTCATTCCTCATCGGCACCGACGCCTTCCAGGAGTGCGACATCACCGGCATCACAATCCCGATCGTCAAGCACTCGTGGCTCGTGCAGGACGTGGAGGAGCTGCCGCACACGCTGATGGCCGCGTTCCACGTCGCCAGCACCGGGCGCTGCGGCCCCGTCCTCGTCGACGTGCCGCGCGACGTGCAGGAAGCCGAATTCGAGTTTTCCCTCCCCGACAGCATCACCCTCCCCGGATGGAAACCGCCCCGCCGTGGTCACACACGCCAGATCGCCGCTGCCGCAGCGGCGTTGGCCACGTCGGAGCGGCCCATCCTCTACGTCGGTGGAGGCGTGCTGAACGCGCACGCCACGGAGGAACTGCGCGCACTCGCCGAGGCGGCGCGTCTGCCCATCGTGACGACGCTGATGGCGAAGAGCGGCTTCCCCGAGACGCACGAGCTCTTCGCGGGCTGGCCGGGGATGCACGGCCCGAAATGGTCGAACTGGGCGCTGAACAAGGCCGACCTGATCGTCGCGGTCGGCGCGCGCTTCGACGACCGCGTGACGGGCAAGGTCTCGGCGTTCGCGCCGGGCGCCACGGTCGTCCATCTCGACATCGACGCCGCCGAGATCTCGAAGATCCGGCACGCGGACATCCCCGTCGTCGGGCCGCTGAAGAGCGTCCTCGCGGAGCTGGCGACGCTTGTCAAGCCCGACCTCGTCGAGGGCCGAACCGAGCCGTGGCTCCGCCAGATCGACGAGTGGCGGACGGAGTTCCCGCTGCGCTACCGCGAGGACGACTCGGTGCTGAAGCCGCAGCGTGTCCTCGAGTCGCTGCAGGCACTCACTGCCGGCCGCGACGACGTCGTGTGGACGACCGGCGTCGGTCAGCATCAGATGTGGGCGATGCAGTACCTGCTCTGCGACCGGCCGCGCACGTTCATCAGCTCGGGCGGCCTCGGCACGATGGGGTACGGCATCCCCGCCGCCGTCGGTGCGAAGGCTGCGCGCCCGGATGCGACCGTCGTCTGCATCGACGGCGACGGCTGCTTCCAGATGACCGCGCAGGAGCTCGCGACGGCGGTGCTCGAGGATCTGCCGATCGTCGTCGTCATCGTCAACAACGGCTACCTCGGCATGGTGCGACAGTGGCAGGACATGTTCTTCGAGGAGCGCTTCTCCCAGATCCACCTGACGCAGACCCTGCCGGACTACGCGGCGCTCGCGCGCGCGTACGGCGCGCTCGGCTTCACCGTCGACAACAACGACGATCTCGACGCCGTGCTGAAGGAAGCGCTCGACTCCGGCCAGACGTGCGTCGTCGACGCCCGCGTCGATCCGCGCGAGCACTGCTTCCCGATGATCCCGGCGGGCGCCGCTGCGCTCGACGTGATGGAGTATCCCGCGGACGAGAAGGTGTCGGCATGAGCCGCAAGAGCTGGAGCAACCAGGTTTCAACCTGGTTGCGGTCGTTCCGGAACGACCGGAACCTGGCTGAAGCCAGGTTCCTGAGGGCGCCGACATGAAGCACACGCTTGCCGTTCTCGTCGAGAACAAGCCGGGTGCGCTGACGCGCATCACGAGCATGTTCGCCCGTCGTGGCTACAACATCGAGAGCCTCGCAGTCGGTGCGACCGAGCGCGACGACGTCTCGCGCATCACGTTGCGCGTCGACTGCGAGCAGCATTCGCTGGAGCAGATCGAGAAGCAGATGCACAAGCTCGTCAACGTGCTGCGCGTGCAGGAGCTCTCGCCCGGCGACTCCGTCGAGCGCGAGCTCGCGCTCCTGAAGGTCGCGGCGCCCGCGAGCAAGCGCACGGAGCTGATGGCGCTCGCCGAGGTGTTCGGCGCGCGCGTCGCCGATCTCGGGCCCGATGCGATCGTCTTCGAGCTGATCGGCTCGCCGGAGGAGGTCGACTCCTTCCAGGAGCTCGTCCGCCCGCAGGGCCTGCAGGAGCTCGTCCGCACCGGGCGCATCGGCCTCACCCGCGCGCCGCGCGGCGCCAAGCCGCGCTCCCAGCAAGTCATGGTCTGAACCCTCGAACAAGGAGCACACGCACATGGCGACAATCCATCGCGACGGCGATCTCGACCTTCTGAACGGCAAGGTCGCGGTCGTCGGCTACGGGAGCCAGGGCCACGCGCACGCGCTGAACCTGCGCGACTCGGGGGTCGACGTCCGCGTCGGCCTGCGGGAAGGAAGCGGGTCGAAGCGCGCGGCCGAGGAGGCGGGCCTCGAGGTGTCGTCGATCGCGGACGCCGTCCGCGGCGCACAGCTCGTCGCGATTCTCGTTCCCGACCACGTGCAGAAAGAGGTGTGGGACGCCGAGGTGCTCCCGAACCTCGAGCCGGGCGCTGCGCTGCTCTTCGCGCACGGCCTGAACATCCACTTCGGCCGCATCGAGCCGCCCGCAGACCACGACGTGATCATGGTCGCGCCGAAAGCGCCGGGCCATCGCGTCCGTGAGCTCTATGTCTCCGGCGCGGGCACGCCGGGCCTCGTCGCGATCCACAAGGACGCGAGCGGCAATGCGCTTCCGCTGGCGCTTGCGTACGGCGTCGGCATCGGCTGCGGCCGTGTCGGCCTCCTCGAGACGACCTTCGCGGAGGAGACGGAGAGCGATCTCTTCGGCGAGCAGGCCGTCCTCTGCGGCGGCGTACCGGCGCTCGTGCAGGCCGGCTTCGACGTGCTTGTCGCTGCCGGCTACCAGCCCGAGATCGCGTACTACGAGTGCCTGAATGAGCTGAAGCTGATCGTCGACCTGCTCTACCAAGGCGGCTACGAGTACATGCGCTACTCCGTCTCCGACGTCGCCGAATACGGGGATCTCTCGCGCGGAATCCGCGTGGTCGACGACAGCGTGCGCGAGCGGATGCGAGGCATCCTCGAGGAGATCCGCACCGGCGCGTTCGCGAAAGAGCTCTTCTCCGACGACGAGGCCGGCCGGCCGCGCTTCGCCGAGCTGCGCAAGCAGGGCGGCGAGCGGGCACGCGAGATCGAGCGCGTCGGCAAGGAGCTGCGCGAGCTCGCCGGCATCGAAGGCCTGCTCGGCGCCGAGGCAAATGTCGGCAGTTGACGTCGGCGTCGCGCTCCTCGGCTACGGCACCGTCGGCGCCTCGGTGAGCCGGATGCTCGCCGAGAGCGGCGACGAGATCGAGCGCGCGACCGGGCACCGGTTGCGCGTCGTGCGCGCGCTCGTGCAGGACACGGGGAAGGAGCGATCCTTCCCCGCGGCCGACGGCGTGCTCACGACGGACTTCGCGACGATCCGCGACGACCCTGCAATCGACGTGGTGGCGGAGGTGATGGGCGGACTCGAGCCGGCCGGCGGCTACGTCCGCGCGCTGCTCGAGGCCGGGAAGCCGGTCGTCTCCGCCAACAAGCAGCTGATTGCGCGCGAAGGCGCCGAGCTTTTCGCCGCCGCGTCCGCCGCGGGGGTACAGCTCCGGTTCGAAGCGTCCGTCTGCGCAGCGATCCCGGTCGTCAAGGTGCTCCGCGAGTCGCTCATCGCCACGAACGTCCACCGCGTCCTCGGCATCGTCAACGGGACGACGAACTTCATTCTCTCGCGCATGGAGCGCGGCGGCTCGTACGCCGACGCGCTCGCGGAGGCGCAGACGCTCGGCTACGCCGAGGCGGATCCGTCCGACGACGTCAACGGCGCGGACGCGGCGGCAAAGATGGCGATCCTTGCCACCGTGGCGTTCGGCTCGCGCGTGACGCTCGCCGAGGTCGAGACGCGCGGCATCACCGAGATCGAGCCCGCGCATGTCGCGGCCGCGGCCGCGCTCGGCATGGTGGTGCGGCTCGTCGGCATCGCCACGCTCGCCGACGGCGCTGTCGACGTTCGTGTGCAGCCGGCGTTCGTCGAGCGCTCGCACCCGCTGGCCGCCGTCGACGGGGCATTCAACGCCGTCATGCTGCAGGGCGACGCGATCCGCGAGATCACGCTCGAAGGCCCAGGAGCAGGGGGGACGGAAACGGCCTCCGCGGTCGTTGCAGACCTCGTGAGCGTCGTCGGGACCGCCGGCACCGGCTTTCTCCAGAACGACGCGTGCTGGCGCGAGCTCGAGCGGCTCGACCCGAACGCGTGGCGCTCCGGCTTCTACGTCCATCTCGATGTCGCCGACGAGCCGGGCGTGCTCGCGCAGGCCGCTTCCCGGCTTGCCGCGCACGAGGTGTCGGTCGCGCAGCTCGTGCAGCGGCTCGACGAGGGGAAGGCGTCGCTCGACCTCGTCCTGCACGAGGCGCCGTTCGGCAAGGTCGCGGCTGCGCTCGCCGAGATCGCGGCGTTTCCGGAAGTGCTCGACCGCCCGTTCATCGCACCCGTGATCTCGGAGCGGCCGCTATGAGCACGAACGACCCGTACGCGCGCCCGACCGATCCTGCGAAGCGGCACAGCGCCGCACTGACCGACGGCGTCGACCGCGCGCCCGCGCGCGCGATGCTGAAGGGCATCGGCCTCGACGACGAGGCACTCGCGCGCCCCTTCGTCGGCATCGCCACGACCTGGATCGAGACGATGCCGTGCAACTGGAACCAGCGCGAGCTCGCCCGCCACGTGCGCCGAGGCATCATCGATGCGGGCGGCACACCCGTCGAGTTCAACACGATTGCGGTTTCCGACGGCGTCTCGATGGGGACCGAAGGCATGCGCGCGTCGCTCGTCTCGCGCGAGACGATCGCCGACTCGATCGAGCTCGTCGTGCGCGGGCACTTGCTCGACGGGCTCGTCTGCATCGTCGGCTGCGACAAGACGATCCCGGCGGCGATCATGGCGCTCGCGCGTCTCGACGTGCCCGGCCTCGTCCTCTACAACGGCTCGATCGCACCGGGTCGGTTTCGCGACCGCGACGTGACGATCCAGGACGTCTTCGAAGCGGTCGGCGCCGCCGCCGCCGGAACGATGAGCAACGCCGACGTGCACGAGCTCGAGGGCGTTGCGTGCCCGGGAGCCGGCGCGTGCGGCGGACAGTTCACCGCGAACACGATGGCGACGGTGCTCGAGTTCCTCGGCATCAGCCCTGCCGGGCTGAACGACGTGCCGGCGACAGATCCCGCGAAGCACGACGCTGCCTACGAAGCCGGACGCATCGCGATGAAGCTCGTTCGCTACGACACGCGCCCGTCACAGGTGATCACCCGTGACGCGATCGAGAATGCAATTACCGCGATCGCAGCGACCGGCGGCTC
>JANMQZ010000097.1:0-3360 GCA_031370755.1 Actinomycetes bacterium
TGAACGAGGTACCGCCCTGCATGACCTTCGTCTCGCGAGTGTGATGGGTGAGCACGAACACCGGGACGTGAAACGGGGGGTCGTCGCCCCACCAACCGTCTGCCCGCGGATCGTTCTCCCAGGGACCTTCACCGCCGCTGAACATCTTTCTGCCCATCACGACGGCGCCGGTGGCGCGAAGCTGTTCTTCGATGACTTCGGAGTCGGCATTCTTCTCGCCGCCTTCGAGGCCGTGGCTCTCGCGCCAACTCGTGGCGGCAAAGGCCCACTCGTGCAATAGGTCGCCGCCCTCTCCCAGCGGCTGCTCCAGGTTCGGGTTCGGCCCGGCTACGAAACCGTCCAGTGAGATCGAGATGTCGCAGATCAGTCTTGCCATGGTGATGCGCTCCCTCCGCTTCGGTGTCTAGCTTCGGTGTCTACATGGAAGACCGCGCTTGGCGGCGAAACTCATCGGATCCTGCCGGCGCCTCACGGGTCACAGCTTTACTTCTCACAGCCTGTCGGCTAAGAAGTCCGGATGGCACCGCGAACGCTGTTCGAGCGCATCTGGACCAGCCACGTCGTCGTGGAGCCGGCCGACGAGCCCGCGCTGCTCTACGTCGACCTGCACCTGATCCACGAGGTGACCTCGCCGCAGGCGTTCGAAGGGCTGCGCCTGGCTGGGCGCCGGGTCCGCCGGCCCGATCTCTCCGTCGCGACGATGGACCACAACGTCCCGACCGAGGACGGCCCGATCACCGATCCGCTCGCACGCCGCCAGCTCGACGCGCTCCGGCAGAACTGCGAGGAGTTCGGCGTGCCGCTGTACGCAACCGGGAGCGGGCGCGAAGGGATCGTCCACGTGATCGGTCCGGAGCTCGGAATCACGCAACCGGGAATGACCATCGTCTGCGGTGACAGCCACACCTCGACGCACGGCGCCTTCGGGGCGCTCGCGTTCGGCATCGGCACGTCCGAGGTGGAGCACGTGCTTGCGACGCAGACGCTCCCGCAGCGGAAGCCGAAGACGATGCGCGTCAACTTCCACGGCGAGCTGCCGGCAGGCGTCGCCGCCAAAGACATGATCCTGGCGGCGATCGGTCAGGCGGGCATCTCGGGCGGCGTCGGCTACGTCGTCGAGTACGACGGCCCGGCAATCCGGAGCCTTTCGATGGAGAGCCGCATGACGGTCTGCAACATGTCGATCGAGTGGGGCGCGCGCGCGGGAATGATCGCGCCCGACGACACGACGTTCAGCTACATGGAGGGGCGTCCCGGTGCGCCCGCCCCCGGTCCAGACTGGGAGCACGCGCTCGACCACTGGCGCTCGCTCGCCACCGACCCGCAGGCCGCGTTCGACCGCGAGCTTTCCGTCGACGTCTCCAAGCTCGCACCGCAGGTGACGTGGGGGACGAATCCGGAGATGGTCGTTCCGGTGCACGGCGAGGTGCCGGACCCGGCGGACTACGACGATCCTGCGGAGCGCGACGCAGTCGAGCGGGCTCTTACGTACATGGGCCTCGCACCGGGGACGAAGATCGAGGACATCACCATCGACCGCGTCTTCATCGGTTCCTGCACCAACGCGCGGATCGAGGACCTGCGCACCGCCGCGGCAGTGGTCGTCGGCAAGCACGTTCACCCGGCCGTTCGCGCGCTGGTCGTTCCCGGCTCGGCCGGCGTCAAGCTGCAGGCGGAGGACGAAGGCCTCGACAAGATCTTCACGGCCGCCGGCTTCGAATGGCGCCGTGCCGGCTGTTCGATGTGCCTGGGCATGAACCCGGACATCCTCCAGCCCGGCGAGCGCTGCGCCTCGACCTCGAACCGCAACTTCGAAGGCCGCCAAGGGCAGGGCGGGCGCACACACCTCGTCAGCCCCGCGCTGGCCGCCGCCGCCGCTCTCGCCGGGCACTTCGTCGACCCGCAGGCCGTCGGCGACAAAGCGTGAAGCCGTTCCGCCGCGTCACCGCCCGCGCGGCGGTGCTCGACCGCGCCGACGTCGACACGGACCAGATCATTCCGAAGCAGTTCCTGAAGCGCATCGAGCGAACCGGCTACGGCGAGTTTCTCTTCTTCGACTGGATGAAGCAGCCGGACTTCGAGCTGCGCCGGCCGGAGTATGCGGACGCCGGGATCTTGCTCACGGGCCGGAACTTCGGCTCCGGCTCCTCGCGCGAGCATGCCGCATGGGCGCTGCAGGACTACGGGTTCGAGGTCGTGATCGCGCCGTCGTTCGGCGACATCTTCCGCACGAACGCGCTCAAGATCGGGCTTCTCCCGATCGTGTTACCGGCGAAAGCCGTCGAGGAGTTGATGCGTGCCGTTGCAGGCGGCGAGTCGCTGACGGTCGACCTCGAGACACAGCAGGTGACCGGTCCCGCCGACCTCGTCGTTCCGTTCGAGTTCGAGGCGTTCGCGCGCGAGTCCCTGCTTCAGGGGCTCGACGACATCGCGCTGACGCTGAAGCGCGAGGAGAAGATCACCGCCTACGAGCGCTCGCACGCTGCGCCCGTCGACACGTCGGCGCTCCCGGTCTAAGTACCAGCGGGGTAAGAGCCCAAAACGCGCAGCTCTCGCACGTGCGCACGAACCTCGGCGAACGCCCTGCGCGTCATCGGGTCGAGCGGGTGGCCGGCCAGCACTGCGTCGAAGCGGTACTTCCAGGGCGATTGCGGAATCGGCCGCGACACGAGTTGCAGCAGGTCGAGACCGTGGCGCGCGAACGGCTCGATTGCGCCGAGGAGCGCGCCGGACCGGTGGTCGGTGACGAACGAGAAGGACGTCCTCCAGGCTTCGCCCTCATGGTCGATTCGCGTGTGCGTGGCGATCGAGACGAAACGCGTGAAGGCATCGGGGTGGTCTCCGACGTCGCGCGCGATGACATGCAGGTCGTAGATCATGGCGGCCCGCTCGCTGGCGATTGCGGCTTCTCCGGGCATGTCCGACTCTGCGACTTGCGCCGCCGCATCGGCAGTCGTGGACGCCGCGATCGCGCGGACCCCGTTCAGCCGCCCCAGCAGCCTGCGGCACTGCTCGAGCGCGACGGGGTGGGAGCGAACGACGCGGATCTCGCTCTCCGCGAGCGGACCGCGGGCGACGAGATGGTGGCGGATCGGAATGGACGTCTCGGCGACGATCGAGAGCGGCGCCTCGTAGAGCAGATCGTGCGTCTCCGCCACGGGCCCGGCCAGCGAGTTCTCGATCGGCAGTACCCCGTAGGCAACGCGGCCGGAGACTACGGCGTGGACGACGTCCGAGAACGTCTCGAGCGACACGAGTTCCCGGTCTCCCGGAAAGAGGCGCTCGGCAGCGGCCGCGCTGTGCGCGGCAGCGCCGCCGGGGTACGCGACCCTGATCACTGAAAGTCCGCGCTCAGGACGG
>JANMQZ010000150.1:0-1681 GCA_031370755.1 Actinomycetes bacterium
TGCCGGTGCTCGCGTCCAACCCCGTGTTCGACGAGCTGTTCGACGGCTACCCGCTGCTCTTCGAGCGCGACTCGCCCGAAAGCCTGGCCGACCGTCTGCGCTGGTTCGGCGGGCTCAGTGAAAGCGAACGGGCCGAGATCGGCCGCACGCTGCGCGAGCGCGTGGCGCAACGGCATTCGGTGGACACATGGGCCGACGGAATCCTGGCGGCAGTGCGGTGAATCAGCACGGAACGGTCCTGCACCTGCAGAAGGTGGCCGGGATCTCCGGCTCGGAGGCGCACCTGCTCTCGCTGCTGCCGCGGTTGAAAGAGCGCGGCTGGGACATCCGGTTCCTGATGCTGCACGAGCACGAGCCCGGGGCCTGGGACTTCGCGCGTGAGCTGACGAGCCGCGGCATACCGCTAGACTCGATTTCTCTGGCGGCGGACGTCGACCCGTTCGCGTTCCTGCGCCTCGCCGGGTATCTCGCGCGCCGACGGCCGAGGATCCTCCATACGCATCTCGTGCATGCCGACGTCTACGGGCAGCTCGCCGGAGCGTTGACGGGCGTTCCGCTGCGCGTGTCGACGAAGCACGGCTTCAACGAGTTCCGCGAGAACCCCGGCTTCGCGCTCGGCGATCGTGCGATCGCGACTTTTGCCCACACGCACATCGCGATCTCTCGCGGCCTCGCGCGTTACCTCGAGGAGGTCGAAGGGTTCGACGGTGGGAGCTTCGAGATCGTGCACTACGGCATCGAGCCGAACGGCACCCCGCGGCCGTACGACGGTGCAGCGCCCGTGTTGCTCTGCGTCGGGCGTCTGATCCCGATCAAGGGTCACATCGTGCTGCTGCGCGCGTTCGCGGAGGCGCGCCGGCGCGTCCCGAACCTGCAACTTCACATCGCAGGGCGCGGTCCGCTCGAGCCGGCGCTGCGCGCGCTGGCACTGGAGCTCGACCTCGAAGACTCGGTGCGCTTTCTCGGCTACGTCGCGCCGGTGCAACGTGCGATCGAGCGGGCAGCGATCGTCGTCGTGCCGTCGATGGGCGAAGGCTTCGGAATGGTCGCGCTCGAAGCGATGGAGCGCGCACGACCGGTGATCGCGGCGGAGATCGGCGGTCTCGGCGAGCTCGTGCAGGACGGGGTCACGGGTCTCCTCGTTCCTCCCGGCGAGGCGGGCCCGCTCGAGGAAGCGATCGTGCACCTTGCCGGCGATCTGTCGCGCGCCGCGGAGATGGGCGAGGCAGGCCGACGCCGCGCGCTCGAGCACTTCCTGCAGGAGCGCTGCACGGACCGGACGGAGCTGCTCTACGAAGGGGCGCTGGCGGCGCGCTCGTAGAGCGCAAGGGTCCGGTCGGTCATACGTGCGACGCTGAACTCCGACTCCGCGCGCTTTCGGCCCAGCTCGCCGTAGCTGCCGGGATCGTCGAGGACACGAGTCACGGCGGCTGCCAGGGCCGCTGCATCGTCGGGTGCGACGAGCAATCCCGTCTCGCCGTCGGCCACGATCTCCGGGATCGAGCTGACGTTCGTTGCGACGACGGGCTTCGAGGCCAGCATCGCCTCGAGCAGCGCGAGGCCAAAGCCCTCCCAGCGCGCCGGATGGAGGAGCAGGTCCGCCCGTCGCAGCCACGCCGCGACGTCCGGGACGCGGCCGAGCAGGTGCACCGGGACCTGCAGCTCGCCCGCCAGCTCTTCG
>JANMQZ010000157.1:0-17579 GCA_031370755.1 Actinomycetes bacterium
CGGCGCACGGCCGCGTTGCCGTCGGCGGTGGCCAGCGTGTGCAGCAGCGCCCGCACGCCGTTGATCGTGCTCGGGTGGTCGCGCGAGAGCAGCTCGAGCGAGAGCAAGGCCGAGCCGCGGCACGCCGGGCTCTCGTCGTCGAGCCCACGCCGCAGCAGCTCCTCCTTCGCGCGCCAGCGGAACTGCCCGATCGCGCGAAACGCGACGGCGCGCTCGCGGAAGTCGGAGCTGCGCGCGGCCCCTTCGAGATCGTCGGCCCACTTCGCGCGGAGATCGGCGAGCTCGCGCTCGGACCCGCTCTGCGCGAACTCGTCGCCCTGAGCCGCCGCGTCCGCAAGCGTCATGCGTGCACCTCGGCCGCCGCGAAGATCGCAGCTGCCGACCGGTCGACATCGTCCGGCGTCGTCCTGAAGTTCGAGACCGAGATCCGCATCGCATGCTCTCCGTTCCAGTCGGTGCCGCTGAGCCAGCACGTGCCGTCCTGCTGCACGCGCGCAATCGTCTCACGCGTGCGCTCGCCGTCGCCGATTCGTACGAGCACCTGGTTGAGGACGACGTCGTTCAACACGGTCGCGCCGCCCGCTTCGAGCACCTCGGCGAAGTGGCGCGCGTTCGCGCAGCAACGTTCGATCATCTCTGCGATGCCGGCGCGGCCGAGCGAGCGGATCGCCGCGTAGATCGGAAAGCCCCGCGCACGGCGCGAGAACTCAGGCGTCCAGTCGACCTCGTCGCGCTCGCGCCTGTCGTTCGCCTGTACGAGATACGAGGCCGTCACGCTCATCGCGGCGCGATGCGCCTCCGGGTGCGCGCAGAACGCAAGCCCGGAGTCGTACGGGACGTTCAGCCACTTGTGGCCGTCGGTCGCCCACGAGTCCGCGCGCTCGCTCCCGCGCAGCAGGTGGCGGAGCTGCGGTGATGCAGCGGCCCAGAGGCCAAAAGCGCCGTCGAGGTGGAACCACGCGCCCGCCTCGGCGGCGACGTCCGCGATCGCGTCGAGGTCGTCGAAGGCGCCCGTGTTCACCTCTCCCGCCTGGCCGCAGACGATCGTCGGGCCGTCGCCGAGCCGGAGCTCGTCGACGCGCATCCGGCCTTGATCGTCGACGGGGACGACCTCGAGCGACGAAGCGCCGATCCCGAGCAGCCGCAGTGCGCGGTCGATCGTGACGTGACGCTTGGCGCCGACGACGACGCGGATCGGCGGCGCGCCGGCAAGGCCGTCCTGCGCGACGTCCCAACCGACCTCTGCGAGCACGTGGTGCCGCGCCGCGGCGAGCGCGGTGACGTGCGCCATCTGACAGCCGGTCACATACGCGACCGAAACGTGTGGCGGCAGCCCGAGGAGCTCCGCAAGCCAGGCGCGGCAGACCTCCTCGACGACGGCCGCGGAGGGGCCGCCGACATAGAGGCCGGCGTTCTGGTCCCAGACCGAGGTCAGCCAATCCGCCGCGACCGCGGCGGGCACGGCACCGCCGATCACGAAGCCGAAGTAGCGCCCGGACGGGATGCCGACGATGCCGGGCGTCGCGTCCTCGACGAGCGCTGCGATGACGGCGCGCGGGTCCATACCCTCCTCCGGCAGGGGCCCGCCGAGCGCCCGCGTGAGCTCTTCCACGTCCGCCTCGGGAGCGATCGGACGCTCGTCGAGGGTCTCGAGGAAGTCGGCTGCATACCGGGCCGTCAGTGCAAAGAGCTCGCGTTCGCTCATCCACGCGACTTTATCGGCACGTCGGTAGATTCAGAGACGTGGCCCACAAGGTCGTTCTCATTCCCGGTGACGGAACCGGCCCGGAGCTGACCGAAGCGACGCGGCGCGCCCTCGAGGCGACCGGCGTCGACTTCGACTGGGACGTCCGCGAGGCCGGTGCCGACGTGATGGACAAGTACGGCGGCAATCCGCTGCCGCCCGAGGTGCTCGCGGCCACACGCGAGGCGGGGGTCGCGCTGAAGGGCCCGATCACAACGCCGGTCGGCGGCGGCTTCCGCTCGGTGAACGTCGCCCTCCGCAAGGAGCTCGACATGTACGCGCAGGTGCGGCCGTGCAAGAGCTATCCGGGCGTGCGGTCGCGGTTCCAGGACGTCGACCTGATCATCATCCGCGAGAACACCGAGGACCTCTACGCCGGCATCGAGTACGAGCAGGGCACCGAGGATGCCGAGGAGCTGATCCGCTGGATCGAGTCGAAGGGCGGCAACCTCCGCCACCGCGACGCCGGCATCTCGATCAAGCCGATCTCGATCACCGGCACGCGCCGCATCTTCGAGTTCGCGTTCGACTATGCGCGCAAGAACGGCCGCCGCAAGATCACGGCCGTGCACAAGGCGAACATCATGAAGTTCACCGACGGGCTCTGGCTCCATGTCGCGCGCGAGGTCGCTGCGGAGAACTCCGACATCGAGTTCGACGATCGCATCGTCGACAACATGTGCATGCAGCTCGTCCAGCGGCCCGAGGAGTACGACATGCTCGTGCTGCCGAACCTGTACGGCGACGTGCTCTCCGATCTCTGCGCGGGGATGATCGGCGGCCTCGGGCTCGCGCCGGGTGGGAACTACGGCGAGGACGTCGCGGTGTTCGAGCCGACGCACGGCTCCGCGCCGAAGTACGCCGGGCAGAACAAGGTCAACCCGATGGCGCAGCTGCTCTCGGGGATGCTCATGCTCCGCCACCTCGAGGAGCGCACGGCCGCCGATCGGCTCGAGCGCGCGATCGCCGAGGTGATCGTCGAGGGCAAGAGCGTCACATACGACATGAAGCCGAACCGCGACGACCCGACCGCGGTCGGGACGAGCCAGGTCGCGGACGCGATCATCGAGAAGCTGGAGGCGAGCGTCCCCGCATGAGCAACCGCAGGAAGATCACGGTCGTCGGCGCCGGCAATGTCGGCGCGACGTGCGCGCAGGTGCTCGCCACGCGCGACTACGCGGACGTCGTCCTCGTCGACATCAAGGAGGGCCTGCCGCAGGGCAAGGCGCTCGACATCAACCAGATGGGCGCGGTGCTCGGCTACGAGCCGAACGTCTCGGGCTCGAACGGCTACGAGGAGTCCGCCGGCTCGGCTGTCGTCGTCGTCACTGCGGGGCTCCCGCGCTCGCCGGGCATGTCGCGCGACGATCTCGTCGCGACGAACGAGAAGATCGTGAAAGACGTGACCGAGAAGGTGATCGCGCAGAGCCCGGAGGCGATCCTCATCGTCGTCTCGAACCCGCTCGATGCGATGTGCCACGTCGCGAAGAACGTCTCGGGCTGGCCGAAGGAGCGCGTGTTCGGGATGGCGGGCATCCTCGACACGGCGCGCTTCTCGACCTTTATCGCGTGGGAGACCGGCGCGTCGGTCAAGGACGTGCAGGCGATGGTGCTCGGCGGCCACGGCGACCAGATGGTCCCCATCGTGTCGGCGACGACCGTCGGCGGCATCCCGCTCCGCAAGCTCGCCGCCGAGGACAAGATCCAGGCGATGGTCGAGCGCACCGCAAAGGGCGGCGGCGAGCTCGTGAACCTCATGGGCACCTCGGCCTGGTACGCGCCGGGCGCGGCCGCCGCGCAGATGGTCGACTCGATCATGCTCGACGAGAAGCGCGTGCTTCCGTGCACCGCGTACCTCGAGGGCGAGTACGGCATCGACGGCCTCTACATGGGCGTCCCGTGCAAGCTCGGCCCCGCCGGAATCGAGGAGATCATCGAGCTCGACCTCTCCGGCGAGGAGCAGGCGGCGCTCAAGGCATCGTCCGACGCCGTCCGCGAAGTCGTCGGCGTCCTGACGACATAGAGCCGCAACCAGGTTGCTATGCAACCTGGTTGCATGTGTGGCGTGAACGCTCTCGTCACCGGCGCCAGCCGCCCGCTCGGCATCGGCCAGGCGATCGCGAGACGCCTCCGCGAAGACGGCACGCGAGTCTTCACTCACGGCTGGTCGCCGCACGACTCCGATGAGACGACGGCCACCGATATCGAAGCCGACTTCGGCGAGGCGGACGCCCCCGCGCACGTCGTCGCCGCTGCACACGCGGTTCTCGGACCAATCGACGTGCTTGTCGTCAACCACGCACGAAGTGGCGAGGGCCGTCTTGACGAGCTCACCGCCGAGCACATCGATTCGTTCCTGCACGAGAACGTTCGCGGGTCGCTGCTCCTCGTGAAGCACTTCGCCGATCAGTTCGAAGGCACGAGCGGTCGCGTCGTCCTACTGACCTCGGGTGCACACCTCGGGCCGATGCCAGGAGAAGTTGCCTATGCCGTGTCGAAGGGTGCGCTCGCAGTCGCGACTGCGACCCTGGCCGAGGAGCTCGCTGATCGGGGCATCACCGTGAACTCCGTCAATCCAGGCCCTACCGACACCGGTTGGGGGCTTGCGGCGATGGATCCATCCCGGCGGATGCCGTTCGGCCGTTGGGGTGAGCCCGACGACGTCGCGCGACTCGTCTCGTGGCTCTGCAGCGCTAACGGCCGCTGGATCACGGGACAGGTGATCAACAGCGAAGGCGGCTTCCGCCGCGGGACATAGCCGGACGACTGCAACCTGCTTGAAAGCAGGTTGCGGGTAACGTGCCGCCGACGTGGACCTCGGACTGAAAGGCCGGACGGCGCTCGTCTGCGGCGCCTCATCGGGGCTCGGGCTCGCCAGCGCGGAGGCGCTCGCCGCCGAGGGTGCGAACGTCACGATGTTCGCGCGCCGGCGCGACGAGCTCGAGCGCCAAGCAGACCGAATCGGCGCGCTCGCCGTACGAGGAGACGTGACCCTTCCCCAGGACACCGACCGCGCGGTCGCAACGACGCTCGAGGCGTTCGGCGGGCTCGACATCCTCGTCTGGAACTCGGGCGGCCCGACGCCGGGCAGCGGCACCGACATCACCAGCGACTCCCTCGAGCAGGCGGTGGAGCTGATGCTCCAGCCGCTCGTGCGGCTCGTGCGCGCCGCGCTGCCGCACCTGGAGAGCAGCCCCGGCGGGCGCATCCTCGCGATCACATCGCTCGCGGCGAAGGAGCCGACGGCGCATCTCGCGCTCTCGAACACGCTGCGACCCGCCGTGCACGGCTACCTGAAGACGCTCGCCGACGAGCTAGGCGCGAACGGGATCACCGTCAACTGTGTGTCGCCCGGGCGCATCGCGACCGCGCGGCTCGATCAGCTCTACCCCGGCGGCCCGTCTGAAGAGCAGCTCGCGCAGATTCCGCTGCGGCGCTGGGGAACGCCGGAGGAGTTCGGCGACGTCGTCTGCTTTCTCGCCTCCGACCGCGCGCGCTACGTCAGTGGCCAGACGCTCGTCGTCGACGGCGGGCTCCAGAGGTCGCTCTTCTAGTGCGCGCGCAGCTCACGCCGCTGCGGCTGGCGGGCACGCTCGTCGGGCTCGTCTTCGCCGCGGCGGTCGTGCTCTACCTCGTCCCGTCGAACGACTACCTGCTCCTGCCCGATGCAGCGCATCCAGTGGCGCCGCTCGTCGAGGTCAAGGGCGGCAAGGACCCGAAGGGGCCCGGCGGCATCTACTTCGTCGATGTGTTCGAGCGGCGCGCGAGCATGTTCGAGTCGCTCTTCCCGTGGATCCACGACGGTGCGACGCTCGTGCCGGCGAAGCTGATTGTCCCGCCCGGCGTGAGCGACAAGGCGGTGCGCCAGGCGGATCTGCGCGAGATGTCGATCTCGCAGCGCGTCGCCGCCGCCGTCGCGCTGAAGCGCCTCGGCTACAAGGTCGTCGCACGTCCGAGCGGCGTCATCGTCGCCGCGCTCGACAGCCGCAGCCACGCAGTCGGAAAGCTGCGCCCCTCCGACCTGATCGTCTCGGTGAACGGCGAATCGACGAGGACGATCGCCGAGCTGCGCGCACAGCTCGCAAAGGTGAAGCCTGGCGACACGGTCGAGCTCGGCGTCAGCCGTGGCATCGCCGCCAACCAGGGGAAGGATCTCGTCGTCTCCGTGAAGACGATGGCCGACACGTCGAACGAGAAGCGCGCGATCGTCGGTTTCGCGCCCGAGCAGGCGGCCGAGATCCGACTGCCCCTGAAGGTGTCGATCGACGCGGGCAACGTCGGCGGGCCGTCCGCCGGCCTCGCATTCGCGCTCGAGGTGATGGAAGAGCTCGGGCAGAACGTCGACCACGGCTACAAGGTCGCCGCGACCGGCCAGATCGAGCTCGACGGCAAGGTGACGGCGATCGGCGGCGTGAAGCAGAAGACGTTCGGCGTCCGGAAGGCGAAAGCGGACGTCTTTCTCGTGCCGGCTGGGGAAAACGCGCAGGAAGCGCGGCGCTATGCGAATGGCCTCCGCATCATCCCTGTGAAGAGTTTTCCCCAGGCGTTGCGCGCGCTGGCAACGCTGCCCCCGAAAGAGTAGAAAGCGGCACTTTCCGGCACTGTGGAATCTGCCGGAAATTCGACAGTTTTCGTGGGCGGCAACGCGTGCCGCCGCGCGAATGCGCCCTAAGATCGCCCCTCGTAGCCGACCTGCATCCCCAGACCGTAAGGACAAATGAGCAAACGGACTAAAGCAACCTGTAGTGATTGCTACTTCCGCGGCGCGGGCCTCTGCGCCCTCCCCGGCGAGACGACCTGCCCGACCTTCCGCCTCGAGGCGCGTGGCGTGCTCGCACCGCCCGTGCAGCCGCAGCTCGTGCCGCGGACGCTCGCCACCCACGCCGCCGCGTAAGCTCCCGCCGTGCGCTTCCGGAAGAAGAAGCCCGCCGAGCCAGGCTCCGCCGAGCTCGAGGAGCAGTGGCAGCCGAAGCTCTACCTGCGCATCGTCGTGCTCATCCTGCTCGCCGCGTACGCGGTCGCGTTCGTGCTCGAGAACCGCAAGCACGTCCCGCTTCACTTCGTCTTTGCGACCGCGAACGTCTCGCTCGTCTGGCTGATCCTGCTCAGCCTCGCGGTGGGCTTCGTCGTCGGGATCCTGCTGTCGCAGCTAGAGCGTCGACGCCGGCGCCGGCGCGCCACGCAATAGGCCGGCAAGCCGCGAGACGCCCTCGGCGATCTCCTCGACCGAGACGAAGCTGAACGCAAGCCGCAGCGAGCGGGTGCCGCTGCCGTCGGCGAAGAAGTCCGTTCCCTTGACGAACGTGACGCCGGCGGCTTCCGCGCGTGCAAGCAGATCGCCCGCCTCGAACGGAAGGTCGAGCCAGATGAAGTAGCCACCCTCGGGCCTGCTCCACGTCGCGCCCTCGGGCATGTGCTGCTCGAGCGCCGCGAGCATCGCGTCGCGCCGCGCACCGAGCAGGCCGGTGACACGCTCGAGGTTCGGCTCGAACAAGCCGCGGCTCACGAACTCGTAGACCGCCGCCTGCGTGAGGAACGGCGGCGAGATGTACGTCGACACCGCGAGCGCCTCGATCTGTGCGGCGAGCGCCGGCGGCAGCACGAAGTAGCCGACGCGCACTCCCGGTGCGATCGTCTTCGAGAACGACGATGCGTACGCAACGTTCGTGCCGCCCTCGAGCTCGAAGATCGTCGGCGGCGCCTCGCCCTCGTAGCGCACGAGGCCGTACGGGTCGTCCTCGAGCACGAGCAGCTCGTGCTCTTGCGCCAGCTCGGCGATCCGCTTGCGGCGCTCGGTCGAGAGCGTGCGGCCGCTCGGGTTCTGGAACGTCGCGATCGTGTAGAGGAACGCGGGCTTCTCGCCCTCCGCGAGCGCGCGCTCGAGTGCGTCGACCTGCAGCCCGTCGTCGTCCATCGGCAGGCCGACGATCTCGGCGCCGAGGCGCGAGAGGATCTTCAGCGGTCGGTCGTACGTCGGCGCCTCGACGAGCACGCGCGCGCCCGGCTTGACGAGCTGCACGACGCGGAAGACGAAGCCCTGCAGCGAGCCGCTCGTGATGACGACGCGGGCGGGCTCGACGCCGTGCCGCGCCGCGATCCACTCGCGCAGCGGGCCGTAGCCGCCGCCGGGGCCGTAGGAGAGAACGGATGCGCCGTCGCGCTCGATCGCCGCCCGCGCACAATCCGCGAGCTCGGCGACGGGAAGGCATTCAGGCGCCGGAACGCCGCGCGCGAACGAGATCACACCCACGCGCCCAGTGTAGGCATGCGGCCGGTCCGCGCGTTTCACCAGAAACGCGCTACTTCATGCGGTCGGCGACCATCGCGGCGACCTCGGTCGGCGTCGTGCCGACCTCGATGCCCTTCGCCTCGAGCGCTTCCTTCTTGGCCTGCGCGGTGCCGGACGAGCCGGAGATGATCGCGCCCGCGTGGCCCATCGTCTTGCCGGGCGGCGCCGAGAAGCCGGCGATGTAGGAGAGCACGGGCTTCGTCACGTGCTCGCCGATGAAGGCAGCGGCCTTCTCCTCTTCGTCTCCGCCGATCTCGCCGACCATGACGATCAGCTCGGTCTGCGGGTCGTCCTGGAACTTCGCGAGCACGTCGATGAAGGACGAGCCGACGACGGGGTCGCCGCCGATGCCGACGATCGTCGAGTTGCCGAGCCCGAGCTGGGTCAGCTCGTGGCCGATCTGGTACGTGAGCGTGCCCGAGCGGGAGACGAGGCCGACCGCGCCTTCGCTGAAGATCTCGGCCGGGATGATCCCGACGTTCGCCTTCCCGGGCGAGAGCACGCCGGGGCAGTTCGGGCCGATCATCGTCACGCCCTGGGTACGGAAGTACGTGTACGCATTGAGCATCTCGTGCACCGGCACGTGCTCGGTGATGCAGATCACGGTGGCGATCCCCGCGTCGACGGCCTCGTAGATCGCGTCTGCAGCGAAGCGCGCGGGCACGAAGATGAGCGAGGCGTTCGCGCCGGCCTTCTCGACGGCGTCGGCGACGGTGTTGAACACCGGGATGCCTTCGACGTCCTGGCCGCCCTTGCCCGGCGTGACGCCGGCGACGACGTTCGTGCCGTAGGCGCGGTTGCGCAGCCCATGGAAGCGGCCTTCGCTGCCGGTCAGGCCCTGAACGACAAGCCGCGTGTCGTTGTCGACGATGACCGCCATTACTTCACGCCTCGCAGCACGAGTGTGGGCAGCGGCATCACACCGTCGACGACGCGGTCGCCGAGCAGCTCGCGCACGCGCGCCGCTTCTGCGCCGACGCAATCGACGCGGGCGAGCCACGGCTCGATCTCGAGGGGCCGGTGCATGAAGCGCTCGTCGGCGACGTGAAGCCCTGCGAGCTCGAAGAAGCTCTCCCACTCCGGTTGCGAGTAGTTGCGCACGTGGCTCGGGTCGCGGACGCGGTCGGCCTCCTCGGAGGACTCGCTCACGAACGTGTTGTCGCAGATCACAACCCGGTGCTTGGCCACGCGCGCCATCTCCTTCACCGCCGCGATCACGTCCGCGAAGTGGTGCGCTGCAAGCCGACACGCGACGGCGTCGAAGCTCGCGTCGGCGAACGGCAGGCTCTCGGCCGGCGCGGTCGTGTCGGCCTGCATCCCCGGTGCGGGGTCGACGGTCACGACCGTCGCGCCCGCCTCGCGGAGCTTCCGCGCCACGTGGCCGCCGCCGGTGGCGACGTCGAGGACGGTCACGCCGGGGCCGGGCTCGCACCACGCGACAACGAGGTCGAGATCCTCGCCTTCTGCGTGAATCGCGCTCTGCCGGTAGCGGTCGGCGCGGTCGCTCCACAGATCGGTCATTTGGCCAGCTCCACTGCACGCTCTGCACCTTCGAGCATGGTCGCCTCGGGATGGATGTTCGGCTTGCCCGCATCGGCGAGGATCTTCCGGCCCTCCTTGGCGTTCGTGCCGTCGAGGCGCACGACGATCGGCACCCCCGACATGTCGAGCCGGTCGAGCGCCTCGAGGATCCCGCGTGCGACCTCGTCGCAGCGCGTGATCCCGCCGAAGATGTTGAAGAAGATCGACTTGACCTGCGGATCCCGCGTGATCACCTCGAGCGCGTCGACGACGCCCTGCGCGGAGCCCCCGCCGCCGAGGTCGCAGAAGTTCGCCGGCTTGCCGCCGACGTGCGCGACGACGTCCACGGTCGACATCGAGAGGCCTGCGCCGTTGCCACAGATGCCGACGTTGCCGTCGAGCTTCACGTACGTCACGCCCTTCTCGCGCGCGAACGCCTCGATCGGGTCGGCGGCCGCGGTGTCGCGCATCTCCGAGATGTCGGGATGCCGGAAGAGCGCGTTGTCGTCGACCGTGAACTTGGAGTCGAGCGCCTTCACCTCGCCGTCGGGCGTGACGATCAACGGGTTGATCTCGCAGAGCATCGCGTCGAACTCGACGAACGCGCGATAGAGCTTCTCGATGATCGCGGCGATCTGCTTCTGCTCGCTCGTGTCCTCGACGCCGGCGCCGTAGATCAGCCGCCGCGCGACCCAGGGCTGGAAACCCTCCGACGGATCGACATGCAGCCGCACGAGCGCGTCGGGATTCTCTTCGGCGACCTGCTCGATCTCGACACCGCCCTGCGTAGTGAACATGAAGAGCGGCTTCTTCGCGCCGCGGTCGAACGCGATCGAGAGGTAGTACTCCTTCGCGATGTCGGAGGCCTTCTCGATCCACAGCTTGCGGACGATGTGGCCGTTGATGTCGAGGCCGAGGATCCCGCGCGCCTTCTCCTCCGCGTCGGCCGGATCGTCGGCGAGCTTCACGCCGCCCGCCTTGCCGCGCCCACCCGTCAGGACCTGCGCCTTGACGACGACGGCGCCGCCGATCGACGAGGCCGCAGCGCGCGCCTCCTCCGGCGACACCGCGAGCCGTCCCTCGGACACGGGAATGCCGACGCGCCGGAACAGCTCTTTGCCCTGGTACTCGTAGAGATCCACGGCGGCGGACTCTAACGATCACCGCGCGACGTGCCGATCACTAGCGCATGGGACGCTCGGTGATCGGCCTCTGCATGGCCTTCGGCGGCTCCATCGGCGGCTACGTCCCCGTGCTCTGGGGCGCGAGCTCGTTCTCGCTCGAGTCGTTTCTGTTCGGCGCGCTCGGCGCCGTCGCCGGCGTGTGGGTCGGCGTGCGCATCTCCGAGGCGTAGTTCGCCTTTGCGATCGGCCGCCGCCACGTCATTGTTCGCAACGTGCCGCTTTCGCGCAGCTCAGTGCTCTACCTCGCCCTCCTCACGGGTCTGGCACTTCCGGCGGGAGCCGCGGCAACGTACGGCTGGCCGCTAAAGCCGTTCGACAAGCAGCACGCCGTGCGCAGCTTCTTCGACGACCCGCGCGCGGAGGGAACGGGCCTGTCGTCGTTCCACTTCGGCATCGACATCTCCGCGCGCGACGGATCGCCGGTGTACGCCGTGGCAGACGGCGTCGTGCGGCTCCAGCCCGACAGTGTCGCGCTCGTCGCCGACACGGGTGACCGCACGTTCGCGTACTGGCACGTCGATCCGGTCGTCGCCGACCTCGCACACGTCCAGGCGGGCGACGAGGTCGGCACGATCAAGCAGGGCTTCGGCCACGTGCACTTCGTCGAGAAGCACGGCGACCGGTACGTCAACCCGCTGCGTCCGGGCGGGATAGCGCCGTACGTCGACTCGACCTCGCCGACCGTCGTGACGCTCTTCGCCGCCGTCGGCACGCGCAAGGTCGCGCTCGACGGCTTGCGCGGCCCGGTCGACCTGCTCGTCGACGCGTACGACACGCCGCCACCGCCGCTACCCGCGCCGCCGTGGAACCTCACGCGCGTCGCCCCGGCGTACATCCGCTGGCGGCTCGTACCCGCCGGCGCAACAGCCGCGCCGTGGCGCACGGCCGTCGACTTCCGCTCGTTCCTCGCCCCGCTCGAGCTCTACAGCTCGGTCTACGCCCCCTGGACGACGCTCAACCGGCCGGGCAAGCCCGCGCGGCTCGTCTTCTTCCTCGCGCACCGTTGGGACTCGTCGCGCGTGCCGGACGGGCGCTATCGCTTGCAGGTCGCGGTCTTCGACTCACAGGGCAACAGCGCCCGCGCGGGTCTCTGGGTCGCGGTCGCGAACGGGTAGCGCACTACTCGTCGATCAGCACGCAGATGACCTGCCCGCTCGCGACCGGCTCGCCGGCCGCGACCGAGAGCTCGGAGACGACGCCGGCGTGCGGAGCGCGCACCTCGTTCTCCATCTTCATCGCCTCGACGATGCAGAGCACCGCGCCCTCTTCGACCGTGTCGCCGTCCGCGACCGCGACCGCGAGAACCGTTCCCTGCATGGGCGAGACGATCGCGTCGCTCCCCGCGTGACCGGCGCCGCGCCTGCGCTCCGCGCGCCGGCGCGCAAGCTCGCGCCACGGCGGCTCCGGCTCGACGACGCGAACGTCGAACCGGCGCCCGTCCACCTCGACGGCACGCGACCGCACAACGGATCGAACCGCTCCTGGTAACAGACTGTTACTAGGAGGAGTGTCGCCGCCGTCGAGCGCCGCCGCCTGCCGCGCGAGCTCGCTCGACTCGACGAGGCCGTGGCACGTCTCGCCGCGCACGAAGCAGTCGTGCGCGAGCAGCGCCTTGTGGAAGCCGAGCAGCGTCGCCGGGCCCTCGATCACGAACTCGTCGAGCGCACGCAGCATGCGCCGGCGCGCGTGCTCGCGGTCGACGCCGTGCACGATCAGCTTCGCGATCATCGGGTCGTACGCACCCGAGACCTCATAGCCGGCGGCGACGCCCGAGTCGACGCGCACACCAGGGCCCGACGGCTCGCGATACGACGTCACGAGCCCCGGCGACGGTAGGAAACCTTGCGACACGTCCTCCGCGTTGATGCGGCACTCGATCGCGTGCCCGCGCAACTCGACCTGCTCCTGCGTGAGCGACAGCGGCTCGCCGAGCGCGATGCGAATCTGCTCGCGCACGAGGTCGAGCCCCGTGACCTCTTCGGTCACCGTGTGCTCGACCTGGATGCGCGTGTTCATCTCCATGAAGAAATACTCGCCGTCCTGTGTCAGCAGGCCCTCGATCGTTCCTGCCGACCGGTAGCCGGCCGCGCGCGCGGCGTTGACGCCGATCTCGCCGATCCGTGCGCGCAGCGCGTCGTCGACGGCGGGTGACGGCGTCTCCTCGATCAGCTTCTGATGGCGGCGCTGGATCGTGCAGTCGCGCTCGCCGAGATGGATCACGTTGCCGTGCGCATCGGCGAGCACCTGCACCTCGACGTGGCGCGGGTCGACGATCAGCTTCTCGACGTACACGTCCGGGCTCGCGAAGTACGACTGCCCTTGCCTGCGGGCGGTCTCGAACGCGCGCTCCGCGTCGGCAGGCGCGTGCACCTCCTCCATGCCCTTGCCGCCGCCACCTGCGGCCGCCTTGATCAGCAGCGGGTAGCCGATCTCGTCGCCGAGTGCGAGCAGCTCGTCGACGGAGCCGACGGGATCCGTCGTGCCCGGGATGATCGGGACGCCCGCCGCCTGCATCGCCTGGCGCGCCCGCGTCTTCGACCCCATCAGCTCGATCGCCTCCGGCGGCGGCCCGATCCACACGAGCCCCGCCTCCTCGACCGCGCGCGCGAACGACGCGTTCTCGGCGAGGAAGCCGTAGCCGGGATGCACCGCGCCCGCTCCGGCCCGAAGCGCGGTCTCGACGATCGTCTCGATCTTCAGATAGCTCTCGGCTGCCGGTGCCGGCCCGATCAGATACGCCTCATCCGCGTAGGCGACGTGCAATGCGGCACGGTCCGCCTCCGAATAGACGGCGACCGCGCCGAGACCGAGCTCGCGCAGCGCGCGGGAGATGCGAATCGCGATCTCGCCCCGATTTGCGACCAGAACCTTGTCGAACGTGTCTTCCGGCATAGGCCCCCGTATTCTCCCCACTCGATGTCCCCCGCCGACCAGTTGACCGTCGCGCGCGCCCTCTCGGTGCCGATCGTCATCCTTCTCTACGCGCTCGACTTCCACGGTCACGCGTACTGGGCGACCGCCGTCTTCTGCGTCGCGATGACGACGGACTTCTTCGACGGCAGGCTCGCGCGCCGCCACGGACGATCGTCGCCGCTCGGCTCGCTGCTCGACCCGATCGCCGACAAGGTGCTCGTGCTCGGCACGCTGACGATGCTCGTCGGGCTCGGCGTCGTGCCGGCGTGGATGGTCGCGACGATCGTCGTGCGCGAGGTGTTGATCACCGGGCTCCGTCAGGCGGCGATCGAACGCGGCATCGTGATCGCCGCACGCGATCTCGGCAAGCTCAAGACGTGGGCGCAGGCGATCGCAGCGGGTGTCGGCGGCTTCGCCGCAGCCGCCGGCTGGAACGACCGGGTCGCCTGGTGGGCGCTGCTCGTCGCGGTCGTGCTGACCGTCGTGTCGGGCCTCGATTACGCCCGGAGCGCACCCGCGCTCTTCCGGCGCAGCGAGGCCTAGACGGCGACGACGCCGCGGGCGTCGCACCAGTCGCTGTAGCGCGCCCAGGAGCGGAGGTACTCGCGGAGCTGGAAGAAGCCCTCCTCGATCTCGGCGCGAATCGCCCAGTGGCAGTGGCCGCAGTAGCCGAGCTCGTCCACGGCCGGGGCCTCGGAGCAGCGGATGCACTCCTCGAACATGCAGTGGAAACGGCCGGGAGGCCCCTGCGGTTACGGCTCCTCGTCCTCCCCGCGCCAGGGAAGCGGCGCCGGGCGGGCCTCCTCGAGGGCCGCCGCGATGGCGGCTCGCTCCTCGTCCGAGGGCTCGGGGGTGATCTCGAGCTCCACGAGGAGGAGACTAAAGCCGCTGGCGAACCGGGTCGATGTGAATTGACGTGAGCCGCCGCCACCTCATCTCTGCCTGCCTGCTCTCGCTCGTTTTCGCCGCGAGCGCAGCCGCGTCCACGGCGAAGCCGGTCTCCTGGGCGACGCCCCAGATCCGCGCCGTCACGGCGGCCGGGCTGATGGGCACAAACGTCGCGTCCTTCCGTGCCGCCGACCCGCTGACGGCGCAGGCGCTCGAGAACCTCGTCTTCGATCTGAAGGCCCGCCTCGCGCCGCCGGTCGTGGAGCCGCCTGTCCCCGACCCACCGGTTCCTGTGACCACGGATCCCGCCACGACGACACCCGGCACGACGGCCATAACGACCACCGTGCCGGCGACCACGACTGCGACCACTACGACCACCACGACGGTGCCCTCGACACCGAAGCAGGTCGCGAACCCGGACCGCGCCGTGACGATCGCGCAGCTCGACGCACGGCTCGTCGGCGCCCTCGGCCTCTCTAAGGCCGCGAGCACCTTCACGAAGAACGCCCGCCTCGCCGGGCTCAAGGTGCCGGCCCGCTTCGGCGCCGAGGTCGTCGCCCGCCTGCTCGGGCTCCGCCTCAACCACCCGGCGCGGGACGACTCGCTCGAGCTCCTGCCGAACGACCCTGCGACCCGCGCCGAGGCTGCCTACTCCGTGGCCCAGATCCTGCCGTTCGACGGCTCGGAGGTCGAGGCCGTCCAGACCCTCGCTGACGCGTTCGTCCTGCCCGACCTCAGCGACTGGCAGACGAAGATCCTCGACACCGCCGTGGCCCACATCGGCATGCCGTACATCTGGGGCGGCACGAACGACGGGCCGGAGACCGAGTTCGGGGTCTCGTCCCACGGCGGCTACGACTGCTCGGGCTTCGTCTGGCGGGTCTTCAAGCTCGAGCCCTATGCCGGCTCCGGCACCCTCAACGCCGTCCTGCGAGGCCGCACGACCTACCAGATGAGCGGTGAGGTGCCCCGCTCGCAGCGGATCGGCTTCAAGAAGCTCGAGCCCGCCGACGTCATCTTCTTCGGCGACAAGGGCCCGCGCTCGCAGCCGGCCCAGGTAGGCCACATGGGGATCTACCTCGGCAACGGCTGGTTTATCCACTCCTCCGGCTACGGGGTCGCCGTCGCGCGGCTCGACGGCTGGTACTCCCGCGAATTCGCCTGGGCGCGGCGCCCGCTTGCCGAGTCGGGGCTCCCCGACGGCTCGTCCTAGACTTTTAGAGGGATAATCGCACCAGAAGGCACGATCACCCCTTCGGGTGATTCCTCGGGACCCTCCCAGACCGCAGAATCACTTCGTCTGGCGTCCTAGTGCTCTGGAGGGAACAACAATGTTGGAGTGGAACCCGCGGCTCATCGCTCTCGTGGTCGGCCTTGCTTCGTTGGCCGCCTCGCTGGGCTGGATCTTCCCGCCGACCAACTTCGGCTGGGGAGCCTGGTAACAAGCGTCGACTCCATCGGGGTGATGGGAGACGATGGTGACCCCAAGGGCGGCAACCCACGTACTCCCGGCGCTCGCGCCTGCCCCTGATCCTCGGCCCGCGGCGGCCGTGGCGGGGCGGTGAAGGCAGCCACCTCAGTTCCTCCCAGGGTTCTCGCGCTCGTGACCCCCGTCGTAGTGGCGGGGGTCGCGACGCTTCTGGTGGCGTGCATCTCCTACGGGCAGAGCGCACACACGACAGAGGACGTCGCAGCGCTCGCGGGTCTCCTGTTCGGCATGGTCCTCGCCGAGCGCTTCCCGGTGCCGGTCGAGGGCGTCGATGCCGGAGGGGTCTCGCTCGGCTTCGTCTTCGCGGTCGCCGCGATCCTGCTCTTCGGGTGGCAGGCCGGCGTGATCGTCGCGGCCGGGGGGCCGACGGTCACCCACCTGATCGGCCACCGCCCGCCGCTTCGCGTCGCCTACAACGGCTCGATGTTCGCGCTCGCCGCGCTCGCGGCCGGGCTCGCCACACAGGAGATCCCCGAGACCTCGATCGGCGCGCTGATCGCTCGCCTCGCGATCGGGGCCTTCGTCTACTACTGGGTCGTCAACCTCGTCCTGATCAGCGCGGTGCTCGCCGTCAGCGCGGGCAAGCCGTTCTTCAAGCTGATCTGGGACAACGCGAAGCAGACGACGGCTCCGTTCGCGCTCATGACCTCGGCGGCCCTGATGCTCGTCGTCCTCTGGGAGCGCTCGCCGGCGCTCTCGATGGCGCTCGTCGGGCCGCTGCTCGCAATCGCGCTCTACCAGCGCTCGACGTTCGCCGCCCTGAAGGCGATGCGGCTCGCGCTGACCGACCCGCTCACGGGCCTCGGTAACCACCGGCACTTCCACGAGCGGCTGCAGCGCGAGCTCGCGCAGGCGGAGCAGGAGTCGAAGCCGCTCACCCTCTGCCTCGTCGACATCGACGACTTCAAGCAGATCAACGACCGCTACGGCCATCCAGTCGGAGACCGCGTGCTCGGCCAGGTTGCGGCGCGGCTGCGGCAGGGCGGCGAGAGCTTCCGCCTCGGCGGCGACGAGTTCGCCGTCCTCCTCCCCGGCCTCGACCCGCGCGACGGCGTCTCGGTCGCCCGCTCGATCGTCGAGCGCGTCAGCGCAGCGCAGCTCGACCAGATCGGCTCGGTGACCGTGAGCGCCGGCGTCGCGACGTACCCGGTGCAGGGCGTCGGCCGCGACGAGCTGATCCGGCTCGCGGACAGCGCGTTGTACTGGGCGAAGGAACACGGCAAGAACCGCGTGCGCCTTTACCGCCCGGAGGTCGTCGAGCTCTCGGAGCTCAAGCGGCTCGCAGCTGGGCCTGACAAGGCCGCTCGTTACCGCGCCGCCGCATCGCTCGCGAAAGCGGTGGATGCCCGCGACACCTACACCGGCAGGCACTCCGAGCGGGTCAGCGAGCTCGCCGCTAGGGTCGCGACGCGCTTGGGCCTCGACGCGGAGCAGGTCGAGCTCACGCGTCTCGCCGGCAGCCTGCACGACCTCGGCAAGCTCGCCATTCCGGAGGAGATCCTCCGCAAGCCCGGCATGCTGACCGATTCGGAGCGGCTCGTGCTCGAG
>JANMQZ010000161.1:0-4677 GCA_031370755.1 Actinomycetes bacterium
TGCGGCCGCCCGTCGACAACCGGCTCTGGGGAACGTCCTCCTGGCGCAACTTCCTCACGAAGCGCGACAAGCAGACGCCGAAAGGCTGGCGTGTCCCGGCTTGAGGACGCCATCGCGGCAGGACGATTCGTCGTCACCGCCGAGCTCCTCACCGTGAACGCGGGCGGGCTCGACGCCGTGCGGGAGCGCTTCGCGCCGTACGCCGACTACGTCGACGCGACGAACGCGACCGACAACACCTCAGCGCACGCGCACGCATCGCCGCTCGCCGTCGCGATCGCGCTGAAGCAGCTCGGCATGGAGCCCGTCATGCAGCTGACATGCCGCGACCGCAACCGCCTTGGCCTAGAAGCCGAGATCGCCGGCGCGGCGCTGCACGGGATCGAGAACATCTGCTGTCTCACGGGCGATGACGTGACCGCCGGCGACGAGCCCGAGGCGCGCCGCGTCTTCGACCTCGACTCGATCCAGCTGCTCGCCCTCGGCACGTCGATGGCGCAAGGTGTCTACCTCTCCGGCCGGGCGATCGACCCGGCGCCGAAGCTCTTCCTCGGCGCGGTCGAGAACTCCGGCGCGCCGCCGTACGACTACCGCGTCGAGCGCGCGTGGAAGAAGGTCAGGGCGGGCGCGCGCTTCCTCCAGCTCCAGGTGAGCTTCGAGCCGCAGCGGCTCGCCGCATTCATGAGCGAAGCGGTCGAAAAGGGGCTCGCCACTGCGTGCGCGCTCATCCCGTCGATCTGCCTCGTCCGCTCGCCGAGTGCGCTCCGCTACATGGACGAGAGGGTGCCCGGCATCAGCATTCCCGCCGAGACGATCGCGCGCTGCGAGTCGGCGCCGGATTCCGAGAAGGAGTGCTTCGAGGTCGCCTGCGAGCTCGCCGAGCACGCGCGCTCGCTGCCGGGCGTCGCGGGCCTGCACCTGATCAGCTTCCGCCGCGAGGCGGGCATCGCCGCGCTCTGCCGCCGGCTCGCCATTCCGACACGAGAAGAAAGGGAGATGAGTGGATACCGTCGTCCAGTCGCGGTCTAAGACCGTCATCATCGGTCCGGAGCAGCCGTTCTGCGTGATCGGCGAGCGCATCAACCCCACGGGACGGAAGGCGTTCCAGGCACAGCTCCAGGCCGGCGACCTCTCGCAGCTCGAGATCGACGTCGCGCAGCAGGTCGAAGGCGGCGCCGACATGCTCGACGTGAACGTGGGCGACCCGCTCGCCGACGAGATCGAGCTGATGGCGCAGGCGATCCCGCTCGTCCAGAGCCTGACCGACATCCCGCTCTGCATCGACTCGTCGGTGATCGAGGCGCTCGAAGCCGGGCTTGCGGCCTACGAGGGCAAGGCGCTCGTCAACTCCGTGACGGGCGAGGACGAGCGGCTCGAGGCGATCCTGCCGATCGTCGCGCGGCACGGCGCCGCCGTGATCGGCCTCGCGAACGCGGAGGACATCCCGATGGACGCCGCACGCCGCGTCGAGGTCGCGAAGAAGATCGTCTCGGTCGCGGGCGACCACGGCATTCCGCCGGAGGACGTGATCATCGATCCGCTCGCGATGCCGATCGGCGCGGAGCCGCGCGCGGTGACGCTCTTCATCGAGACGCTGCATCTGCTGCGCGACGAGCTCGGCGTCAACACGACCTGCGGCGCCGGCAACACGTCGTTCGGCCTGCCGGGGCGGCACACGCTCGGTGCCGCGTTCCTCGCTGTGGCGCAGAGTCACGGGCTGACGAGCGCGATCATGGACTCGCGCCGGCCGGAGATGGTCGAGGCCGTGCGCGCGACCGACTTCCTGCTCGGCCGCGACGAGTGGGGCGCGACGTGGATCCGGATGTACCGCGAGCGACAGGCAGCTGCCTCCGCGTGAGCGCGCTCGAGGACATCCCGGAGCCGCAGCATCCCGAGCGGGTGCGGATGCGGTTTCTCCAGGTCGGCGAAGACCACGCCGTCAAGGAGGCGCGCGTCCTCGCCGGGACGACGATCTTCGACGCCGCGAGCTGGAACGGCGTCGCGATCGATTCGACCTGCGGTGGTCACGGCACGTGCAAGAAGTGCAAGGTGAAGGTCGTCTCCGGCCACGCGCCGCTCTCCGCCGTCGACCCGCGCGCCTTCTCGACGGAAGAACTGAAGAACGGCTGGCGGCTCGCGTGCCGCGCGGCGGTGCACGAGGACCTGACGATCGAGGTGCCGCCGCTTCAGACGCGCCCGAAGGCGGCGCTCGTCGGCGTCGGGCGCCACGTCATCCTGCGCCCCGCGGTGCAGAAGCGGTACGTCGAGCTCGACGAGGCGACACTCGAGGATCAGACCTCCGACCTCGAGCGCCTGCTCGCGGCAATGGACGACATCGAGCCACGCGTTCCGCTCGCGGTCGTGCGCACGCTCGGCGGCACGTTGCGCGCCGCCGACTGGAAGGTCACGGCCGTGCTCGCGGACGACCTGCTGATCGACGTCGAGCCGGGCGACACGAGCAGCAGCCGCCACGCGATCGCGTTCGACCTCGGGACGACCACCGTCGTCGCCACGCTGCTCGATCTCGAGACGGGCCAGCCGAAGGCGGTGCAGTCGATCCTGAACGCACAGCAGCCGTTCGGCGCCGACGTGATCTCCCGGATCTCGGCGATCATGATGGACGACGACGCGCTCGAGATGCTGCAGCGGCATGCACACGAGACGCTCCAGCAGCTGACCGACGAGGTGTGCGCCGAAGGCGGCGTCGATCCGGCCGAGGTATACGAGATCGTCGTCGCCGGCAATCAGACGATGATCCAGATCGCGCTCGGCGTCGATCCGGAGCCGCTCTCGATGGCGCCGTTCACCGTGATTGCGCGCCGCATGCCCGAGGCGACGGCGGCCGACTTCGGCGTGCGCGTCCATGTGCGCGCGCCCGCCGTGATGTTCCCGGCGCTCGGCGCGTACGTCGGCCCCGACATCGTCGCCGGCATCCTCGCGACCGGGATCACGCTCGACCGTCGCGTCCGGCTCTTCATCGACGTCGGCACGAACTCCGAGATCGTCCTCGGCTCGTCCGCGAGGACGCTCGCCACCGCTGCGCCCGCCGGCCCCGCGTTCGAGGCGGCGCAGATCCGCTGCGGCATGCGCGCGGCCGACGGCGCGATCGAGGGTGTGAAGATCGTCGAAGGCGACGTGCAGCTGACCGTGATCGGCGACGTCGAGGCGGTCGGGCTCTGTGGCTCGGGCCTCGTCGACGCTGTCGCGGAGCTCGTCGGCGCCGGCATGCTCGATCGCTCGGGCCGCTTCATCCTCGAAGCGTCGGAGCGCTTCGGGAAGATCGGCGAGGAGAACGTGTTCTACCTCTCGGACGACGTCTTCCTCTCGCAGCGCGACGTGCGCGAGCTCCAGTTCGCGAAGGCGTCGATCGCGACCGGCTGGAACCTGCTCTGCCGCGACCTCGGCGTCGAGCCGGAGGAGATCTCGCAGGTGCTGCTCGGCGGCTCGTTCGGGTCGTACCTGAGCGCCGCGAGCGCGGTGAAGATCGGCCTCGTGCCAAAGCTGCCGCTCGCCCGGATCGTCTCGGCCGGCAACGTCGCGGGCGAGGGCGCGAAGATCGCCGCGCTCTCGGTCACCGAGCGCGCCGCGGCGAACGCGACGGTCGACGAGGTCGAGTACGTCGAGCTCTCGGGCCGTGCCGACTTCAACGACCTCTTCATCGACCAGCTGGGTTTCCCCGCATGACAACGCGCTCGCCAAAGGCCGCAACCAGGTTGCAGTGCAACCTGGTTGCACTCGGGGAGACGAAATGACCCAGGTCGTCGTCAGCTGCGGCGCCCTCGCGCTGCACGTGAAGAAGATCGCAAAGCGGCGCGGCTGGGACATCGAGGTGCGCCCGGTGCCGCCCGAGCTGCACAACCGGCCCGAGCGGATCCGCGCCGCAGTCGAGGAGGCGGCCGCGGGCGACGACGTCGTCGTCGCGTACGCGCATTGTGGCGCAGACCTCACCGGCTACGCGAAGCTCGAGGGCGCGCACTGCTACGAGGTCTACGGCGCCGAGCACGAGCCGGCGACGTACTTCCTCACGGACTTCCTCGTGCGGAGCTTCGACCACGTCGTCTGGCAGAGCCTCGGGCTCGACCGTCACCCGGAGCTGCGTGACGACTACTTCCGCAACTACGAGAAGGTCGTCTGGCTCGCGCAGGAGCCGACGCTCGAGCTGCGCGCGCAGGCGGAGCGTGCGGCTGCCAAGCTGCAGCTGCCGCTCGAAGTGCGGGAGACGGGCGACGGCGGGCTCGAACAGGCGCTGGAGCGACTACTCAAGGAGAACGCGTGCTGATCAACGAGATGCCGCGCTACGAGATCCTCGACGAGGCGGCGATGCAGGAGCTGGAGCGCGGCTGGCGGCGCATCGTCAGCGAGCTCGGGATCGAGTTCCTGCACGACGACGCGCTCGCGTACTTCAAGGCGGCGGGCCAAGACGTCGAGGGCCAGCTCGTGAAGTTCGACCCCGACTGGATCCTCGAGCAGGTGGCGAAGGCGCCGGCCGAGTTCACGCTCCAGGCGCGAAACCCGGAGCGCTCCGTGCAGATCGGCGGCAACCACATGGTCTTCTCCGCGGTCTACGGCTGCCCGTTCGTGCGCGAGGGAGACGAGCGGCGGAGCGCCACCTACAACGACTTCGAGAACCTCGTCAAGCTCGCGCAGGCGTTCCCGGAGCTCGACTCGCCCGGCGGC
>JANMQZ010000175.1:0-5048 GCA_031370755.1 Actinomycetes bacterium
GTGACGCAGGTCACCTGCACGAGCTGCCCGGGGCGGAGCTCGGTGCCGACGCGGCGGACGAACTCGCGGAAGCGGAGCCACTCGGCATTCGGCGGCCGGCCCGAGAAGATGCCGGTGTTGAGGACGACGAGGCGTGCGATCCGCTCCGGTCGCGTCACGGCGAGCCGCAGTCCGAGCGGACCGCCCCAGTCGTGCACGACGAGGGTCACGTTGTTCAGGTCGAGCTGCTCGACGAAGCGCTCCACCGACGCGTAGTGCGAGTCGTAGGAGTACCACTGCCGCTCGACCGGCTTGTCCGAGCGCCCGAAGCCGAAGTAGTCGGGCGCAACGACGCGCGAGGCGCCGACGAGCTCGGGGATCACCTTGCGGTAGAGGTACGACCACGTCGGCTCACCGTGGAGCAGCAGCACCGGGTCGCCCTCACCCTCGTCGACGTAGTGCATGCGGAGGCCGTCCTGCTCCACGTAGTTCGGCGTGAACGGGTAACCGGGCAGCCCGTCGAACATTTCATCCGGCGTGCGGTAGACGTCGCTCACGGGAGGAAGTCGAGCACGATGCGGTTGAAGGTCTCCGGGTCTTCGAGCATCACGTTGTGCCCTTTCCCGGGCAGCTCGACGTAGGTCGCATTCGGCAGGCGCGCGGCGAGCATGCGGCCATTCTCTACCGGAACGATCAGGTCCGCGTCGCCGTGCAGGACAAGCGCGCGCGCTTCGATGCGCTCCACCTCGCGGGCCTCGGCGTAGAAGGCGTAACACGCATCGACGTGGGTCAGGATCGTTTCGTTCGGAGTCGGATGAACGAGGCGTGCGGCGAGGATCTCCTCGAAGCTCTCGGGGCTCGCCTCCGGCCAGCCCGGCGAGAACGTGTACGGCATCGTGGCGCGGCCGAACTTCTCCGCGGGCAAGCCGAAGGCGTCCCGGAACGCGTCGCGCACGTGTGGAGGACGCGAGACGCGACCGGCTCCTCCCGCGCCGGTTCCGGCGAGCACGAGCGAGCGCACGAGTTCCGGGTGCTCTAGCGCCAGCGTCAGTGCGACGTAGCCGCCCATCGAGAAGCCGACGACGTGCGCAGGCCGGCCGTCGAGGATGTCCGCCGCGTCCTCGGCGATGTCCGCCACGCCGTACGGCTCGGCCGGCACCGGCGAGCGGCCCGTCCCGCGCGTGTCGAAGACGATCGTCCGGAAGCGCTCGGAGAAGACGGGAACCTGGCTCCGCCACGCCCACGAGCCCTGCCCGAGCCCCTGGATCAGCAGCAGCGGCTCGCCGTCGCCGTGCTCCTCAACGTGCAATTCCGGCCGCGGCATGGTACGAACCTAACCCGTATGCCTTCACTTAACGGCAAGGTCGCGATCGTCACCGGCGCCGGACGCGGAATCGGCCGCGAGCACGCGCTCGCGCTCGCGCGCGCCGGTGCGAGCGTCGTCGTCAACGATCTCGGCGCGACGCTTGCCGGCGAAGGGGTGGACGCGACGCCCGCGCAGCAGGTCGTCGCGGAGATAGAGGAGCTCGGCGGCGCGGCGGTTTCGAACGGCGATGACGTCGCGGACTTCGCGGGTGCGGGGCGCATCGTCGAGCAGGCGGTGGTCACGTTCGGGCGACTCGACATCCTCGTCAACAACGCGGGCATCACGCGCGACCGCATGGTCGTGAACATGGATGAGGGCGAGTGGGACTCCGTGATCGCCGTCCACCTCAAAGGCCATTTCGCGCCGACGCGCCATGCCGGCGCCTACTGGCGCGAGCAGTCCAAGGCCGGCAACGAGGTGAAGGGGCGCGTGATCAACACGTCGAGCCCGTCCGGCGTGTTTGGAAACGTCGGGCAGGCGAACTACGGCGCCGCGAAGGCCGGCATCGCCGCGCTGACGATCATCACTGCGCAGGAGCTCGCGCGGTACGGCGTCACCGTCAATTGCCTGGCGCCGAACGCGCGCACGCGCATGACCGAGGCCGCGTTCGGCGAGCTTGCACCGCCCGAGGAAGGCTTCGACACGATGGATCCCGCGAACATCGCGCCGATCGTTGTCGCGCTGTGCGCCGACGATGCGCAGCACATCACCGGGCAGGTCTTTTTCATCTACGGCGGCGCCGTCAACGTGCTGCGTCCCTGGGATGCAGGCGAGCTGTTCGAGAGCGACGCGCGCTGGGACGCGGACGACTTCCTCGCACAGCTGAAGGAGCGATTCCCCGAAGGTCTTGCTCCGGACGGCATGGTCGCGATGATGGCGAAGTCCGGCGGCCGTTCGCTCCGCGTTGGCTGAGCACAACCTCGCCGTCCTCGGGGAAGCCGCTGCCGAGAGCAATGGCGATCACGCGTCGCTTTGGTTCGAAGGCACGTGGCATCACGCCGACGAGCTCTTCGCCCGCGCGCAGCGCGTTGCCGCAGGGCTGACGGAGGTCGGTGTTCTGCCGGGCGACCGCGTCGTCGTGATGGCTGCCAACTGCCCCGAGGTCAGCATTCTCTACAACGCCCTCTGGCGCGCGGGCGCGGCGATCACGCCGGCGATCTTCCTTCTGCCGCCCGCCGAGCTGCGTCATATCCTCGTCGACTCCGAGGCGAGCGTTGTCGTCGCGTCGCCCGAGTTCCTCGACACGGTTCGGGAGGCGGCGGAAGGCGTGGCGACCGTGCGCGCGGTCGTCTCCACCGCCGAGCTCCCGGAAGCAGACGCGGCGCCGATCGTGCCGCGCGGCGACGACGACCTGGCGGCGCTGATGTACACGGGCGGCACGACGGGACGCTCGAAGGGCGTGATGCTCTCGCACGCGAACCTCTGGCACGCGGGCAAGGCCGGTCACGACGCCGGCTACGTGCCGGATCTGGTGCGCTCGCTCGTCGCGCTGCCGCTCTCGCACGCCTTCGGCCTCATCGTCACGGTCGTCGGGCTGCACTCGCCCGAGCGCGTGATGACGACGCTGCTGCGCTGGTTCGATCCCGAGGCGTTCCTCCGGCTCGCGCAGGATCACGACATCCAGATCAGCGCCGTCGTGCCGTCGATGCTGCAGGCACTGCTCGCGCAGCCGCTCGAGGACTACGACCTCTCCTCGCTTCGCTATCTCGTCAGCGGCGCCGCGCCGCTGGCTCGGGAGGTCGCGGACGAGTTCGTGCGGCGCGTGCCGAGCGTCGAGCTTCGCGAGGGCTACGGCCTCACCGAGACGTCGGCGATCGTCTCCGGCAACCCACCCGGCGAGTCGCGGCTCGGCACAATCGGCGTGCCGCTACCTGGCGTCGACGTGCGTATCCTCGGCGACGATGGCAACGAGCTCCCGACCGGCGAGGTCGGCGAGATCTGCTGCCGGTCGGCCTTCGTGATGCTCGGGTACTGGCGCGCGCCGGAGCAGACGGCCGATGCGATCCGCGACGGCTGGTTCCACACCGGCGACCTCGGCTATCTCGACGGCGACGGCTACCTCACGATCGTCGACCGCAAGAAGGATCTGATCATCCGCGGCGGCTTCAACGTCTTCCCGCGCGACGTCGAGGACGCAATGCTCGAACATCCCAACGTCGTTGCGGCGGGCGTCGTCGGCAAGCCCGACGCTGCGCACGGGGAGGAGGTGGTCGCCTTCGTCTCCCTGCGTTCGGGCAGCGAAGCGACGCCTCAGGAGCTCGTCGCCTTCGGCAAGCAGCGGATCGGCGGCTACAAATATCCGCGCGAGGTGCGCATCGTCTCCAGCCTGCCGCTGACGCCGGTCGGCAAGCTCGACCGCAAGTCGTTGCGCGCGATGCTGTAGAAAGGGAGCTCATGGCGACGACACTCACCCCGGACGATCTTCAGAGCGGCGAGCGCGATCTCGGCTCGAGCGAGTGGCACACGATCGACCAACGTCACATCGATCTGTTCGCCGATGCGACCGGAGACCATCAGTGGATCCACGTCGACCACGACGCGGCCGCGAAGGGGCCGTTCGGCGGGACGATCGCGCACGGATATCTGTCGCTCTCGATGGTCGTGATGCTTTTGTCGGAAGTGCTCCGCGTCGAGGGCGCGCGGATGGGGATCAACTACGGGATCGACAAGGTGCGGTTCACTTCTCCGGTGCCGTCGGGCTCGGAGGTGCGGCTGCACGCGAAGCTCCTGAGCGGCGAGCCGCGCGGCGAGGGCGTCCTCTACAAGGTGGGCGTCCAGGTCGAGATCAAGGGCACCGAAAAGCCGGCCCTCGTCGGCGAGCTGCTCTACCTCGTCTTCGCCTGAGTTTGTGGCTCTGAGCCACAAACTCTGTCAACGCCCCGCTGTACGGACTCGTTCGGCCACCTCATAGGCGTCGATGACCTTCCCGTTCATCGCATCGAGGTACAGGTCCAGAAAGAGCTCGCGCAGTTCGTGCCGCCGCGCTTGGTCGCCGGCGCGGAGCTCGCGGTCGGCGATCACGTAACGGCGGACGTGGACATAGCTGGGTCGGGGGAAGCCCATTGCTTCAGCGATCGCTCCGATCCGTCGGTTGAGCTCCGCGATCGGAACGTCTGGCTCATCAAGCGCCTGAAGCGCATCGACGAGCCGAATGTCGTACCGAGGTGCGATGGAAACCATGGCTGGATCGTCGCTCCACCGATGGAACAACGGTGTGCCGGTTCCGTGACATTTTCGAGCTTGTGGCTCTGAGCCACAAGCTCTGAGACGTGGCTCCTTAGGCCAGGCGCTCGACGACCATGGCCATGCCTTGGCCGCCGCCGACGCACATCGTCTCGACGCCGATCGTCTCGTCGCGCGTCTCGAGGTCGTTCAGCAGCGTCGCCATGATTCGCGCGCCGGTCATCCCGTAGGGATGGCCGAGCGCGATTGCGCCGCCGTTCGGGTTCAGCTTCTCGCCGAACGGATCGATTCCAAGCTCGCGCGACACCGGGATGACCTGCGCGGCGAACGCCTCGTTCAGCTCGACCACGTCGACGTCGTCGATCGTCATGCCCGCGCGCTTCAGCGCCTGGCGCACGGCTTCGATCGGCCCGACGCCCATGATTTCCGGATCGACACCCGTCACGGCCGACGCGATGATCCGCGCGCGCGGCTTCAGGCCGAGCTCACGCGCGCGCTCCTCGCTCATCACGAGCACCGC
>JANMQZ010000184.1:0-2285 GCA_031370755.1 Actinomycetes bacterium
GCCGCCGGCATTCGTCAGCACCGCGACACGGCGCCCCTTCGGCAGCGGCTGGCTCGACAGGAGCGTCGCGACGTCGACGAGCTCTTCGAGGTTGCGCGCACGCAGCACGCCCGCGCTGTGGAACAACGCTTCGACGGCGGCGTCGGATCCCGCGAGCGCTGCCGTGTGCGAGCTCGCGGCGCGCGCTCCGGCACTCGACGTCCCGGCCTTCAGCGCGACGATCGGCTTGCGCCGCGCAAGGCGACCCGCGACGCGCGCGAACTTCTGCGGGTTGCCGAACGACTCGAGATAGAGCAGGACGACGTCGGTCTCCTCGTCCTCCTCCCACCACTCGAGCAGGTCGTTCGACGAGACGTCCGCCTTGTTGCCGATCGAGACGAAGGCGGAAAAGCCGAGCCCGCGCTCCGAAGCCTTCTCGAGGAGGGCAAGCCCGAGCGCGCCACTCTGCGAGGAGAAGGCGATGCGGCCTGCCGGCAGCGCGCGCGGGGCGAACGTCGCGTTCAGGCCGAGCGCGGGGACGGCGATCCCGAGGCAGTTCGGCCCGACGAGCCGCGCGCCGTGGGCGCGCACGAGCGAAAGCAGCTGCGCCTGGCGCTCGGCGCCTTCCGAGCCGACTTCGGCGAACCCGGCCGAGATGACGCAGAGCGCGGGCACGCCCTTCCGGAGCGCCTCCTCCGCCGCCTCGAGGACGCGTCCGCCCGGAACGCAGATAACCGCGAGCTCGACCGGGTCCGGGATCTCGCCGATCGCCTTGTACGCGCGCACGCCGGCGACCGCCTCGCCTGCCGGGTTGACGGGATAGGCAGCGCCTGCGAAGTCCGCGGCGAGGATGTTGCGGAAGAGCTCGCCGCCGATCGAGCCGCGCCGCTTCGACGCACCGATCACCGCGACGGTCGCCGGCGCGAAGAACGGCTTCAGCGACGCGGCGACGGCAACGTGGTCGCGCTCCTCGACGCGTGCCCGGAACTTCTCGGTCGCCGCGATCGGGAAACGCACCTCGACCTCGCCGCCCGCGAGCGAGCGCGACACTTCGAAACCGGCGTCGCGAAAGACCGACAGCATCGGCGCGTTGTCGGGAAGTACCTCCGCGACGAACGACTCGATGCCGGCCTCCGCGGCGCGTGCCGCAAGCTGCTCGAGCATCCGCGTCGCGGCGCCGCGTCCCTGGAGCTCGTCTGCGACGGTGAACGCGACCTCCGCGACAGCCGGATCGCGCAGCCGTGCGAACTCCGCGACCGCGACGATCTTCTCCGCGCCGGCGTCGTCGGCGAGGATGCCGACGAGCGCGCCGCGGTCGTCGGGGTCAGGGTCGAGGAAGTGCTCGACGAGCGCCGCATCAACGTGGCGCACGCCGTGGAAGCGCATGTAGAGGCTGTGCTCGGAAAGACCCTCGAAGAACGAGATGAGGGCGCCCGCATCGCCGCGATGGGGCGCCCTCAGCCGGAGCGTCGAACCGTCGCGGAGGATCACGTCCACCGCGACGGCCGGCGTGGTGCTAGACGGCACCGACAAGTGACTCCCTGTGGGCCGCTTTCGGCTTCTCATCGATCGGCTCTGCCGAGAGCACGACCTTCAGCGCCTGCGTCTTCGCTGCGTCGGCGAACGTGTCGTATGCGCTCATCATCTCATCGAGCGGGAACCGATGCGTCGCGAACGGCAGCGCGTTCAGCTTGCCCTGTCCGATGAGCTCGAGGAGGCGCGGCGTGCTGTACGCGTCGACGAGGCCCATCGTGATCGTCAGGTCGCGGATCCACAGCGTCTCGAGATGCAGAGTCGCGGAGTGCCCGTGGACGCCGACGTTGGCCACGCGGCCGCCCGGGCGGACGAGCTCGGTGCAGAGCTCGAACGTCTCGGGAACGCCGACCGCCTCGATGGCGACATCGGCGCCGAGGCCGCCGGTCAGCTTCATGACCTCCGAGACGGCGGCGGCTGTGCCGCTCTTGTTGTTGATCGTCACGTCTGCGCCGAACTCGCGTGCGCGCGCAAGGCGGGAGTCGTCGATGTCGATTGCGACGATGTGCGCCGGCGTGTAGAGGCCGGCGGTCATGATCGCCGCGAGCCCGATCGGGCCTGCGCCGACGATCGCGACGGTGTCGCCCGGCTCGACGCGCCCGTTGAGAACGCCGACCTCGTACGCCGTCGGGAGGATGTCGGCGAGGAAGAGAACCTCGTCGTCTTCGAGCTGTGCCGGAATCTTGTAGACGGACGTGTCGGCAAACGGCACGCGGGCGTACTCGGCCTGAAGGCCGTTGATCAGGTGGCCGAAGATCCAGCCGCCGCCGCCG
>JANMQZ010000196.1:0-9110 GCA_031370755.1 Actinomycetes bacterium
GTCGCCGCGCCGCGTCCCTCGGAAAGGTTGCTAGCGTGCTGCGCAGTAGACCGTCGGCTCTCGTTCGCCTGCCGCAGCCCTGATGATCAAACTCCTTCAGCGACAGGCGCCGGTATTCGCAGCTGCGGTCGCGCTGGCGGGTGTCGCCGCCGACGCCGCCACCGGCGATCCTTCCATCGGATCCAAGCGCGCACAGGCGGAACACGTGATGGCTCTGATACAGCAATCCGGTTCGCGCCTCGAGCGCGCGCGCAATCTCTACATCTCGTCAACGCTCAAGCTGCAACGCATCGAACGAAGCCTGAAGCAGAACAGAATCGCGCTGAATGCCGCGCGCGCGAATCTCCGCGCGTCACAAAAGGCACTCATGCAACGACTCGTAGTGATCTACACAACACGCGACGATCAATCGACTATCGCCGTCCTGCTCGGCGCGGCAAGCATCGAAGACCTCGTCAACCGCGTCGAGGCCGTGCAATCCGTGTCGCAGCAAGACGCTGCAGTTCTTCGCGAGGTCGTCACGTTCAAGCGAGCCGTCACGAGTCACCGCAAGGCGCTCCGCAGCGCGCACAAGAGCCAAGCCCGACTCGTGCAAGAGCGAGCCGCCTCGAAAGCGCTGATCAGCTCACAACTCGACCGCCAGCAGCGCTTGCTCTCCTCGATCAAAGGCGAGATCGCCCAGATCTTGCGGGTCCAGCAAGCACGCCAAGTGGCGATCGCCCAAGCCGCGCGGACGCGCTATACGGCCGAACATCGGCAACAGGTCGCCGAGCTCGAGCAAACCCCCGTCGGCGCGACTGCTTCGGCCGGCGGAGTAACCGTTGCGCCTCCCTCGCAGTACGGAGGCGTAGTCGGGATCGCGATGCGCTACCTCGGAGTTCCCTACGTCTGGGGCGGAGCAACGCCGTCCGGCTTCGACTGTTCAGGGTTGACGCTCTACGTCTACGCCAAGATGGGCGTGTCGCTTCCGCACTACACGGGCGCCCAGTGGAACATGGGTGTCGCCGTCTCACGATCCGATCTCCAGCCTGGCGACCTGGTCTTCTTCAACGGGCTCGGCCACATGGGCATCTACATCGGCGGTAACCAGATGATCCACGCACCACACACCGGCGACGTCGTCAAGATCACCGCACTGACCGGCTGGTACGACCAAACCTATGTCGGTGCACGCAGGATCACGGGCTAGCGCGGACACCGTGAACGTCTCCTTCACAGTCGAGCACGCCGGATGTACATCCTGCGCGGCGCGCATTCGAGCCGCACTGGAACCCCTCGGAGCGCTCGACCAGCTTGAGATCGATGAAGAACGCGACGCCGCCAACGTCACGATGCGCGGCAACCAGCTGATCGCAGAAGGCGCCGTCGACGCCGTGCTCGCGGAAGCCTCAACCGGAAGCGGTCACACCTATAGGATCCAACCCGGCTCCTGGCGCGGCCAAACGTAAGGCAGCGAGCGGCCGCGCAGGAAGAGGTCTCTCCTGTGCGTGACAATCACACCTGCCGGCGCCGTATCAGGCCTATGAGAAACCGCTTGCTCGCATCGCTCAGCGTTGCACTCGTCGGCACGGCCAACTTCGCTGCCGCCGCGACGGCTTCATGCCTGCCAGCAACAGCCGCCGAACACCGCGCTCACGCCTCGGTGATCTTCGATGGCGTCGCCCTCGAAGGCCCAACCGGGACGGGCATCCAGCGCTTCAAGGTCGCCCGATACCTGAAAGGCCATGGACCAAAGACCGTCCGCGTGAACACCGGTTTCATCAAACACGCCGACGGAAGCGGAACCCTCACCTCGGTCAGCCTCGTCGTCCACCGCGGCGAACACTGGCGAATCTTTAGCCGCGACGCCCCGCCAAAGGTGATGCGAACAAGCCAGTGCGACGGGTCAACCAAACGCTGACCCCCGTGCTCATAGGTCCTGCTCAAGGCAGACGCCGGGCGACGCACCCCTGAGGGGAGCGGGGTCATGCGTCCGAAACGTCTACCGCCCCGCGCCTAGTTTCGCGCGCGTTTCGGTCGCTCGTCCGAATCCTGTTCGGGTGAGCTAATGTCGCTGCACGTTGGCGACTTCTCGCCACAGGAAGGCCAGGGTTTCGGACGCTCATCCGAAAGCTGTTCGGCTCGCCGGCGTGCAGGAGGCGGCCGAGATTCTCGGGATCGCGAAGTCGTCCGTCTACGACCGCGCCCGCTCCGACCCCGACTTCCCAGAGCCGCTAGCGCGCCTTGCTTGCGGCACGATCTGGGATGCCGACGACCTCAAGGCCTACGAGAAAGGCCTATGACCGGACGCTGAACTGGTTCCGCGCGCGCGGGTCGAGGTAGCCGTCTACTGCCGAGGACGGCTGAGGGTTGTCCGTCGGCCGGTCTGCGTACGCTTCGTTGTCATGTCTAGGAGTGCTCAGGCCGCGAGGCGTCGTCAACGGCGCGAGGAGACGATGCGCGCGGTCGCTGGCTACCCGATCCGCTACGTCCTGGAGTCGGTGGCGGAGTCGTTTCGGCTCAGTAAGGCTCTTCGTTCTTGCCGTGCGGCCTTTACACCTCGAGCGACCAGTGCGTATGGGCCGCGTCCGGGTTGAGGACGACGAGTTGTCCGGCTGCGACGCCCGCGACGACCGCGGCCGCAGAGTTGTACGTGTCGGCGGACGCGGCGCCGGGGTAGTTGGGGCCGGGGCCGACGACCACGAGCTGGAAGTGCCCGTTGTAGCCGCGGTCGCCGGGGGCCTTGCTGAAGACATGGTTGTGCGTGAGCGCCCCAGCCGGGCGACCGTCCGTCGAGCATCGCGTCTCCTGGCCCGCACCGGGAATCAGCATGATGTAGACCTTCGCGCCCGGTACGACGCCGTCGGGAACCTGCGGGCCGACACGGAAGCAGTTGGCGACGACCTGCTCGTTCGGGTTCGCGCTGCTAGCCGATGGAAGCAGGAAGTGCACGAGCTGCCCGTTGTAGAAGGCCGGCTCGGTCAGCGGATCGGCGGCGGCCGAAGCCGCGAGCGCAGAGAACGCGGCGGCGGCGGCCACGACTGCAAGAAGGACCTTGCGCATACCTCTCCCCTCCTAGTACGAATGGGTGACGACCGCGCACCGCGCTGACGCCAACGGCGCGTTCGGGGTACGCGCCACAGGGACGACGATACAACTCGACAGCGCGGGCCTCAAGCGCGATCCGGGCCGGCATCACAAGACACCGGGCGGCCCTTAATCGACGACGACCTGCCACCTATCCAGGCACGGAACTCATAGCTCAACCACCCTGCGATCCGTTGGGATATGAGCCAAATTCAGCCGCAGATCGCCGCCACCGGGACAGATCGCGCGTGAGTGCTTCCGCTTCCCCGCGACGTCGCGATATGGCGTGACGCCGCCGCGGGCAAAAGTTGGGCAAAAGTTCTTGAAGACGATCTCGCCGTCGAAAACAGAAAGGCCCCGTTTCCGGGGCCTTTGAAGTAGCGGGGGCAGGATTTGAACCTGCGACCTCCGGGTTATGAGACGTCTGTTGCCAGACCAGATAACGTCGAGAACCGCGTTTTTGCGTCATCTCAGGTCACCTGAGATCAGCTCGGGTCGGCTCCCGTGGGCAAAAGTTTGGGCAAAAGTTTTCGCCTGAACTGAGAACAACGCCTCGGAGTGAGCCGGCTCCGAGTGACAGCACACGGGCCGAGGCGGCTGTGCTGTAGCGGGAGCCCGTTTGGTGGATTTCTCTGCACCCATTTGCGAGCATCGCTTGCGATGCGGTACCGCGACCAACTGCCTCAGCTCGACGGTGGCCTGTTCATGACCGACGGCGGTATCGAGACGACCCTCATCTTTAACGGGGGGTTCGACCTACCGGAATTTGCAGCGGTCGACTTGCTCCGAAGTGAAGATGGCACCGAGGCGCTCAGGAGCTACTACGCCCGATACGCCGAACTCGCGGCCGAGCTCGGCGTCGGTTTCGTGCTCGAGAGCCCGACGTGGCGGGCGAGCCCGGCGTGGGCAGCGCGTCTGGGCTACTCGGAGGCGGAGCTCGCTCAACTCAACCGCAGCGCGATCGCGTTGATGGAGGAAGTCCGCGGCCGCTACGAAGACTCGCGCGCGCCGTTTGTGATCAGCGGCTGTGTCGGCCCCCAGGGGGACGGTTACGCCCCAGAGGAAATCCTTTCTGCCGATGATGCGGCGGAGTACCACCAGACCCAGATCGCCACCTTTGCCGGAACGTCGGCCGACATGGTGACGGCGATCACCATGACGTATGCCGCCGAGGCGGTCGGGATTGTCCGTGCCGCATCAAGAGAGGGGCTCCCAGTCGCAATATCGTTCACCGTCGAAAGAGACGGTCGACTTCCGAGCGGCCAAGCTCTCGGCGAAGCGATCGACCAGGTTGACCAAGAAACACAGGAACGGGCCTCATATTTCATGATCAACTGCGCCCATCCGACCCACTTCGAGCACATCTTGACGCCGGGCGCGCGTTGGACCACCCGCGTGCGCGGAGTGCGGGCGAACGCGTCGACCAAGAGCCACGCAGAACTGGACGAAGCAACCACGCTCGACGCGGGCGATCCCGAAGATCTCGCGAGACGTCACAGCGGGCTGCGGTCAAGTCTCCCGAACCTGAACGTCGTCGGGGGATGCTGCGGCACCGATCACCGACACGTGGCGGCAATCTGCCGCACCCTGCTCAACTGAACCGAAGCCATCAACGGCCTCCGATCAGGGTGAGCGTCGGATCAGTTCGGGTGACTGTAAGAGTCGGCCGGGTCGGTCTGTCCGGGACCGTCGCCAGCCCTGGTTGTCCGCATCTTCGACGCCTATTTCGCCGGCCGTCTTTGGCGCGCCGCCCCGTCTTTGAGCGACGGGTCGGGGAACCCACCGCGCGGCTGGGAGAACCCGGAGTCACTCGGAACGATGCGACTCCTGGGCACCAACCTCGCCGAGTTCCAGCAGAACAGGCGAGTCGTCGCCCGCTTTACTCGCGCGCCATGCGTCTGAGGGAAGACAAGTTGGTGGGCCTGCTTGCGGAGGTCGCGAGGCCGGGGCTCCTTATGCCCCGGCCCCGTTCTGCCGCATTCGACGGCTAGCTAAAGATCGTGTTGCTGGTGCCGGATCGGTAGCAGGTGCCGACCTGAGCCTGGCCAAGCACGACGCGGACCCGCAGACCTGCCCTGATCGCGGAACGGAAGGTTGCCGTCGAGATCACCGTGGGGGCGACGCCGGTCGTGTTGGCGCGAAGGAGCACGCTCTTGACAGCGATCCAGCCCGTGCCGTTGTACCGCTGGAAGTTTGCGTACTTGCCGGCGAAGGTCTGCGCCGCGGTGGCGCGAAGCGAGTACCGGTGCGGGGCGATCTTCCCGAGTCGAAGCTTCGGGCGAACCGCGACCGTCGCAGCGTTGCTGGTCGTGTTACGGACTTTCACCGTGTAGGTCGTGTTCATCAACGGCTGCACGACCGCGGAGAACGCCCCGTTGGCGGTCGTCTGAACTGTCATCGCCTTCGTGGCGGCAGACGCGCCGCAAGCCTGGGCGAGCACGTCCACGTTCTCGCCGGTCTTCTGCGTCGAGAGTGTCCCGGAGAGCGTCACCTTCGCTCCGTAGGCGACGATTCGAGGCGCCGCGGAAAGGGATAGTGCTTCTGCGGCTCCGGTGACGGTCACCGACCCGCGAAACGTGTTTCCCTTCACGTTCGGGTCGGAGTAGCTGAACGAGCCCGCCGTCTGAAAGACGCAGCTTCCACTCTGGGTAGGCTGCAAAACGAGCGGGTTGGGAGTGCACGTGATCCCCGTCATTGTCTTGAAGACAACCTGGTGGGCGACCGCGTCGCTGTTTGTGAACTGAACCGAATCGCCCTGCGCGACCGTGACGGAACTCGGAACGTACCCCGCCTTCGTGATCGTCACTGTCACCGTCTTCGCCGAAGCGGCACCGGTGACGGCCACCGCCCCGATCGCAACCAGCATCAAAAGAAACTTGCGCATACTGACCCCTACCTCTCGGATGATTCATCTCCTGCGCAGCGCAACCCAACCCGGCAGCACGTATATGCAGGCGCGCCTTCTTCTCCCCACTTACGCCTGCACTCACGCGCTCGCGCGGTAAGTTCTAGGTAACGCCTCGTAAGTTCTCCGTAAGGCGGATCGTCTTCGAACGTCGCGCTTCGAGGACTCGCGTAGGCCGCGCGCAAACGGGGCGCCGCTGCTGGTTCGAGTCCGCCTAGCTGGGCTGGAATTCCGCGTTGCTCATCGGGGAGTCATGTGCCGGCGACCGCGTTCTCCATCGCCCACGTGAGCACGAAGTCTGCGATCTCTTCCCAGCCAGGCTCGCCGATCGAATAGTGCGACCGATTCGGAAACTCCTTGAAGCTCGTAGCCGCCGTCGAGTTGCCGTAGAGCTTGTTTGGACTTGATGATCTGGACGGGGAAGACGTGATCCTTGCCCGTGGGGTGGCGCCCTCGCCCGCACAGAGTCGACCCTCGCTGCACAGAAGGCGTCAGAGCTGGTGCGCCGCGAAGGAGCGGTCGGACACCCTGCGGAAGCGCAGAGCGAGCGCAGCGAACCAGCCGAACAGCACGACCAGGTGGGCGACGAAGCCCGGGTCGCCGAGCGGAAGGAAGAAGAACGCCACGCTGAGAGCAGCGACGCCGAGCGAAAGAGCCGGAACACGCCGCCAACGCTCGTTTCGGCGCAGGCCGATCGCGACCGCGATCGGCGCTGCCAGCCCCATGAGGTTGAACGCGACGAAGGCGGCGACGTGCAACCACCCATGCCAGGTATCGGGGGTGCCGCTCGCGACGGTGGCATGGTCGGTCGGAAACGCAAGCGCCGCGAATGCAACCGCGAAGGCCGTCATCAGGCCGCCGGCGATGTGTCCTGAGCGCCGTCGGCCGAGCTCCGGCCGGAAGACGCGTACGAACGCGAACAGGAGCAGGCCGGCGAGCGCGAAGTTGACGATCTGCACGGGACCGTAGCTCCCGAGCGCAAGCCCGCTCGGCCACGGCACGTCGTCGTCGCCGGTGAAGCTCCAGCCGAGTCCGTGCATGTAGTCGAGCTCGAGGAGCGTGATCACCATGGTGACCGCCAGGAAGATCGGGCCGACGACGATCGCGGCGAGCGTGCCGAGGCGGCGTGCCGTGAGCGCGCTCGACGCCGGACGGGTAGGAGCGAGAGCTGTCATCTCTTCATCCTCCATCGTTCGGGTGACGCCGTCCACGCTAGGCCGAGCCGGCTCTTCGCGCGTCGGCCCGACGATGGCAGCTGCTCGTCCTCGCGAGTGAACCGACCTCGTCCCTACGGCCGATGTGAGCTGCCGCGCAAACGCGCTACGGTCGGTGCATGCGCTGGCGCGTCGACATCGCGGTTGCGCTCGGCATCGCGGCCGTCGGCCAGGTCGACGTATGGAAATCGTCTCTCACCGGGGCGAACATCGTCGGTCCGCGCCCCGCCGTCGCCGGGTTCTACTTGCTCACCGCGCTCGCGCTGGCCTGGCGGCGGGGCCACCCCTTCGCGGTCGCGATGGTGGTCGTCACCGCGAACATAGTCCAGTCGCTCGCGATCGGAACGTCCGAGGGGCAGGGAGTTCTGCTGCCGGCGGTGCTGGCCCTCTACTTCGTCGGTGCGAACGAAGATCGGCCGCGTTCGCTCGTGCCGCTCGCGCTCATGCCGGTCGTGATCGTCGCGCGCGAGGTCAGGAATCCGGAGAACGTCGACGTGGCGAACGTGCTCGACGCGCTCGCCTGGGAGTCCTTGATCATCGCCGCCTGGCTCCTCGGCGCCTACTTGCGGACGCGCCGGCTCTACGTTGCAGAGCTGCGTGAGCGCGCGCGTCGTGCCGAGCTTGATCGCGAGGAACGCGCGCGCGCGGCGGTGGCGGACGAGCGCGCCCGCATCGCGCGCGAGCTGCACGACGCGATCGCCCACGGGGTCAGCGTCATGGTCGTCCAAGCTGAGGCGGCCGAGGAGATCCTCGCCGTCGATCCCGAACGCGCACGCGGGCCGCTGCGCAAGGTGCAGCGGTCGGGACGCGAGGCGCTGGTCGAGCTGCGTCGCCTTGTCGGCATGCTCCGCGAGCTGGATTCCGATGCCGAGCGCGCCCCGCAGCCAAGCCTCACGAACCTTGATGCGCTCGTCGACACGATTCGCGAGTCCGGCCTGCCCGTCGACCTGCGAATCGAGGGAACGCCGACTCCGCTCCCCACCGGACTCGATCTATCCGCGTACCGGATCCTCCAGGAGGCGCTCACGAACGCGCTCAAGCACGCCGGCCCCGCGCAGGCGACCGTCACCGTTCGCTTTGGTCGCGACGTCCTCGAACTCGACGTGAGCGACGACGGCTACGGCGCGGCGGCGGCGAACGGCAGCGGTCACGGCCTCGCCGGCATGCGCGAGCGGGTAGCGCTCTACAGCGGCGAGCTCGAAACCGGGCCGCAACCCGGGCGCGGCTACCGCGTTCGCGCGCAACTACCTTTGCCGCAGTGATCCGAGTCCTACTCGCCGACGACCAAGCCCTCGTCCGCGAAGGCTTCGCGATGATCCTCGACGCGCAAGAAGACATCGTGGTCGTCGGCGAGGCCGCGAACGGTGCCGAGGCGGTCGCGCTCGCGCGGCAACTCGAGCCAGACGTGCTGCTGATGGACATCCGCATGCCCGGCCTCGACGGAATCGAAGCAACCCGGCGCCTGCTCGACGCCGGCGGACGGACCCGCGTGCTTATCCTCACGACCTTCGACCTCGACACCTACGTCTACGAGGCGTTCAAGGCCGGAGCGAGCGGATTCCTGCTCAAGGACGTACCCCGCGCGCAGCTGGTCGCCGCCATCCGTACCGTCGTCAGCGGCGACCAACTGCTCTCACCCTCGATCACGCGCAAGCTGATCGAGGACTTCGTGCGCCGGCCGCCGAGGAACGCCGGGACACCGAAGCAGCTCGGCGAACTCACGGAGCGAGAGCTGGACGTCATGCGGCTCGTCGCGCGCGGACTCTCGAACGCGGAGATCGCCAAAGAGTTGTTCCTAAGCGAGGCGACGATCAAGACACACGTCGCACATTTGCTCCAAAAGCTCGACCTACGCGATCGAGTACAAGCCGTCGTACTCGCTTACGAGACAGGGCTCGTCGAACCAACCGGCTAGCAATTGCAGG
>JANMQZ010000231.1:0-3640 GCA_031370755.1 Actinomycetes bacterium
CTCGAGCGTTTGCAACGGCTCGTCGGCGATAGGCCGATTCAGCGCATCGGGCTCTCGGCGACGCAGCGACCGCTCGAGGAGATCGGCCGCTTCGTCGGAGGCGGGCGCCCGATCGAGCTCGTCGACGCCGGTGTCGCGAAGAAGCTCGACCTCGAGGTCGTCGTGCCGCTCGAGGACATGCGCGAGCTTGCGTCGACCGGTGTGCTGCCGCATCCCGCGCCCGCCGACGGCCAGGAGATGGACGTCGGCACCGAGCGCTCGTCGAACTCGATCTGGCCGTCGATCTACCCGGCGGTGCTCGAGCTCGTGCGCGAGCACCGCTCGACGATCGTCTTCGTGAACAACCGCCGGCTCGCCGAGCGGCTCGCGCTGCGACTCAACGAGCTCGCGGAGGAGGAAGTCGCGCGGGCGCACCACGGCTCGCTCGCGCGCGAGCAGCGCGTGCTGATCGAGGAAGACCTCAAGGCGGGGCGGATCCCGTGCCTCGTCGCGACCTCGTCGCTCGAGCTCGGCATCGACATGGGCGCCGTCGATCTCGTCATCCAGGTCGAGTCGCCGAAGTCGGTCGCGCGCGGCCTCCAGCGCATCGGGCGCGCCGGGCACACGCTCGACGCCGTCTCGAAGGGGCGGATCTTCCCGAAGTTCCGCGCCGACCTGCTCGAGTCGGCGGTCGTGCTTCAGCGGATGCGCGAAGGCGCGATCGAGGAGACGCAGATCCCGCGCAACCCGCTCGACGTGCTCGCGCAGCAGATCGTCGCCATCTGCGCGCAGGAGGAGATCGAGGTCGACGAACTGCATGCGCTCGTGCGTGGCGCGTATCCGTTCGCCGACCTGTCGCGCGCGCAGCTCGAGAACGTGCTCGACATGCTCGCGGGACGCTATCCGTCCGACGAGTTCGCCGAGCTGCGGTCGCGCATAATCTGGGATCGCACGGCCGGTGTCGTGCGCGGTCGCGAGGGTGCGCGCCGCTTGGCGGTCACGAACGCCGGGACGATTCCCGACCGCGGCCTCTTCGGCGTCTTCATCGTCGACGGCGGCGGCCGCGTCGGCGAGCTCGACGAGGAGATGGTCTACGAGGCCCGTGCGGGTCAGGTGATCATGCTCGGCGCGTCGTCGTGGCGCATCGAGGAGATCACGCGCGACCGCGTGCTCGTGTCGCCTGCGCCCGGCGTGCCCGGCTCCGTCCCGTTCTGGAAGGGCGAAGGCGTGGGGCGGCCGTACGAGCTCGGCGCCGCCATCGGCAGGTTCTCGCGCGAGCTGATCGCGCGGCCGAAGGCGCAGCGAGTCGAGCACCTCGTGACGCTTGGCCTCTCCGCATTCGCGGCGAAGAACCTTGCCACGTACCTTGAGGAACAGGAGCGCGCGACGGGCGTCGTCCCGTCGGATCGCACCGTCGTCGTCGAGCGCTTCCGCGATGAGATCGGCGACTGGCGGATCTGCATCTTGACGCCGTTCGGCGCGCGCGTGCATGCGCCGTGGGCGATGGCGGTCGGCGCGCGCTTGCGCGAGTCGCTCGGGATCGAGGTGCAGTCGATCTGGTCGGACGACGGCATCGCGTTTCACCTGCCGGATGCGGACGCGCCGCCCGCGACCGACCTGTTGCTGCTCACGTCGGAGGAGCTCGACGAGCTCGTGCTCGCCGAGGTGGGGCAGACGGCGCTCTTCGGCGCGCGCTTCCGCGAGAACGCGGCGCGGGCGCTGCTCATCCCGCGCCGGCGTCCCGGTGAGCGCACGCCACTCTGGCAGCAGCGGCTGAAGGCGCAAGGGCTGCTCCAGGTCGCGCGCAAGTACCCAAGCTTCCCCATCGTGCTCGAGACGTACCGCGAATGCCTGCAGGACGTCTTCGACCTGCCGGCGCTGAAGCAGCTGCTGCACGGGCTGCGCACGCGCGAGCTCGATCTCGTCGAGGTCGAGTCTGCCTCGGCGTCCCCGTTCGCGTCGTCGCTGCTGTTCGACTACATCGCGACCTGTATGTACGAGGACGACACGCCGCCGGCGGAGCGGCGTGCGCAGGCGCTCTCACTCGACCGCGACCTGCTGCGTGAGCTGCTCGGGCAGGAGGAGCTGCGCGAGCTGATCGACGCCGATGCGCTCGCCGAGGTCGAGGCGTCCTTGCGGCCGCGGCCGACGAGCCCCGATCGCCTGCACGACGTGTTGCGCCTTCGCGGCGACCTGCGCGTCGGCGAGTTCGACGAGGCGCACGCGGCGATCCTCGAGACCGAGCGCCGCGCGGTGCGCGTGCGCATCGCCGGCGACGAGCGGCTGATCGCAGCCGAGGACGCGGGCCGGTACCGCGACGCGCTCGGCGTCATGCCGCCGTCGGGCTTGCCGGACTCGTTCCTCGAGGGCGGCTCCGAGTCGCTGCGCCAGCTCGTGCAGCGCTACGCCCGCGGCCGCGGGCCTTTCACGACAGCACAGGTGAATGAGTGGTTCGGCGTCGACGTCGAGTCGCACCTTCAGGAGCTCATGCGTGCCGACAAGCTCGTGCGCGGCGAGCTTCGTCCGGGCGGCATCGAGCGCGAGTGGTGCGATCCCGATGTGCTGCGCCGCCTGCGCCGCGCGTCGCTCGCGGCCTTGCGGCGCGAGGTCGAGCCGGCCGAGCAGGCCGCGCTCGGCAAGTTCCTGCCGAACTGGCACGGCATCGACCGGCGCGCGACATTGCGTGAGGCGCTGATCCCGCTGCAGGGGCTCGCGCTGCCCGTGTCGCTGTGGGAGGCCGAGGTGCTGCCACGCCGCGTGCAGGGCTACCGGCCGGAGCAGCTCGACCAGCTCTGCGCGTCGGGAGAGCTCGTGTGGGTCGGCGCCGGCCTCGACCGTGTCGCAGTGTTCTTCCGCGACGATGCGCCGCTCCTCGGACAGCCGTCGGCCGCGCCGGCACCCGAGGGCGACGCGCACGACGCGATCCGCGGCGCACTCGCGGGCGGCGCCCGCTTCTGGGCCGACCTGCTCACGGAGACGGGTCTCGAGGACGCGGTCGCGCTGCCCGCGCTCTGGGATCTCGTCTGGGCGGGCGAGGTCACGAACGACTCCTGGCAGCCGCTCCGCGCCGAGCGCCGCTATCAGACGCCTCGCCCGGAGCGGGGTGCGCGCCGCTTCTCGCGCACGCGTGCCATGCGGCCGACCGCGACGCAGGGACGGTGGTCGCACGCGGCCGTTCTCTTCGCGGGCCAGCCGGAACGTCGTGCGCTCGCCGAGCTTCTGCTCGAGCGGCAGGGCATCGTTACGCGCGACGGCGTGCGCGGCGAAGGGATCCCCGGCGGCTACGGCGCGGTGTACTCGGAGTTGCGCGCGCTCGAGACGCTCGGGACATGCCGTCGCGGCTACTTCGTCGAAGGCCTCGGCGGCGCGCAGTTCGCGCTCGGCGGCGCGGTCGAGCGGCTGCGCGAGCTGCGGCCGCGCGATGGCGACGAGCCGGAGGCGCTCGTGCTCGCCGCCGCCGATCCGGCGCAGCCGTACGGCACCGCGATCCCATGGCCGAAGCGGGCGAACGGCCGAGCCGCGCGCGTCGCCGGCGCCCATGTCGTTCTGCTCGGCGGCGAAGCGGTGCTCTTCGTCGAGCGCGGCGGCCGCACGCTCGTCCCGCTGCGCGATCCGGAAGAAGACTGGCTGCGCGTCGCCCTCGCGGCGCTTGTCGCCCACG
>JANMQZ010000256.1:0-2945 GCA_031370755.1 Actinomycetes bacterium
CCGCTTTCGTCTTGTTCGCGAAGGGCGAGATCAGCTTCGGCGACTAGCAGGAGAGGAGCCTCCGAGCCGCAGGATGCCGCGAGCTCGAGCCAGCGACGGACGGTTGCCGTGCGCCCAAGACCGATCAGCTCTAAGAAGGCCGCCGCAAACGAGCGCTCGACCAGGCGGACGTCCGGGAACTCGCTGAGCGTCCGGAGGCAATCGTCCCACCGCTGAGCCGCGATGAGGCCGGTCACCATGGTCGTGACCAGATCCTCGACCTCGGCCGACTCGTAGTCGCGAAGCTTCTGAACGAGGAAGCTTCGGATTAACGGGTGGACGTCCCAGGGCTCCGTGAGCCCATGAGTGACGAACCCTTGCTCCGAGGCAGCCGCTAAGTGCGAAGGAAGGTCGACGCCAACGATGCTTCGAAGGACGTCCGGATTCTCCGCGCCACCGAGCGCGAGGAGGAAGAGCGTGCGCTTGAGTGGTTCCGGCGCTACGTCAAACAGGTCGTCCGCAAGAAAGTCAAAGAGCTCCGTTGGCAACTGGTGCTTGCGAGTTGGCGGGCTGCTGCGATGGGCGGCTAGGCCGATGACCGCAGGCCAGCCTTGCGCTTGTGCGAGGACCGCTGCGCGCTCCTCAGGGCGCGCCTCTTGGAGTACCGCGTCGGCCTCGTCATCGGTGAAGACGAGCTCGACGGGGCCGATCTGCATCGCATCGCCGTAGACCTCCATGCGAGGAGTGAGCCAGCCCGGACGGAGTCGACTCGTGACCAGGACGCGAGCGTTGCAGTCGGCGACGAACGCCGCGAGCAGCGCCTCCGCATCAGCTGACCCAATCGCATGGTGGCAGTCATCGATGACAACGAGCCCACCGTCCCTCGGCGGTACGCCGGCCGCGAGTGCGCGGCCCAGGGCGTCGGCTCGGGCACTGTTTGCGGCAAGGGTCGTTATGCGAGCCGTGTCCTTTGCGAAGAGGCCGGCCTCGCTCAGGCACTCGCACAGCCCTGTGGCCAGGGCGGATGGATCAGCCATCTCCGAGCCCCCGCGATACCAGGCGACCGGCTCTTGAGTCGTCTCCACCCACTCGCGAGCCAACGTCGTCTTCCCGTACCCGGCCGGCGCGCAAAGCAGAATGATCCGCGCCTCGGATTCGTCCAGCAGCTTCGTCAAGCGGGGTCGCTTGATGATGTAGCTCGGTGCCGTTGGCCGCGTCGTGACCATGCCCTCTTCCGATCCGTTGGTCGGGCGACGCCTGCCCGAGCTGTGCCGCAGCTGTTGCCTCCACTGATTGTGCACGGTGCCACGAACTTTTGGAAGGGGCCCGCGCCCGACGCCTGCGCGCCGGGCGCGGTTGCCGTCAGCCCCCGACGCCGGCAGGCGCCGGCGCGAGCTCACGAGCAAGGGGGTCTTCGCCCGTGAGCGTCCTGAAAGCGGCCGGAATCTGGCGCCGCCTGGGCACACCGAGCTTCTGACGCAGAACATCGCAGTGCGCCTTGGCCGTGCGCGCCGAGATGCCGAGCCGTTCGCCGACCTCTTCGTTCGAGCAGCCGAGCGCGATCAGGACGACGACCTGCAGCTGGCGTTCGGTCAGCCTGAAGTCCGCACCGCTTCGGTCTTTTGCCATGGTGCGACGCTACGTCGGGCGGAGCGCCCTAACCATCGGCCGATAGGAGTATTCGCCGGCTTCTACACGCGCGCCGCGCGGAAGCCGCCGCGCACGAAGCTCGACTCGTGCCCGCGCGCGTCCGCCTCGTCGAGCTCGTCCTGGGTCAGGGCACCGATCCGCAGGAGCAGGTCGAATTCGTCGCGCAGATGCGTCCGCATCATCTCCGGGCCGTCCGTCGCAATCGTGAAGCGCACGCCGCGGTCGACGAACATCCGGAACACGTCGCGCACCGCGGCCTCGTCGGCGAGCGCCTTCGTCAAGAGGTTCGACGTGGGGCAGATCTCGAGCACGACCTCGGCGTCGCGCAGCTCCCGCATCAGCTCCTCGTCGCCGGCCGCGAGGATGCCGTGCCCGATCCGGTCGGGCCGCAGCACCTCCAATACCTCGCCGATCTCCGCGCGGCCCATGTCGCCACCCTCCTCGCCGACATGGATCGTCACGCCGAGGCCGGCTTCGCGCGCGGTCTCGACCATCGGCTGCACCTGCCGGTAGTCGTACCGCGCGCCGCCCGGCCGCGGGCCTGCGATGTCGACGCCGACGATCCCGCGCGACGCCCACCGCATCGCCTTCTCGACGATCACTTCGTTCTGCCGCGCCGTGAACGTGCGGTCCATCATCAGAATCAGCCCTGCGCGCACCTGCGGGTACTCGAGGTTCGCGCGATCGAGGCCGCGGATCGCCGCGAGAATGATGTGGTCGAGATCGCGCTCGCCGCCGCGGTTGCGCTTCATCGGGTTGAACCGCAGCTCGAGCGTCGTGATCCCCTGCGACCGGTACGCGCCGCCGATCGCCGCGTGCACCGACACCTCGACCGCGATCGGGCTCGACTGGATCAGCTCCGTCCAGTGGTAGATCTGGTCGAGCGCATTCAGGTCCGGCACGCCGCGTGGGTCACTCACCGTGACGAGCCGGTCGAAGTCCCAATAGTCCTTCACCGGCAGCGCGATGCCCTGCTCGTGCGCGAGCGTCCACAGGATGTCAGAGGAGACCGAGCCGCCCAGGTGCGTGTGGAGCTCGGCTAGGCCTTCCATCGGACGATTCTAGCCCCAGCCGACGACGGCCCAGCGTCTGCCCGCGAAGCGGATGCCGAGCAGCACAAGCCGTGCCGCGATCAGCACGTCGAGCGCCACCCAGATGCCGACGATGCCCCAGCCGAGCGTGTACGCGACCGCCGCAAGCGCGATGAAGAGCGCGCTCGCCGCGAGCATCGACCACATCAGGAAGCTCGTGTCGCTCGCGCCGATCAGGATCCCGTCGAGCGCGAACACCGCTCCGCCGAGCGGCTGCATCAGCGC
>JANMQZ010000290.1:0-1504 GCA_031370755.1 Actinomycetes bacterium
TGAGGAAGCCGTAGGCGCGCTCGCAGAGTTTCGCGGCGCGGCGCGCCGGCTCGAGCACCGCGGCGCGGCCGGAAGTGTCGACGTCTACGACGACTACGCCCACCATCCGGCCGAGATCACCGCGACCCTGGACGCGTTGCGGAACGGAGAAGGCGGCCGTCTGCTCGTCCTCTTCCAACCCCATCTCTACTCGCGCACCCGGCATCTCGCGCGCGAGCTTGCGGATGCCCTCGCCGCCGCCGACGTCGTCGCCGTGACCGATGTCTATCCCGCGCGCGAAGAGCCGGTCGAGGGAGTGACGGGCAAGCTCGTCGTCGACGCCCTTGCCGAGCGGAGGCCGGGGATGCTCGTCGCGTGGACGCCCTCGGTCGAGGACGGAGCGCGCTTCCTCGGCGGCCTGGTGCGTCCCGGCGACCGTGTCGTGACGATCGGGGCCGGCGACGTGGATCGCGCGGCGGGAGCTCTCCTGGAGACGCTCGGGTGAAGATCGACGAAGGCGTCCGACTCTCACGCTTCACGACCCTCGGCACGGGCGGGCCGGCGCGGGCGTTTGCGCGGCCGGAGACGGTCGAGGAGCTCCAGAGCGCACTTGACTTTGCACGCGGCGAAGGTCTCCGCGTAGCGGCGATCGGCCTCGGCTCGAACCTCCTCGTCGCCGACGACGGCTTCGAGGGCATGGCGCTCAAGCTCGGCGGTGAGCTCGCGCAGGTCGAGGTTCAGGGAGAACTCCTCGTAGCCGGTGGCGGAGCGCCGAATGCCGTCGCCCTGCACCGTGCCCGCGCCGCAGGCCTCGGCGGCTTCGAGTTCGCGTGTGCGATCCCCGGCACCGCCGGCGGCGGCGTCTGGATGAATGCCGGCGCTTACGGCGGAGACTGGTCGGCCATCGTCGAGCGCGCGCTCGTCGTCGACGGGGACGGCGCGGAGTGGCGGACGGCGGACGAGCTCGGTCTCAGCTATCGGCATTCCGACCTGGAGCACGGCCAGGTCGTTGCGCGCGTGGAGTTCCGGCTCACCCCGCGCCCGCCGGGCGAGATCAAGGCGATCGTCGCCGACCTGCAGGCGCAGCGAAAAGCCGCGCAGCCGACGAACAAGCGCACGTACGGCAGCGTGTTCAAGAACCCCGACCACGAGCTCTCCGCCGGGAGAATGCTCGAGGCCTGCGGCCTCAAGGGCCACAGGATCGGCGGCGCCCAGATCTCGCCTCGCCACGCGAACTTCATCGAGAACGCGGACGGCGCCCGCTCGGCCGACGCGATCGCCCTGATGGCCGAGGCCCGGCGACGTGCCTGGGAGCAGTTCGGCATCGAACTCCAGCACGAGGTCGAATTCCTCGGGGCGCTCGAGTTGCCCTCGATCTCTGGGTAGGACGCGGGGCGGGAGCGGCGAAGTCAGCCGCGTGGGCGAGAAGGTTCTCCAGCTCCCGCGCAGGCGGAGCATCGACATGCTGCGGTTTGCACCGTCGGGCCGGTCGTTCGCGATCGGCGCTTTGGTCGTGCTCGCCGCC
>JANMQZ010000013.1:0-5000 GCA_031370755.1 Actinomycetes bacterium
GACGATCCGCGTCAGGCGACGACCTCTTCCGGCTCGAGCGGGATCTCCACGCGGAAGGTCGTTCCCTCGCCGGGGAGGGACGTGACGCCGATCGTGCCGCCGTGCGCCTCGGCGATCGCCCGCGAGATAACGAGGCCGAGACCCGTGCCCGGGATCGCCTGCTCGGTCGCGGTGGACGAGCGGAAGAAGCGCTGGAAGAGCCGGTTCTGCTCGCCGAGCGGGATGCCGATGCCGGTGTCGGCGATCTCGACGACGGCGCGGCCCCCGGCGACGAACGTGCGCGCGACCACGCTTCCTCCCGCCGGAGTGAACTTGAGCGCGTTCGAGATGAGGTTGTCGATCACCTGGCCGAGTCGCACCGGGTCTGCCGCGACCGGCGGCACCGGCTCGGCCGATGACACGAGCGTGATGCCGCGCGCAGCGGCGACCGGTGCGCCGGTCTCGACGCTGTGCTCAACGATCGCAGCGATATCGATCTCCTTCACGGTGAGGGCGACCTTGCCCGCGTTCACCTGCGCCTTCAGGAGCAGATCCTCGACGAGGCAGAGCAGCCGCTCGGAGTTCCGGTCGATCACCGAGAGCCAGTCGGTGTGGGTCTGCTCGAAACGGTCTGCGTCCTCGAGCAGCAGCTCGAGATAGCCGCGGATCGACGTAAGCGGTGTGCGCAGCTCGTGCGACACGAGCGCGACGAACTCGTCCTTCATCCGGTCGAGCTCCCGCAGCCGCTCGTTCTGCATCTGCGCCTGGCTCAGCAGCGTCTCGCGGTCGGCCTCGGCCTGCTTGCGCGCCGTGATGTCGAGTGCGTACCCCTGCGTGTACCACGGGCGGCCGGTCTCGTCGCGGACGACGGTGTAGCTGTCCTGAAGCCAGACGATCCGGCCGTCCTTGGCCATGAAGCGATACTCGACCTCGAGCGGCTTGCCGCTCTCCCGCGCCGCACGCTGCGACTCTCGCACGCGTTCGCGGTCATCGGGGTGGAGGTGGTCGACGAAGAAGTGCGCGTCGTCCTGCCACTCCGCGAGGGAGTAGCCGAGGATGTCCTCGACCTGCGGGCTGACGTACGCGGCGGCTTCGTCGTTCGAGTACGGAGTGTCGATGTAGGTGATGAGCGGCAGCTGCTCGGCGAGCGCGCGGTATCGCACCTCAGCGTGCTTGCGCTCCGTGACGTCGACGAGGAAGCCCTGCCAGTGCAGCGGCCGGCCGCGCGCGTCGCGAACCGTGACCGCGCGGTCGCGCACCCAGACGATCGAGCCGTCGTCGCGGAAGACGCGGTACTCGGCCTCGTACGGATCGCCTGCGTGCTTGGCGGCGTCGATCGCGCTGAGCACGTCGTCGCGATCGAGCGGGTGCAGGATCTCGTCGAAGAGCTGCGGCTTCCGCGCCCACTCGTCGAGCGAGTAGCCCAGGAGGTCGACGATCGCAGGGCTCACGTAGAGCGCATGGCTTGTCTTGTCGAGCGACGAGATGTACAGAGCCGCTGGGAGCTCCTCCACGAGCGTGCGGTAGCGGTGCTCGACCGACTCCGTGCGCCGTCGCTGTCGCGCCTGGCTGACCGAGTGCAGGGCGAGGCCTGCGGTCAGTGTCATGGCCATCGCCAGCTCGAGCTGGTCGGCGAGGAGCCCGACCGTGAAGCCGGTGACCCCGATCGCCGCGTGCGCGATCGCGAAGCGCCCCACCCGGAGCATGCGCAGCTTGCCTGCAAGGAAACGCGACATCAGGCGTACATCGACCGAATCACCCGCGAGGTTGACCCCGCCGGGGTCGCGAGCGGGCGGAAAACGGTGCCCGTCGCGCTCCCCCGGCCGGGGTACGCGGGTGGGCTAGTGAATGTGCAGGTTCACGCCCAGCAGAAGCAGGGGCCAGAGCACGGTCGCGAGCAGGGCGGAGCCCCAGCCCTTCAGCGAGTGCAGATGAGCCCAGTAATGGTGCGTCGCGGCCACGATTCCGCCTGCGAACAGGTAGAGCGCGGCGATCCAGCTGATGCTGATCCTCGGGGTCGCGGTGGTTGCTGCGGTGCGCATCGTTCGGTCTCCTTTCGCCTGTCCAAGGAGAACGAACGGATGAAGCCTCCGGATACGACGGAGGGCCCCGACCGGGCCCTCCGTGGAACTGCTCAGCGCGGAGCCTGCAGGCGCGTCAAGTCGCGCTGATTGGCACCGTCTTTACTGCGATTGCGCCTGGGCGGGCGACCGAGGCTGAGACTCTGGTGCCGTTCGTGCGGCTGAGTCTCTAACCGAAGCAGGTGCCGCAGAGGGTGGTGGTCGTCGCGAGATGGGGAGGTTAGCAACGTAATACACGTTAAGCGTGTAGAAACCATTAAATATAACTTGTTGAAGGTGTGAAATACACGGATAGCGTGTATAGTGTCCTTATCATGGCAAAGCAACTTGAACTCCTTGACGAGCTGGCGGCAACAGGGCGGGAGACGTTTGAGTCAAAAGACGTACAAGAGCTAGGCGGCCTGTCGCCGCAAGCTGCCACGAACCTGCTGTCAAGGCTGGTCGCGAACGGGCTCCTTGATCGCGTTGCTCGTGGCCGCTACGCCTTGCGCCCCGTTGGCTCGCTCGGCACGCGCGCTGCTTCCGAAGACATCGCGCTCGCGGTGGCTGCCACCTTTGGACGACGACCGCATCGCATCGCGTATCGGTCTGCGCTCGACTTTCACGGTCTCTTGGAGCATCCGTCGCGCCAGATCATCGTTGTGCTCGAGAAGCCAACCAGCCTGACGAGTCTGAGTGGGCGCCGTCTGCGTTCCGTCATCGAAACGTCTCGCCGGATCAAGGTTGGATCTATCCCCGCCGGCCACGGAGCGTTCGTCTCGAGCGTTGAGCGAGCTATTCTCGAAAGCGCCTCCCGGCCGGAACTCGCCGGTGGGACATCCGCATTCGCATCTGCGCTCGCGGCCGCCGCGGATCTCGACATCGAAGAGGTCGCTCGTCTCGCACGCGCCCTTGGCACGCGCGCTGGCCTCCAGCGGCTAGGCACCCTGGCAGACGCACTCGGCCTTGATGACCTAAGCGCCCGCCTTGCGCCGTACGCTTACCGCGCGCCGTGGACGGCGCTCGATCCTGACTCGGACGAGGCGCACATCGACTGGAGCGACGACGCATGGCGTGTCAGGTGGCCGTACAGCGTGGAGGAGCTCGAGGAGAGCGTTCGGCGCTGATCGCACGTCATCTCCTCACACGCATCGCGGATCGAGACGGTGTCACAGCCCCCGTCGTCGAACGCGATTACGTCCTGACGCATGTCGTCAACGGCTTGGCGCTCCTCCCCTCGCCGGACGGACTGGTGTTTAAGGGAGGCACCGCGCTTCGCCTGTGCTTCTTCGACGACTTCCGCTACTCCGCGGATCTCGACTTCAGCCTTATCGACCTGACGGAAGACCAAGCGCTCGCACTGATCCGGCGCGCGCTTGGCGACACAGCCGCACGCGTGGAGTTCCCTCACCTTGAACTCCTTGACGGGCCGCCGCCATCGATCTCGTACGAAGGACCATTGGGAAGGGAACGCAGAATCAAGGTCGATCTCGCGGCGGACGAACTCGTGGTCGAGGCCGAGCGAAAGCGGTTGATCGATCGCTACCCCGATCAGTCGCAGCCGCCTCCGACGATCAGCGCCTACACGCTCAACGAAGTAGGCGCTGAGAAGCTCCGCTGTGTGATCCAGCGACTCCAATGTCGCGATCCGTTCGACCTTCACCGCCTTCTCGTAATGGAGGGAATCGACCCTGGACACGCCTGGGATGTCTTCGAGCGGAAGGCACGCCACAAGGGCATCGATCCGGCGACGTTCAGCGCTCGTCTGGACGCCCGCGAGCCAGAGTACGAGCGACGCTGGGATCAAGAACTGTCGGAACACGTCCAGCAGATCCCACAATTCGAGAGCACCATTCGCGAACTACGCCGGACGCTGCGCGGACTTGCGTAGACGCCATCCGCCGAAACTTTGCTCCGCGTCCGAAGTTCTGGAAACCGGCTTGCAGCCCATCGGGCTGCAGTGCTGGCCTGCCTCGGATGGCGCCCGCAGCGGCGGAAGATGTGAATCGGGCCGCCCGTAGGGCGCCCGATTCACATCTCGCGGATTATCTCGGCGCACTCGGCCGGCCTGCGCGCTTCCGGCTACGAGCAGCCGGTGTTCGTGCCGCAGTCGCGGCACGTGTAGCAGGAGCCCGTGCGCACCATGCGGCCGCCGCAGCGGGCGCATTCGACGGCGTCCTCCCACGAGTTGAAGAGCGCGGTCTGGCCGGGCGGGGGCGCTTCGACCGGGTCGGCCGGCTCCGTGCCGCCGCCGTTCTCGTAGCGCTCGGCGAGCATCGCCTTCACCTCGGGCGAGAGGATCCCGATCTCCTCCTGCTGCTCGGTGGTCAGGAACTTCTTGCCGAACCAGCGGAAGATGTAGTCGGGAATCGACTTCGCGACGCGAATGTCCGCGTCGTTCGTCATGCCGCTCGGCTCGAAGCGGAGATGCGAGAGCTTCGAGACGTAGACCTCGGGCGGCACGCCGTACTGGAGGCCCATCGAGACCGCGATCATCAGCGAGTTCATCAGGCCCTGGAGCGTCGTGCCGTCCTTCGCGATGTCGACGAAGATGTCGCCGGGGCTGCCGTCGTCGTAGACGCCGACGTGGATGTAGCCCTCGTAGTCGCCGACGCGGAACTTGCGGCCGATCTCGTTGCGATCGTCCGGCAAGCGCCTGCGATCGTGCACAGGCACCGGCGGCAGCGCCTTCACGCCCGAGCCGGAGCTCGAGAGCGGCTGCGCGACCTTGCAGTTGTCGCGATAGATCGCGATCGCCTTCACGCCGAGCTTCCACGCGTCGATGTAGAGGCTCATCACGTCCTCGACCGACGCCTCCTCGGGCAGGTTCACGGTCTTCGAGATGGCGCCCGAGATGAACGGCTGCGTCGCGCCCATCATCTTCACGTGGCCGCTGTAGTGGATCGCCCGGTCGCCGACCGCGCAGTCGAACACCGGATAGTGGTCGGCCTTCACATACGG
>JANMQZ010000085.1:0-6586 GCA_031370755.1 Actinomycetes bacterium
AGGGCGACGCCGACGGCCGGTTCGGGCCGGCAACCCAGAACGCCATCCTCTCGTTTCAGAAATGGGAAGGGCTCGGTCGCACAGGCCTGCTGGACGGCGTGACGAAGGCGAAGCTTGCGACCGCGGCCCGACCCGCTCCGCTCACGCACGGCGGCTCAGGCAAGCGCGCCGAGGTCCTGCTCGACCGCCAGGTCGCGCTGCTGATCGACAACGACAAGGTCGTGCGGACGATCGCCGTGTCGACCGGGAAGCCCGCAACGCCGACGCCGCCGGGCGACTATCACGTCTACGCGAAGATCCCCCGCTGGTGGTCGACACCGTTCCGCGAATGGCTCCCGTGGGCGCTGCCGTTCGTGGGCGGTATCGCCTTCCACGAGCTCGGAGACGTGCCGGTCTTCCCCGCCTCACACGGCTGCGTCCGGCAGTCCATGACCGTCGCCCGTTGGACGTACAACTTCGCGAGCGTCGGCATGCCGGTCAAGGTGATCGCCAAGTCGTAGAGAGGGCGGCGCGAACCCTCAGCTCTTCCCTGCGAGCGGGACGTCGACGAAGAACGTCGTCCCGCTCGCACGGGGAAGCAGGCCGATCCGCCCGTGCATGCGCTCGACGAGCTCGCGCGCGATGTAGAGGCCGAGCCCGGTGCCACCGACGCCCGACTGGAGCTGCGGATCGAGGCGGTAGAACTTCTCGAAGACATGTGCGTGCTCGCCTGAGGGGATGCCTGGGCCCTCGTCGGTGACGGTGAAGCGCGCCGTGAACTCGCGCGGCGCGACCGAGAGACGGACTGCGCCGTCGGAGTACTTGAGGGCGTTGTCGACGAGGTTCGTCACGACCTGGCGCAACCGGTCGAGGTCGCCGCACACGAGGATGCCCGGCTGCACGTCGACGATGACCCGTTGCTGCTCTCCGGGCGGCGCCGATTGGACGGCGGTCTCGAACACGGTTGACGCGTCGAACGTCTCGATCGCAGCGACGACGTTGTCCGTGTCGATCCGGCTCGTGAGCAGGATCTGGTCGACGATCGTCGAGAGCCGCCTCGTCTGCTCGACGAGCATCTCGAGGAGCGTCCGTCGCTGCGCGTCGCCGAGATCCTGGTACCGGGCGAGGAGCGTCTGCGCTGCGCCGTAGACGCCCGTCAGCGGTGTCCGGAGCTCGTGCGACACGATCGTGACGAGGTCGGAGCGAAGCTCCTCCAGCCGCCGGTCGGAGGTGACGTCGCGAATCGTGTAGACGATGCCGTGACCGGCGTCCGTCGCCGCGATCGCAAGCCACTGCTCATTCCCGTGGCGCGTCGCGGGAACGACCTCCGCGATGGCACGCTCGCCCGGCCGGCCGACCATCAGCCCGTCGCAGAGCGCAGCCCAGCCTTCGACCGCCTCCGCTGCGGGGCTTCCCGTCACGGCCGCGGCGTCGACCGCGAAAATCGCCTCCGCTGCAGGATTGAGGAGCTCGACTCTGCCGTCGTAGCCGACGAGGACGACACCCTCGGTCACGTGCGCGAGCGCGAGCGATGCGCGTGCACGCGACTCGGCGTCCGCGCGTGCCCGCAGCAGCTCCTGCTCGTAATGGCGGCGCTCGGAGGCGTCGAACGCGGTGGTACGGACGATCTGCGGGCGGCCCTCCTCGTCACGGACGAGCGTCGAGTTCATCAGGACAGGCAGCCGGCTGCCGTCCGCACGCAAGAGCTCGGTCGCGATCTCGCGGACGCTCCCCTGCATCTGGAGGAGCGGCGCGTAATGCGTCTCGTAGTAGATCCTCGCGCCGGGCGGCAGCAGATCGTGGAACCGCTTCCGGCCGAGCAGCTCGTCGCGGTCGTAGAGCGTCCACTTCAGAAGCGTCTCGTTCACCTTGACGAGCGTGCCGTCGAGCAGCGACGAGAAGTAGGCGGCAGGCGCGTGCTCGTAGAGATCCTCGGCGCTCTCGTGCAGCAGGGCACCGTAGTCCGCCTCGCCGGTCATGCCGGTGTCAAACGAACGCGCGTATCGCCGCGACCGTCTCGTCGGGCGCGCTGAGGTTCGGGCAGTGGCCGGTCGCCTTCATCAGCACGAGCCGACTGTCGCGGAGCTGCCCGTGGACGTATTCGCCGACGTGCTTCGGCGCGATGACGTCATCGCTGCACTGAAGCACGAGCGCCGGAACAACGAGCTTGGACAGGTCGCCGCGATTGTCCGACATGAAGGTCACGTGCGCGAACTGCTTCGCGATCTCGGGATCCGTGCGGCAGAAGCTGTTCGTCAACTCCTCGCCGAGCTCCGGCCGGTCCGGCGTACCCATGATCACGGGGCCGAACGCGTGCGACCAGCCGAGATAGTTGCTATCGAGCGACTCGAGCAGGCCCTCGATGTCCTCCCGCGTGAAGCCGCCCGTGTAGTCGCCGTCGTCGATGTAGCGCGGCGACGGACCGATGAGCACGAGCTTCGCGAACTGATCCGGCTCCTTCACCGCAGCGAGAACTCCGATCATCGCGCTCACGGAGTGCCCGACAAAGACCACGTCGTGCAGCTCGAGCTCGCGGCAGATCTCGAGCACGTCGTCGGCGTAGCCGTCGAGCGAGGCGTACTTGGTGCGATCGTAGGCGGCGAGGTCGGAGCCGCCGGCGCCGACATGGTCGAGGAGGATGACGCGGTACTCGTCCTCGAACTCCGGAGCCACGTGCCGCCACATGTTCTGGTCGCAGCCAAACCCGTGCACGAACATCACCGGCTGGGCGCCGACCGGGCCGGACAGGACGACGTTGTTGCGTGAGATCACGTCCACGACGTGTGATCGTAGCGCCGGTCGCAGTAGATTCCCGGACGAGAGCAACCCCTTCCCAGGAGGTTCCACGATGAAGGACTTCAGGGAGTTCCTGCTGCGCGGGAACCTCGTCGACATGGCGGTCGGCATCGTCATCGGCATTGCGTTCGCAGCCGTCATCACCGCCCTCGTCGCCGACCTCGTCACGCCGCTGATCGCGGCCATCGGCGGCAACCCCGACTTCTCGACTCTCAGCTTCACGATCCACAAGAGCCACTTCCTGTACGGCGCCTTCATCAACGCGCTGATCACGTTCGTCGTGATCGCGGCCGTCATCTACTACCTCGTCGTGAAGCCGGTCAACGCCCTGATGGCACAGCGCAAGACGGAGCCTCCTGTCGATGCGACCACGAGGGAGTGCCCGCACTGCCTCAGCCAGATTCCGGTCGGCGCGAGGCGCTGCGCGTTCTGCACGCAGGAGGTCGGCGCGACCGCCTGAGCAAACGGCTGTTTACGCCGGCCGCTGAGGCACGTACGCTTCGACCGTCATCGCCCCAGGGGGAGCGGCCCGTGCACGTCGCCGTACAAGCGTTTCGCTACATCAACCTCGTCGCGTACAGCGCACTCGGGGCGGTCACGCTCGTCTTCTGGCTTCGGCGTCGGGACCGAGCGAGCATGTGGGCGGCGATCGCCTTCGGCTCGCTCGGCCTGCTCGAGCTGCTGACCCTGATCCCGAATCACCCGGGGAACATCCCGGAGCGTGCGGTCGGCCGCGTCGCAATCGCGCTGCTCGTCCTCTTCCCGTACTTCCTCTTCCGGTTCACGAATGCCTTCCGTGCGCCGGGCCAGAAGCTCGCAAACGCGCTCGTCGTGCTGAGCGTGATCCTCGTCGTCTGGACGTTCGCGCTGCCGTCGATCCCCGAGTCGGGCGAGGCGCGGAGCGGGGCCTTCCAGGCGTTCGTGATCGTCTTCTTCATCCACTGGAGCGTGCTCTCGATCGTCGCCGCCTCGAGCTTGTGGCGCGCCGGCCGGGAGCAGCCGACCGTTGCGCGCAGGCGGATGCACTTCCTCACCGGCGCGACCGCGCTCATCACTGTCGCGCTTCTCGTCTCGATCTTCACGACGAACCAGGACTCCGCGCTCTCGCTCGTGTCCGGTGCGCTCGCCACCGTGAGCGTCGTCGCGTTCTTCCTCGGCTTCAGGCCGCCGCAAGTCCTCCGCCTGCTCTGGCGTGCGCCGGAGCAAGCACGCCTGCAAGACGCGATGGCCGGCCTGCTCAGCTTCGCGGAATCGCAGGAGGAGGTCGCAGCGCGCGTGCTCGAGCCCGCAGCCGCGATCGTCGGCGCGCGTGCGCTCGCCATCCGCAACGCCGAGGGCCGCATCGTCGCCGCGTGGAACGTCCCGGCCGACACGTGGGAAAGCCTGGAGCGCGGGAGCGTGCCGTCCTCCCAGACGCGCACGGCAGAGGTGCTCGACCTCGAGGTGCCCGGCGGCAGCATGATCGTATGGACGTCGCCCTACGCACCGTTTTTCGGCGACGAGGAGCTGCGCCTGCTCAACACGCTCGGAGCGCTGACCGGCCTCGCGCTCGACCGTGTCCGCCTTTTCCAGGCGGAGCACGAGGCCCGCCTCGCGCTCGAGCGCGCAGATGAGGTGAAGACGAACTTCATCGCGCTGGCCGCACACGAGCTGCGCACGCCGATGACGACGATCCACGGTTTCGTCTCGACACTGCACCACCTCGCCGACCGGCTCGACGACGCTCAGCGCGTATCGGTTCGCGAGGCGCTGCTGCAGCAGACCCAGCGCATGGCGCGACTCGTCGAGCAGCTCCTCGACCTCTCCCGCCTGGACGCGGACGTGATCGACATCGCGCCGGAGCGGGTCGACATCCGCGAGCAGGTCGAGGAGATCGTGAGCACGACCGCCGTCGACCGCAACGCGATCGAGATCGACGTGCCAGAGGACGCGGTCGCCGTCGTCGACCGCGGCGTCCTCGAGCGGATCGTGACCAATCTCGTGACCAACGCCTTCCGGTACGGCGAGGCGCCCGTGCGTGTGCATGCCGAGCAGACCGACCGTCATCTGCGGCTGAGCGTCGAGGACTGCGGTCACGGCGTGCCTGCGGAGTTCGTCCCCGACCTGTTCGAGCGGTTCACGCGCGGCGAGGGCACGCGCGCGTCGGCCGTCGGCACGGGGCTCGGCCTCGCGATCGCGCGCTCCTACGCCAGAGCGCATGGCGGCGATCTCCTCTACGAGGATGCGATTCCGCACGGAGCACGGTTCAACCTGATCTTGCCGACGGGACGATGACTGACCGCTGGGAGGAGGGTTTCGACGGCTGGACTCCGCGCAGCGGTGGCGGCGGCGTGTCCGACGACACGGGCGTCGATGCCGACAAGGCGGCGCTGCTCCGCCTCGCGCGGGAGCTCGCGGAGCAACGGCACGCTGATCACGAGCAGGCGCGCACCGAGCTCGAGCAGCTGAAGCAGGCGCTGCGTGAGCGGGCGGAGGCAGTCGCCGCGCGCGAGCGCGAGCTCGTGGAGCTGCAACGCCGCTTCGACACCGGCAAGCCCGCCAAGCAGGAGCGCAAGGCAGCCGCAGCCGGGGATGCGCTCGTCGCCCGCGAGCGCGCGGCACTCGAGCGCGCGCAGGCGCTCGAGACCCGCGAGGGAGAGCTGCGGGCGCGACAGGCAGAGCTCGAGGCCGATGCGAAGCGGTTCGCAGAGCGGGAGCGGGAGCTCGAGGCCGCGCTCGCCGGCGCGCAGGCGGAGCGCGGCCAGTCGGAGTCGGAACGGCAGCTCGCAGCCGCCGAACGGGCGCGGCTCGAGGAGCGCGAGCAGGAGGCGCGACGGATCGAGAAGGGGCTCACGGCCCGCCGAATCGAGCTCGAGGCCGAGCAGAGCGCGCTCGAAGCGCGCGCGCAGGCGATCGAGGCGCAGGCGGCGGCGCTGCGCGCGACGGCCGCGGCACCCGAGCCCGCGGCGGAGCCAGAGCCCGAGCCGGTCGCACCGGCCCCCGCGCCCGACCCCTACGAGCACCGCGAGGAGGAGCTTCGCATGCTCGAGGCGAGGCTCGAGACGCGCGAGCGGGAGCTTGCACTGATGCGCCAAGGCCTCGACTCCGAGCGCAACGCACTCCTCGATCGCGAGCGTGCGCTGCGCAGGCGCGAAGTCGCAGACGTGCGGCAGACGTTCGACGCGCCGCTTGCACCGCCGAGCTTCAGCGACGGCCTCGCCGCGTTCACGCGCGCCCGCTCGCGCGACTAGCGCGCTGCTAGGCTCGGACGACAGCTCGTCCAGGGGAAAAGACACCATCGGGCGGGCGTTTTCGCCATGCCCGAGCACCCGAATCCCGTCGATCCGCCCGACCTCGGCCTGCTGCCGACCTTCCGCAGGCTGCTCGGCCTGTGGCGGGCAGAGTGGCGGCTCGGCGCGCTCGGCCTCTCGCTCGCGTTCTGTTACACGCTGATCTCGATCGCGATCCCGGTGCTCACGCAGCGCGCCGTCGACCACGCCATCGTCTCGCACTCGCGCGCGCTCTGGCCGTACATCGTCGGCATCGTGCTGCTCGCCGGGCTGCGCTTTCTCGTCAACTTCTCGCGCCGCTATGCGACGGCGCGCATCGGCATCCGCATCGAGGCGCGCATGCGCGAGCTGCTCTACACCGCATACCTCCGCTACCCGCGCGCCTTCTACGACCGGCACGCAACGGGCCAGGTGCTGTCGCGCGCGACGAACGACCTCTACCCCATCCGCTACTTCATCGGCTGGGGCCTCGTGCAGGGCATGCAGAGCGTGATGATGATCTGCGCCGCAGGAACGGTGCTCGTGCTCGTGAACCCGCGGCT
>JANMQZ010000073.1:0-5534 GCA_031370755.1 Actinomycetes bacterium
ACCACCTGGTCACCTCGCAACTCCGCGAGGTTGAGGCGCGCTACCTCGGGAAGCTCGGTTTCAACCTGGTTGCGCGCTACGGGCGGGTCGGCGACGAGCACGTTGCGGTCGAGCCCGGGATCTCGTGGGAGAAGCTCGACCACGACGGGTTCAAGCTGCGACTGTCGGAGTTGGAGCGCGGCGCAGTCAACGTCGTCGTGCAGCCGGGGCAGTGGCCGCTACCGCGTGTCGACCATCTCGGGCTCGCGCTCGACGAGGACGAGTTCGAACGGGCGATCGCGCGGGCCGACGAGGCGGAGCTGCGCGTGCAGGAGCACGGTGGCAGGCGCACGTTCGTCTCGACGAATGCGGGCTACCGCCTCGAGCTGCATCCACCGCGCGACTGGATCGACGACCTGCTCGAGGGCGGCGACCGGCTGCGCTTGTCCGAGCTGCACTTGAAGGCGGACGATCCGGACGCAAAGGCGAAAGCGCTCAGCGAGGTGCTCGACTGCGACCGGCTCGGGTCGGACGTGGAGATCGGCGACACGCTCGTCCGCTTCGTGCCCGGCGGCCCGCAGGGCCGGCCGGAGCTGCACGCCGAGCTGTTCGTGTGACCGCGCTCGACGCCGTCGCGAGACGTATCGCAGCGCTCCCGCGGCCGGCGCGGATCGGGATCGACGGCGTCACGGCATCGGGGAAGTCGACGATCGGCGATGCGCTCGCGTTGCTGCTCGAGCCGCCGGTGCTGCGCGTGACGATCGACGATTTCCACCGCCCACCGCCGCCGCGGGAGTACTACCCGTCGAGCTTCGACTTCGCGCGCTTCCGCGAGCACGTGCTGTCGCTGGAGGAGACCGTGATCGCCGACGGCGTGTTCCTGCATCATCCGGAGCTGCGCGATCTCTGGCAGCTGTCGATCTTCCTGACGGCCGACCGCGAGGCTGCGAGCGAGCGTGGCATAGCGCGCGACCAGTCGTGGCTGGAGAACGCGCGCGAGCGCTATGCAACGCGTTACGTCCCCGGCGAGACGCGCTACCTCGAAGAGGTCGACCCGGAAGGGCTCGCCGACATCGTCCTCGAGACGACCGACCTCGACCGGCCACGGCTGTTGCGAGCCCGCTCGTGACCGCCGGAGCCCGTCCTGGTGTCAGACACGATGCGCCGGGCACCTGCATTTCGCATGAACCATCGCCCGGTGCGGACATGCCCTGGGGTCAGACACTCTTAGAAACCCGTGACGAAGTCGTAACGAAGTCGTAACGGGGCTAGATCTGCCACGGCTCCGCGCGCGTGCCCGGGGGACGGCGGAGCGGGAGCTCGAGGTCCGGCAGCTCGCGGGTGACGAGGTCGCGGGTCTCGACGACGAGCTTGCCGAGCTCGGCTGCGGCTTCGGTCGGCGGGAGATGGACGAGGCTCTCGAGCCGGTCGGCGAGATCGGGTGGCGCGTGCTCGAGCTTCGCGACAAGCGCGCGGAGGCGCTTCAACTCGAAGCGCGCGAAGTAGACGCGGTTCAGCGCAGCGAGGACGCCGAGCAGGTTGAACGCCACCTCGAGCAGCATGTCGAGCCGCCAGAGCTCCGCGTCGCGCGTCGCGAGCGGCTCGTCGTACCACCACAGCGGAAAGAACTTCCAGTGATGCTCGATGCCCGCACGCCGCAGCTCGTCGGGGTACGCCGCGGCGCGCTCACGCCAGCGGGCGAGCAGCTCCTCGCCGTACAGCGGCCGCCCCTCGCCGAGCCCCGAGAGCAGCTTCTGCATCGGGCCGTGCACGTCCTCGAGCCGCACGAGCAGCTGATCGAGCTGCTCCTCGAGCTCCGCCACCGTCGTGTAGTGGACGGCGACACCGCCGACGTCGAACTGCACGAGGTGCGGCGGCGCGATCGGCACGAGCCTCGTGCCGCCGAGCGCCCCACACAACAGCTCCAGCCGGTCGTCGGGCGGCGCCTCGTCGACATAGAGGAGCAGGTCGACGTCCGAGAAGAAGTCCGCATCGCCCCGCGCCCCGGAGCCCGCCAGGAGCGCCGCGCGGAGCGGCCCGAGCTCGAGCGCAGCCTCGACGACGCGGCCGGCGAGCGCCCGAACGTGCTCCGTCGCGGCGTCCATCTCAGGCTGATCGTAGACTCGAGACGGTGACCGACGAGGCGAAGACATACGAAGCTGCAGGCGTGTCGCTCGCGACCGCGGATGCCGTCGTCGAGCGGCTTCGCGCCGCCGTCGAGTCCACCGGCGCCACCGGGTTCGGCACGTTCTCCGGCCTTTACCCGCTCGACGAGCGCAGGTTCCTCGCCGCCTCGACCGACGGCGTCGGCTCGAAGCTGATGCTGCAACGCCGCGCAGGCAAGCTGCGCTGGGGCGGCATGGATCTCGCCGCACACTGCATCGACGACGTGCTCTGCAGCGGCGCCGAGCCGCTCTTCTTCCTCGACTACGTCGCAGCGGAGCACATCGAGCTCGAGCACCTCGCCGACCTCGTCGAAGGCGCTGCCGAGGTGTGCCGCGCGGCGGGCTGCATGCTGATCGGCGGCGAGACCGCCGAGCTTCCCGGCGTCTACCGCGACGACGAGCTGGACTTCGCCGGCACCTGCGTCGGCATCGTCGACCGCGAGAACCTGATCGACGGCACGCGGTGCGCTCCCGGCGACGCGATCGTCGGCTTTCCGTCGAGCGGACTCCACACGAACGGCTTCTCCCTCGTCCGCTCCCTCGTCGGCGACGGCGACTTCGACGCCGACATGCTGCTCGCGCCGCACCGTCTGTACCTCGACGACGTGCGCGCGCTCCGCGCTCGCGCAGACGTCCGAGCGCTCGCGCATGTGACCGGCGGCGGCATCCTCGGCAACCTGTCGCGCGTGCTCCCCGACGGCGTTCGCGCACAGATCGACTGGGACGCGTGGGAGCGGCCGCCCGTGTTCCACTGGCTCGCCGAGCAGGGAATCGAGGAAGACGAGGCGCGGCGCGTCTTCAATCTCGGGATTGGCATGTGCGCGGTCGTGCCGGACGTGCCCGGCGGCGCGATCGTGATCGGAACGCTCACGGCGTGATCGGCGTGCTCGTCAGCGGCACCGGCACGAACCTGCAGGCCCTCCTCGATGCGGGCCTGCCCGTCGTCGCCGTCGCAAGCAACCGGGACGGCGCCGCCGCGCTCGAGCGCGCACGCGCCGTTCCGACGGCTGCGTTCGAGCTCGCCGAGTACACCGACCGTTCGGCGCGCGACGCCGCGATGGCCGACTGGCTCCACAACCACGGCGTTCGCCTCGTTGTGCTCGCCGGCTACATGCATCTGCTGACGCCGGCGTTCCTCGACCGCTTCCCCGGCGCCGTCGTCAACGTGCACCCGTCGCTGCTGCCGGAGTTTCCCGGCGCGCACGCGGTCGAGGAGCAACTCGCGGCCGGTGTCGCCGAGTCCGGCGCGACCGTGCACCTCGTCGACGATGGCGTCGACAGCGGCCCGATCCTCGCGCAGGAGCGGGTCGCCGTCCACCGCGACGACACACCCGAGACGTTGCACGCGCGCATCAAGGAGATCGAGCACCGCCTGTTGCCCCGCGTCGTAGGAGAGCTGTGCGAGCGCTGATCTCGACCTACGACAAGACGGGCCTCGACGTCTTCGCACGCGGCCTCGACGAGCTCGGCTGGCAGCTCGTCGCGAGCGGCGGCACTGCGGTGTACCTCGAAGAACTCGGTCTCGAGGTCCAGCGCGTCGAAACGCTCACGGACTTCCCCGAGATGCTCGCCGGCCGGGTGAAGACGCTGCATCCGCGCATCCATGCGGGGATCCTCGCGCGCCGCGACAATGAGGCGGACGTCGCGACACTCGCCGAGCACGGCATCTTGCCGTTCGATCTCGTCTGCATCAACCTCTACCCCTTCGAAGAGGTCGCCGCGAAGAAGGGTGTGACCGAAGAGGATGCCGTCGAGATGATCGACGTCGGCGGCCCGTCGATGCTGCGCGGTGCAGCGAAGAACTTCGCGCACGTCGCACCTGTCTGCAGACCCGAGCGCTACGGCTTCGTGCTCGACGAGCTGCGCGCGCAGGGCGTCCTGTCCTTCGAGACGCGCCGCGAGCTCGCCGCAGAGGCCTTCGCCACGACCGCAGCCTACGAAGCCGCGATCGCGACGTGGTTCTCCGAGCGCGAGGCGTTCCCCGACACACTCGTCGTCGCGCTCGAGAAGGTCGTCGACCTCTCGTACGGCGAGAACCCGCATCAGCGGGCCGCCTACTACTCCGAGCGGGGCGCGCGCACGCACCTCCTCTCGCGCGTCGAGCAGCTGCACGGCAAGGCGCTCTCGTTCAACAACCTGAACGACCTGTCCGCGGGACGGATGCTCGTGCGCGAGTTCACGCTTCCAGCCTGCGTGATCGTCAAGCACGCGAACCCCTGCGGCGTCGCGATCGGCGCAACGCTCGAGGAGGCGTACGACAAGGCGCTCGCGTCGGACCCGACCTCCGCCTACGGGGGCATCGTCGTCGTGAACCGCGAGATCGACGACGCGCTCGGCGCGAAGCTCGCCGACCAGTTCGTCGAGGTTCTCTTCGCGCCCGGCTACAGCGATGTTGCGCTCAGAACACTCGGACGCAAACAGAACACGCGAATCCTCGTCGATCACGAACGCCGTCACGACGTCGACTCGCGTCACTACAAACGCGTCCTCGGTGGGATGCTCGTGCAGGACTCAGACTCCGACATCGAGGACCGCGAGGGCTGGCAGGTCGTCTGCGGCTCGCCGGACGAGCGCCAGTGGGGCGATCTCGTCTTTGCGTGGCGCGTCTGCAAGCACGTTTCGTCGAACGCATCCGTCCTCGTGAAAGACCTGCAGACGATCGGCATCGGCGCGGGACAGATGAGCCGCGTCGACGCAGTCAACATCGCGGTGGAGAAGGCGACGTCCTATGGGCACGATCTCGCGGGCTCGACGCTCGCGTCCGACGCGTTCTTTCCGTTCCCGGACGGGCCGCGAATCGCGCTCGACGCCGGCGCCTCCGCGATCGTCCAGCCCGGCGGCTCGCGCCGCGACCAGGACGTGAACGACGCGGTCGAGAAGTCCGGCGCGACGATGGTGTTCACCGCGCGGCGCCACTTCCGCCACTGAGATGAGCGAAGCGCACTTTCGGCTCCTCGCCCGCTCCGAACAAGCGGCTCTCCTTGCGCTGCCATGGGCGCTGCCACTCGTGAAGTGGAAAGACGCGCCGCTCGTCGACGCCCAGCGCGGCATCGGCCGGCACGTCGTTCGCTTCGTGTCGCTCCCCGGCGGCGTGTTCGCCCTGAAAGAGCTGCCGCCGCGCATCGCCGCGCGCGAGTACCGCCTCCTCGGGGAGCTCGAGCGGCGCAGCGTGCCGTCGGTCGAAGCCGAGGGCATCGTCGGCGAGCGCCGCTCGGCAGACGGCGAGGAGCTGGAGTCGGTCCTGATCACGCGCTACCTCGAGTTCTCGCTCCCGTACCGCCTCATCCTCGGGCGAAGCGCGCTGCCCGCGCCGGAGCCCGCCATGCGCGCGGCACTCGCGGAGCTGCTCGTCCGCCTGCACCTCACCGGCTTCTACTGGGGCGACTGCTC
>JANMQZ010000082.1:0-5190 GCA_031370755.1 Actinomycetes bacterium
GAGCACGAGCGGCAACACGACGATCGTCTCGATCCCGTGCGTCAGGATGCGCAGCCCCGGTCGGCCAATCGCCACCGGAAACGACTTCGTCCAGCCGACGACGAGCTGCACCGAAGCTGCGAGCACGAAAATGCGCGCTGCATCTGAAGCGCCGACGTACTGCTTACCGTTGACGAGACGGATCAGATCGGGAATCCAGATCAGAAGCGGCGGCGCGGCCACGATCGAGATGCCGAACGCAATGAGGCTGTAACGCCGAACGCCACGCAACACGGCGCTCTGGCGCCCCTTCTCCCAGTCACGCGTCTGTTCGGTCAGGAGCACCATGCGTGCAGGCGCCGACAGCGCGTAGAACCCCGACTGCGGCGCCTGGGCGACGCGGAACAGACCAACCTGTGTGGTGCCCGAGACCACGCCGAGCAGAAGCGGCGCGAGACCGCCGCGAAGCGACAGCACGCCGGTCGCCGCGCTCGACTGGAGAATGAACGAAACGATCTCGCGGCGGTCGGCACCGAGCGGCTCTGCCTGGGCGCTCGGAAAGCGGCGGAAGGCGAGCATGCCGACGGCGCCAACGGACGCCGTCGACACCACCTGGGCCGCGAGCACGCCCGCGATCGCCTCGGCGAGGCCGAAATGCGCGCCGACCGCGATCCCGGTGAGCCGAAGCACCATCGACCACGCGAGCAGCAACGAGCGGATGTCGTAGCGGCTCCGCAGATAGAGCATCGTCCCCGCAAGCCCTTCGAGCGACTGGCCGAGCGGGATGCCTGCCGCGAGCAGGCACGGCACCTCCAGCCGGTGCGGGGCGAACTGGGAGAAGACGACGAGACCAAGAGCCCCGAGCAGCGCGCCCGCGAGCTTCACCCGTGCCGCGCTCCTGAAGAGCTGCCGAAACCGGCCCCAGTCCTCCTGCGTCGAGTACCGGAAGCCGTACTTCACGAGCGCCTCCTCGACCGTCAGGTCGAAGAGCGACTGGACGAACCCGGTCGCGAAGATCACGGTCGCGTAGTCGCCGAACACACGGGCGGACGCGAACTCCCGGGTCGCGACGACCGTGCCGAGGAACCCGAGGACGACCGAGGCGTAGATACCGACGGCCGTCACGGAACGGCGGACGAGGAGCCGGCGCATCAGCCGAGGGTATAGTCGCCGTCTCCTTGGCGACCAGGTTTGCGAACCGAGGCACGTCGCCCAGCGCGGTCTTGCTGGCGGCGGCGATTCCGATCCTCTTCCTGCACGTCCATTACCAGCCCGGAGTGACGATCTCGGTCGGCTCGACGACGGTCGACGCCTATCTCTCGGACTTCGCTGTGCTCGCGGTCGTCGTGCTCGCGCTGGTCGAAGCCCGCCGGCGAAGGCTCGCCGCGCTCGCGCCCGGCCGTCCGCTCTGGATCGCGGGCGCGCTCTTCCTCGTCTGGGTCGCCGCCGCCGTCGTCTACGGACGACTGCACACGAGCGCCTATCCGTGGCAGACGCACGGCGTCACGGCGGCGAAGTTCGCGGAGTACGCACTCCTCGCGCCCGCAGTGCCGCTTCTTCTGCGGCGCACGCGGGATCTCGTGCTGCCGATCTGGTCGGTCGCGGTGTGGAGTGGCGCCGCGACCGTCGTCGGCATCGCGCAGTTCTTCGGTGCGGACATCTTCCACGCGGGAACCGTCGGCCGCCGCCAGGCTTCGTTTCTCTCCTCGGCCGACTTCGCAGCGCTCTCCGCCGCGGCGCTCCTCGTCGGGATCATCGCCATCGCCGCGCCGCGCGTTCCACGGATGCGCATTCCGGCGGCGATTGCGACCCTGAGCGGTGTGCTCGGCATGATCGTCGCCGGAGCCGTCGCATCGGTGCTCGGGCTCGCGACCGCGCTCGTTGCGCTCGGCGCCGTCTTGCTGCTTCGGCGCGAGCTCGTGCCGCGACGCGCTCTTGCGATCGGCGCGGTCGCAGCCGTCGTCGCCGTCGGCGTCGTGGCGATCCGCGGCAGCGACCTCGACGCGTTCGCGCGGTTCCTCGGCGCATCGCCGGGCAAGACGACGTCACAGCCGACGAAGGTGCAGACGTACGCGCATCGCACGCTCCTCGCCTGGATCGGCTTCGAGATCTGGAAGGATCATCCGGTGCTCGGCGTCGGCTGGGAGGGATCGGCCGAGCCGGTGAACTTCGAGCCGTACCTTCCGGCCGCGCACGTGCGCTTTCCGAACGAGGCGCCGCTCGCGTTTCCGTCGGCCGCGCCGGAGCGCCGGTACGGCGTGCAGAACTCGTGGCTCCAGGCGCTTGCTGACCTCGGCATCATCGGGCTCGCGCTCTGGGTCGGCGTGTTCGCAACGGCAGCGTGGGTCGCCGTCAAGGGGCTGGGCGCGGTCACGGCCCTCTACGGCCTGCTCGCAACCGGGCTTCTCGTCTGGCTGTGGACGGCGCAGGGCTTCGTCGCCGGCATCCCGCTCGACGCGCTGACCTTTCTCGCGTTCGGCGCTGCGGCGACGAGACTGGTGGACGAATGAGCGGCCGACTCGACCCTTCGCGCTCGACCGTGGGCTACGCGGTCCGGAGGCCCCTGCTCGAATGGCTCGCAGCGCAGGACGTCGCCGGCGCGCGCGTGCTCGACGTCGGCTGCGGCGAGCGGCCATACGAGGCGCTGTTCCCCGCCGCGGCAGAGATCGTCGGCTTCGACGTCCCCGGCAGCCCGCACGCCGACCTGCACGGCTCGATCGACGCGATCCCGGTCGAGGACGCGAGCTTCGACGTCGTCCTCTGCCTCCAGGTGCTCGAGCACGTCCCGGATCCCGCGGCGGCCGTGCGCGAGCTGCGGCGCGCCGTGCGGCCCGGCGGCCGCGTGCTGCTCTCGACGCATGGCGTCTATCCCTTTCACCCGAACCCGGACGACTTCTGGCGCTGGACGCACACGGGGCTCGAGCACCTCTTCCGAACAAATGCCGAATGGACGTCCGTTACCGTGCGCCCCGGTGCCGGGACCGCAGCCACCATTGCGATGCTCGTAGCGCACGGAGTCGACCTCCTTGCGAAGCGCGCGCACGTGCGCGTCGTCGCTGCGCCGCTCGTCGTCGCGCTGAACGCCGCCGGAGAGGGGCTCGACCGCGCGGTGCCGATGCTGCGCAACCCGATTCCCGGCTCGCTGAACGCGAACTACCACGTGGAAGCGGTCGCCTGATGGCCCGCGTCCTCGTCACCGGCGGCGCAGGCTTCATCGGCTCGAATCTTGCGCGCGGGCTCCTCGAGCGCGGCGACGAGGTGCGCGTGCTCGACAACTTCTCCACCGGGAACCGCGCGAACCTCGACGGGCTCGACGTCGAGATCGTCGAAGGCGAGCTGCGGAGCTACGAGCGCGTGCACAACGCCGTTCGTGGAGTCGACCTCGTCTACCACCTCGGCGCCCTCGGCTCCGTGCCCCGTTCGGTTCAGGACCCGCTCACGTCGAGCGCGGTGAACATCGAGGGCACGCTGAACGTGCTGCTCGCGGCACGTGACGAAGGCATTCGCCGCGTGGTCTTCTCGTCGTCGGCGTCCGTGTACGGCTCGAGCCGGCAGATGCCGACGAGTGAGGAGTCGCCGCCCGACCCCGTCTCTCCGTACGGCGTGGCGAAGCTCGCGGCCGAGCGCTACTGCGTCAGCTTCTCGCGCGTGTACGAGTCGTTCGAGTCCGTCGTGCTCCGCTACTTCAACGTCTTCGGCCCGCGGCAGAGCCCGTTCTCGCAGTACGCCGCGGCGGTACCGCTGTTCATCATGAGGATCGCCGCCGGCGAGGAAATCGAGGTCTACGGGGACGGCGAGCAGTCGCGCGACTTCACCTATGTCGCCAACGTCGTCGACGCGACGATTCGTGCCGGTGACGCCGAGGGTGCAAACGGTGAGATCTTCAACGTCGCCGCGGGGTCACCCGCGAGCGTCAACACCGTGGCCGAGACCATCGGTGCGATCGTCGGCAAGTCGGTGCAGCGCCGCGAGCTGCCGATGCGGCCCGGAGACCTCCGAGACTCGTGGGCCGACCTGAGCAAGTCACAGCGGATCCTCGGCTACCGGCCGTCGGTCGACCTGGAGACAGGCTTGCGGCGCACGGTCGAGGCTCTTGGCTTCTGAGCGCATCAAGGTCCTGCGCGTCATCGCCCGGCTCAATGTCGGCGGCCCCGCGCTTCATGTCGCATATCTGACGGAAGGCCTGGCATCGCGCGGGTACGACACGACCCTGGTCGCCGGCACGCTCGCGCGCGGCGAGGAGTCGATGGCGCACGTCGCCGAGGGTCGCGGCGTCTCGATCGTGGCCCTCGATGCGTTGCATCGCGAGATCTCGCCGCTCAGCGACCTGCGCGCGGTCTTCCAGCTTGCCGCACTCATTCGCCGCGAGCGTCCCGCGATTCTCCACACGCACACCGCGAAGGCGGGGGCCGTCGGGCGGACGGCGGCCCTGCTTGCCGGCGGCGCGCGGCCGCCGGTGATCGTCCATACGTTTCACGGCCACGTGCTGCGCGGCTACTTCGGCCGGTTCAAGACCGCCGGCTTCCGTCTGCTCGAACGGTTCCTCGCGCACTGGACGACGGTGCTCATCGCCGTGAGCCCCGAGGTGCGCGACGACCTCGTGCGTCTCGGTGTCGCACCGGCAGAGAAGTTCGTCGTCGTCCGGCTCGGGATCGAGCTCGAGGAGCGCGTCGACTCGGTGGAACCGGCACGCGCAGAGGTGCGGCGCCTGCTCGGTCTGGACGCGCAGCGCTTCGTGGTCGGCTGGGTCGGCCGCATGACCGCTGTCAAGCGCACGGAGGACGTCCTGCTCGCCTTCCGGGGCCTCCGCGACCGCGGCGTCGACGCGACGCTCTGTCTCGTCGGTGACGGCCCCGACCGCGAGCAGCTCGAACGATCAGCGCACGAGCTCGGAATCGCGCGCAACTGTCTCTTCGTCGGCTACCAGGACGACGTCAGCGGCTTCTACAGCGCGATCGATGCGCTGATCCTGCCGTCCGCGAACGAGGGAACGCCGGTCAGCGTGATCGAGGCGCTCGCCGCTCAGCGGCCCGCCGTCGCCACGAGAGTCGGCGGAGTGCCCGACGTCATCCGCGACGACGTCGACGGCTTCCTCGTCGAGCTCGGAGACGCAGAGGCGATCGCCGATCACCTCGCCCAGTTGGCCGGAGATCCCGAGCGGCGGGCGGAGATGGGAGCCCAGGGCCGCGCGCGCGTGCTCACCCGCTACGC
>JANMQZ010000146.1:0-4764 GCA_031370755.1 Actinomycetes bacterium
CGCGGCCGCGATATCGATGCAGCGTGCGGGCAGTTGGCGACGGCGCCGAAGGCGCGGCAACGCGCAGCGTCTACCGCCGGCTGAGCTAGGGATAGGGATATCGAAGAGCGCCTCTCGAGTGAGAGGACGCTGGGCAGCCCAGTCTCCTACCCCTGTAGCCTTCTGACGATGACACGTCCTCTGATCGTCGCGTTCGTGGTGATGATCTTCGCGATCTTCGCCGGGTCAGCGTCAGCGCAGCACCGCGTCCTCTTGCTCCATCCAGGCGAGACACGTACGTTCGACGAAGTGAATCGGGGCGATACGGTGTTGTGCGGGGGACTACACCTGACGGTGCAGAGAACTCCAACCTATGCGCACATTCGCGGCATGGCCCTTAAGCGACTGATGTACCGCTATGCCTACGGCCCCGGCCTTGTCCTGTCGTTTGCAGCGCCCCAGCCACATCGAGTCACCGCGAAGTGCAAGCGGCGGTAGGGCCGCTCGTCGGGCGTCATTGCCGCACACTGGCGCAGGCGAGCGACAACCGGATATACGTTGAAGCCGTGACGCACGATGAGGCCCAGGACGACTAGCCTCAGCGGCGAGCCCTCGGCTCGGGTGACATTCCCGGACACTGGCCCAGGCTAGTGCGCGTACGCCGTCGACTAGGGCATCTTCATCGCAGGTGGGCTGCCGTGGCTCGGAATCGTCAGGCCCGGCACCGCGCCAGGCGCAGCCACGACGACGATGCCCAGGACGAGCAGCAGTGCCGAAGTCGCGTAGGTCACAGCCCGACCCCAAGGGAGCACCTTCTCAGCGGCGATCAGCGCTGCTATGAAGGCCATCCAGGCGATGCTCATCACCCCGAGCGCGAAAAGCGATGCCATCAGCGCCCAGCAACACCCGACACACCACGCACCGTGCCGCGTGCCCATCCTCAGCGCCCCCCAAAGCCCCTTGCGCCAGGAGCCGATGAGGAAGCCGAGTGGGCTCCGGCACTTGGAAAGGCACACGTCCTTGAACGGAGTGAGTTCATACCCGGCGGCGACGAGCAGCGTGCCGCCCGCGAGCCACCGGCCCGCGCCGTTCCACGAAATCTCTCCGCCAAGCAGGTTGCGCGCCCCGGCGGCGACGCCGAAAGCGAGCAACCCTGGAGCGACCCACGTCAGCAGATAGCCCGACGCGAACACGAGCGGTGCGAGTGGCGAACGGCGCCCCGACATGCGTGCGTACAGAGCGACGGTCGGTGAGACCGACGGGAACATCATCGCCGCCATCATCACGACCCAGACCCCAACGAACCAACCCAGTGTGCCGAGATCGGTTCCCGGCCCCGCATCCATACCGCGCATGCGCTCGACCGTCCACCACCACGCGACCACGGATAGAGCGAACAGCAACGCGATGAGGGAGAGCCGAGCGCGGGAGGCCGCGTAGGCTGCGGCGAGCCCTGCGCGGCCTACGCTGCGCCCGTCTCGGATCAACGTGCTCACGCTCAGGCGGCCCAGGAGAACTGCGACGACGAAAAGCCGGACTTGCCGTCGTATTCGATACCGAACGCGCTGATGCGCGAGCGCGTCGCCTTGGAGATCGTCAACTCGGAACCGGCCGGATGAAAGATGCCCACCAGACGCGCCGGCTCACCCGACTCGACGCCAAACGACACGACGTCCTCAATCTCGAACTCGATCGAGTCCCCGATCTTCACGCTGTGGCGGAGACCCTCCTCCTTGACATCGATAGAAGCGCGCTCGACGCCGAGGTTCTCACTCACCAGCGGACCGAGCGCCTCCATCGGGCCTCCTAGTTGACCGCCGAACACGGCGCCGAGCTTCGCGGCCTGCTCGTCCGAGGCGGCCGCGTCGATGAACACACCGAGGCGCCAATTCCCGTCGCTCATCACCTTCGGTGTGTCCGCGATCGCGGCGACCTTGAGGCCGCTCACGTCAGTTCCCTCCACGTTTCCCTCGACGACGTTGAAGACCAGCGTCACGCGACAGCGGTCGTAATCGGCGCCGAGCGAGAGCGACGCGGTGCACGGGCATACGACCTCGCACGAGCAGGTCTCGAAATATGTTCCCGTCAGACTCCAGGCCATGGCTGCCTCCTTTGCGGGGCGTACGGTCTCGGGAGTGCGATTGTCGGCTGAAAGACCCTTTCGAGTCAAGGATCGGGCTTGCCGCCGCGCATCGCCCGTTGGGGGACATACCGAACGCTCGCCCAAGCCAGGCTCGTATCCTTTCCGAGTGTCTCGGCAGTACCGGATCGCCTTGTATGACAGGCGTGGCGACGTCATCGACGGCGCGCAGTACACGCACGTCAGCGAAGAGACGCCGACGCGCGGCTTACCGATCGACCTCCCGCACGGAACGTGGTTCGTCCACGAGATCGTTGCAACTTGGAGCGAAGACAAGTCGTCGCAGTTGCTTGGCAGCGACCCTCATTACGGCGGCACGCTCATCTGTCGCCCCGCTCCGCCTGAACCAGACCCATAAGCCCACCTCTTCGGGGGACATTCCCGAAATCTTCCGCAACGACCAAGCCCAATCTCGCGACGGCGATCTCAACCCGCACCCCGGGATTGTGCCGGTCGTATCCGCTTCGAGTCGGCGCACGTCGGGGGACATTCATGAACGCTGGCGCAGACGAACTTCCGCTCACCTGGAATGGCTCTAGCGGCGCCACGGCGAACGTCGCGGTCGCGGTGCCAATAAGCGCTGTGAAAACGGAACTAAACGTGACTCGCTGCGCGGGCGCTACGTCAATTGTCGCCCGCTGAACCCAGGAACGCGCGCGCGACCGCGGCGGCTCGGCAGCCGACGCCGAGCTTGGCGTACACGTTGTCCAGGTGCTTCCTGACGGTGCCGGGCGCGAGATAGAGGACGGCCGCGATCTCACCGTTCGTCTTCCCGCGCGCGACCCAGGCGAGGATCTCCCGCTCGCGCAGCGTAAGCAGGCCGGCCGCAGCGGGGCGACCGCGCAGTCGTGCGTTCCGCCAAAGCTGAACGAGGTGCGGCCGCAGAGTGTCGAGTACGTCAACGTCGCGCTCGCTGAAGTCGCGCTCTCCCCGGTCGAACGCGAAGCCGCCCGCCACTCCATTGAGGGTGATAAGCCAGAGCTCGAGCTGGTACTCGGCATGGAGCGGCTTCCCGACCTCGGCGTAGACGTCGAGGCTGTGCAGCCGGCGTAGGGACAGGAGATCCGACCAGCGCACCGCCTGTCCTGCGATCGGCGCCCACGGTGGGTGTGGCTTCTGGTGCGTGAAACGCAAGTGCGCCTCGCGGATGCCGGGCGTCATACCTGACAGCGGCCGCACGCCCTCCCAGCGGACGCCGGCGCGCCAACCGGCGCCCTCGCGGTCGAGTTCGCCGTATGAGACGAAATCGGCCGGAATCAGCCGCCGCAGTGCAGCGAGCACCGACTCGGGGAACGGGTCGACTTCGTCGACCTCGCCCGCGACCTCGAGGAACCCCAGCACGCCGCGGAGGTCGGCTGCGCTGAGCGCCCCCACTCTTTAAGAGTACGTCGAATGACGTATACCGGCAACCGCCGCTTCCGGCCAGAGTGGGTGACGAGCCGATGAAACGCGCACTTCTTCTCTTCGCGGCTATCTCGGGCTCCCTGGCCGTCGCGGCCACGCGGGATGCGGTTACGGTCGCCAAGGCGGATGCCGTAGGTGCGCTTCAGGTGAATCTGACGCTCTCGAACCAGTTCGACGGAAATGGAGTCGCGTGCCCAGCCGGCAGCTCGGAGACGACGGTCTGTTTCCACACCATTCCGAGCGGGCATCGTGGAACGACCCTCGCGGGTCTGGGTGATGTGACCTTCGCCCCGTATACGTTCATCTGGGAGAAGTACGGCTCACCCTGCGGGCGCGTGCACGGACAGATCGCGATCCTTGTTGCCGGCAAGGGTGAGATCGATGTCGCGATCGCGGCAAGCGGCTGCTGGACGAGCGACAACTTCCCGCCGGCGGCGGTGACCGTCTCGGGCGGCAGCGGCCGCTACGCCGGGGCAACCGGCGACGGCAGCTGGGAGTTCCACCTCGCCAATATCACCGGGCCCCTCGCCGGCTTCCGAGACGTCACTTGGACCGGCACCCTGAACGTCGCCGGACTCGCCTTCGACCTGACCCCGCCGGTGATCGCCGGCGCGACCTCCAAGGTGGTCAAGACGAAGCTGGCCTCCGGGGTACGCGTCCGCTACTCGGTTACCGCAGCCGACGCCACCGACGGCGCCGTGGCCACGGCCTGCCTGCCCAAGTCCGGCAGCCTCTTCCCGGTCGGCCGCAGAACCGTCACCTGCAATGCCACCGACACGAGCGGCAACCCCGCCACGGCACGCTTTGTCATCACCGTCAAACGCGTGCGTTAGTACGCCCTTGCTCAAAGCCTCGCCGATCGTTCCAGCGAGTTCGTCAGCGGACACTTACGAACACTGGCGCACGCCATGTTCGCGTCCGCGTGAGCCGCTACTTGGAGCTGCTTTCGGCCTCGAGTTCGACGGCAATTCTTCCGGCTTCACCGTGCTTTTCGATGACCATGTGGTCCGAAACCGTCTCGACAACATGCTCGATCTCTTGGATGACGTGGTTCTTCTTCACGACAAACCTCGTCGGTTTGGCACGGATGTGCTCGTACTCGAGAAGAGTCATCAAGACGCGCTCCATGCACGTGCCGTCTGAGCATTCGCAGAAGAACTCGTATCGGTGGGAGTCGGAGCCGTGCGACTCGGCGTTTTCGTTGATTCTCTCGTTGACCTCACGGAAGAAGTCTTCGTTCT
>JANMQZ010000185.1:0-10164 GCA_031370755.1 Actinomycetes bacterium
GCGATGTTGCGCACCTGCTCGGTGAGCGAGGAGGCCATGAAGTTCACGGACTCGGTGAGGCCGCGCCACGTGCCGCTGACGCCTTCGACCTGCGCCTGGCCGCCGAGTCGGCCCTCGGTGCCGACCTCGCGCGCGACGCGCGTCACCTCCGCTGCGAACGCGGAGAGCTGGTCGACCATCGTGTTGATCGTGTCCTTCAGCTCGGCGATCTCGCCCTGGACGTCGACGGTGATCTTCTTCGTCAGGTCGCCGTTCGCGACGGCGGTCGTCACCTGCGCGATGTTGCGCACCTGTGTCGTGAGGTTGCCGGCGAGCGTGTTGACGTTGTCTGTCAGGTCCTTCCACACGCCGCTCACGCCCTCGACGTTTGCCTGGCCGCCGAGTCGGCCCTCGGTACCGACCTCACGCGCAACGCGCGTCACCTCGGCGGAGAACGCGCGCAGCTGGTCGACCATCGTGTTGATCGTGTCCTTGAGCTGGAGCACCTCGCCGCGGACGTCGACGGTGATCTTCTTCGAGAGGTCGCCGTTTGCGACCGCGGTCGTCACGTCCGCGATGTTCCGCACCTGGTCCGTGAGGTTGCCGGCAAGAGTGTTGACGTTGTCGGTCAGGTCCTTCCAGACGCCGCTGACGCCGTCGACCGACGCCTGGCCGCCGAGCTTGCCGTCCGTCCCCACCTCTTTCGCCACGCGGCTCACTTCGGCGGAGAACGCACGAAGCTGGTCGACCATTGTGTTGACGGTCTCCTTCAGCTCGAGCACCTCGCCCTTGACGTCGACGGTGATCTTCTTCGAGAGATCGCCGTTCGCGACCGCCGTCGTCACCGTTGCGATGTTCCGCACCTGCGTCGTCAGGTTCGACGCGAGCCCGTTCACGGACTCCGTCAGGTCCTTCCACGTGCCGCTGACACCCTTGACCTGCGCCTGGCCGCCGAGCTTGCCTTCCTCGCCGACCTCGCGCGCCACGCGCGTGACCTCGTCGGCGAACGAGCCGAGCTGGTCGACCATCGTGTTGATCGTGTTCTTCAGCTCGGCGACCTCGCCCTTGACGTCGACCGTGATCTTCTTCGTCAGGTCGCCGTTCGCGACCGCCGTTGTCACCTGCGCGATGTTGCGCACCTGCGTCGTCAGGTTCGACGCGAGCGTGTTGACGTTGTCGGTCAGGTCCTTCCACACGCCGCTGACGCCCTTCACCTTTGCCTGGCCGCCGAGCTTGCCGTCGGTGCCGACCTCGCGCGCGACGCGCGTCACCTCGTCTGCGAACGACGAGAGCTGGTCGACCATCGAGTTCACGGTCGTGCCGATGCGGCGGAACTCGCCCTTCACGGGCTGCCCCTCGATCGTCAGCTGCATCTTCTGCGAGAGGTCGCCCTCGGCGACCGCGTCGATCACGCGCGCGACCTCGGTCGTGGGGCGGACGAGGTCGTCGATCAGCGTGTTCAGCGCGTTCGTCGTGTCGGCCCAGTGGCCGACGAGCGCCGGGGCATCGGCGCGCTCGGTCAGGCGGCCTTCCCGGCCGATGGCGCGGCCGACGCGGGCGACTTCCTTGCTGAACGCCTCGCGGCGCTCGGCTAGCTCGTTGAAGGCGCGGTGCAGGTCGGCGGCGATGCCGGACCCGGAGGCTGGGAGTCGGAGCTGGAAGTTGCCGTCGCGTGCTGCATGGAGCGCTGCGAGAAGCTCGACGAGGTCACTCTCGGGGATCTGGCCGTCGGCGCCGTTGCCGGCCGCCGCACCGTTCCGTGCCTGCGTCGCCCGCTTGCGAGGCCGCTTGCCGCCCTGGTCGATCTCGTGTCCGACAGCCACAGGTGCCCCCTGGTTCCGTAGGTCCTGGTCGTCCCGCCGTTGGGACTCGGTATGCGCGGAAGGATTCCGCGAAAAACTGCTCTATCCTTTGCAGGCGGTAATCCAGGGTTGAAGTCTGGAAAGAGCCGTCAGATGGTAGGCCAAACGGCCTACGCTGTCCACAGGCGGGTCCTAGTCGGAGTCCTAGCCGAGGGCGGTGGCCAGATCGGCCCAGAGAAGCTCGGGGTCCTCGAGGCCGACGCTGAGGCGGAGCAGGCCGGCCGGGACGCGGTCGCCTTCCCAGCGGGCGCGGCTCTCCATCACGCTCGTCACGCCGCCGAGGGACGTCGCGTTCACGATCACGCGGGTCGCCGTCTCGACGCGGCGTGCCGTGTCGCCGTCGGCGACGTCGAACGAAAGGAGGCCGCCGAAGCCGGGATAGCGCACCGTCTCGACGGCGGCATGGCTCCGCAGGCGCTCGACGATCACTCCCGTCGACGCGGTCTGCCGCTGCACGCGCACCTCGAGCGTCTTCAGGCCGCGCAGCAGCAGGAAGGCGGGATCGGGCGCGGCGACGATGCCGGTGACCGTGCGGAAGCTCCGCAGCTCGTCCGCCGTCGCCTCGTCCCTGCACACGACGGCGCCGAGGAGCGCGTCGTGGTGGCCCGCTAGGTACTTCGTCGCGCTGTGCAGCACGAAGTCCGCCCCGTGCTCGAGCGGCCGCAGATGCACGGGCGTCGCGGCGGTCGCGTCCACGACGACCGGCGCGGGCTGCGCGGCGGCGGCCTCGAGATCGGGCATCGTCAGGAACGGGTTCGACGGTGCCTCGAGCCACACGAGCTGCACGTCCGGCGGCGGCGCCGTCGTCTGGTCGAACTCGACCGTGCGCAGCCCCCAGCGCTCGAGCGTCTTGAAGTTGACGCCCGTGCCGAAGTAGCAGCCTTCGGCGAGCGCGATCGTGTCGCCCGGCTGCAGCAGCCCGAGCACGAGGGCGGTCGCCGCGCCGGTGCCGGACGGATAGAGGAGCGCGTGGCCGCCGTCGAGCGCGCCGAGCGCCCGCTCCGCCTCGACGACGGTCGGGTTCGCGTAGCGCGAGTAGTAGTACGTCCCCGGCTCGCCGTTCTCGTACGGCCAGATCGTCGAGCGGTCGATCGCCATGCGTCGAGCCTACACCGGCTCCGGCCGCAGATCCTCGAGCCGCCGCATGCGCGCGAGCGCCGGGAAGAGTCGCGGCCACGCCGCGGCGATGCCGAGCATCGCGACGCCGCCGGAGACGACGGCGGGCACGGTGCCGACGAGGCGGGCGAGCGCGCCTGCCTCGAACGCGCCGAGCTCGTTCGACGCGCTGATGAATACCCACTCGACGGCGTTCACGCGGCCCTGCAGGTGCGGCGGCGTCAAGAGCGTGACCGCCGTCTGGCGGATGTTCACGCTCACCATGTCGACAAAGCCCGTGACCGCGAGCGCTGCGAGCGAGAGCGGCAGCCATCTCGAGAAGCCGAAGACGATCATCCCGACCCCGAAGATCGCGGTGATCGCGATCATCGTCGGCCCCGCGGGCGTGCGCAGCGGCCTGCGCGCGAGCATCACCGCGGCGGCGAGCGCACCGACGGAGGGTGCGGTGCGCAGCAGGCCCAGGCCGACCGGGCCGATGTGGAGGATCGAGCGCGCGAACACCGGCGCGAGCGCGATCGAGTCGCCGAGGAGCACCGCGAAGAGATCGAGGCTGATCGCGCCGAGCAGCATGCGCGTGCGCATGATGAAACGGACGCCGGCGACGAGGCTGTCCCAGCCGGGCGGCTCGGTCGTCACGAACGAGCGCACGACGGGCCGCATCGCGAGGATTGCGACGAGCGACCCTGTCAGGAGCCCGGCGGCGGTGATGTAAACCGCGACCGGCTCGATCGAGAAGATGATGCCGCCGAGCGCAGGCCCGGCGATCACTCCGACCTGGCCGGCGATGCCGCGTAGCGCGAGCGCGCTCGGCACGAGCTCGGTGGGCACGATCTCGGGCGTCATCGCCCGCGCGGCGGGATTGCCAACGACGTTCGCGACACCCGCGAGCGCCGCGACGCCGAGAAACGGCCAGAGCCGCGTCGCGCCCGCCAGCGTGACGAACACGAGGAGGACGGCGATCGCGATGTTGAGCGTGAACGCGGCAGCCGTGACCGCGCGCCGCGGCAGGCGGTCGGCGAGCTGCCCGGCCGGCAGAGCGAGGAGCGGCAGCGGCACGAACTCCATCAGCCCGACGAGACCGAGGTCGAGCGGGTTGCGGTGGATCGAGTACACCTGCCAGCCGATCGCGACGGCGAGCATCTGCGAGGCGAGACCGTTCGTGAGGAGCGCCCCCCAGAGAAGTCCGAAGTCGCGGATCTGCAGCGGCGGAGGCAGGCGTTGTCTCACCCCGCGCAGGTTAGGCTCCCCCGCATGGCCGATGCGCACGAGACGACGCAGGCAAGGCTCGACTGGCTGCGCGAGCTGCGCGACAAGGCGCTGCATGCCGGCAGCGAGCGTGCGGTCGCGCGCCGCCGCGAGGAAGGACGGCTACTCGCGCGCGAGCGCGCGGAGAAGCTGTGCGACGAAGGCTCGTTCGTCGAGCTCGACCGCTACGTGCGCCACCGCGAGTCGAACTTCGGGATGATGGACCGGCGGCCCTACGGCGACGCGGTCGTCACGGGGTACGGGACGATCTTCGGGCGCAAGGTCTTCGTCTTCTCGCAGGACTTCACCGTCTTCGGCGGCTCGCTCAGCGAGGTGTTCGCCGAGAAGATCTGCAAGGTGATGGATCTCGCGGTCAAGTACGGCTGCCCGGTGATCGGCATCAACGACTCGGGCGGCGCGCGGATCCAGGAAGGCGTCGTCTCGCTCGCGGGCTACGCCGAGATCTTCTGGCGGAACGTGCAGGCCTCGGGGGTCGTGCCGCAGATCTCGCTCGTCATGGGCCCGTGCGCCGGCGGCGCCGTGTACTCGCCGGCGATCACCGACTTCATCTTCATGGTCGAAGGCTCGTCCTACATGTTCATCACCGGCCCCGACGTCGTGAAGACGGTCACCGGCGAGGAGGTGACGTTCGAGGAGCTTGGCGGTGCGGCGACGCACGCGGCGAAGTCGGGCGTCGCGCAGTTCACCTCCGCCGACGAGGCGGCGTGTCTCGAGGACGCGCGCTACCTCCTCTCGTTCCTGCCCCAGAACAACGCCGAGGCGCCGCCGTTCACGACTTCGTCGGATGCGAGCAGCCGCGAGGCGCCCGAGCTCGACACGCTGATCCCCGACAACGCGAACAAGCCGTACGACATGCACGAGGTCATCCGCCGCGTGATCGACGACGGCGAGTTCCTCGAGGTGCACGAGCGCTGGGCGACGAACATCGTCACCGGGTTCGCGCGCCTCGGAGGCCACGCCGTCGGCGTCGTCGGCAACCAGCCGAGCTCGCTCGCCGGGGTGCTCGACATCGATGCCTCGAACAAGGCCGCGCGGTTCGTGCGGACCTGTGACGCGTTCAACATCCCGCTCGTCACCTTCGTCGATGTTCCGGGGTTCCTGCCCGGCACGGAGCAGGAGTGGGGCGGCATCATCCGTCACGGCGCGAAGCTCCTGTACGCGTTCGCGGAGGCGACCGTGCCGAAGCTCACGGTGATCACGCGCAAGGCGTACGGCGGCGCCTACGACGTCATGAGCTCGAAGCACATCCGCGCCGATTTCAACTTCGCCTGGCCGACCGCGGAAGTCGCCGTCATGGGGCCGGACGGCGCGGTGAACATTGTCTTCCGCCGCGAGCTCGAGGAAGCCGACGACCCGGCGGCGCGCCGCGCCGAGCTGATCGCGGACTACAAGGAGCGCTTTGCGAATCCGTACGCGGCGGCCGAGCGCGGGTACGTCGACGACGTGATCGAGCCGCGACGCACGCGCCCCGTGCTGATCGACGCACTCGAGACGGCGTTGACGAAGCACGAGGTGCGGCCGAAGCGCAAGCACGGGAATATCCCTCTTTGATTCCCGAGGCGCCGCTCGAGGACTCCGGCTCGGGGCTCGAGCCCGCAAGCGACGGCTGGTTCGTCGTGAACGTGCGCGACGCGCAGTGGCTGTCGTCGGAGAACGGCGACAAGAAGCCGTCCGGCTCGGAATGCAGCTTCGAGGGCGAGGCGGCCGAGTTTCCGCAGATCGGCATCAGGCTGCACGTCCTGGAGCCGGGCGAGCCGAATGGTCTCTACCACACCGAGTCGCAACAGGAGGCGTTCCTCGTGCTGTCGGGGGAGTGCACGCTCCTCGTCGAGGGTGAGGAGCGGCTCCTCCGCCAGTGGGACTTCTTCCACAGCCCCGCGGGAACCGAGCACATCTTCCTCGGCGCCGGTGACGGGCCGTGCGTGATCTTCATGGCCGGCTCGCGGTCGGGGGACTGGCAGGTGCGCTATCCGGTGTCGGAGCTCGCGGCGCGCCACGGCGTCAGCGTCGAGGAGGAGACGTCCGACCCGAGGCAGGCGTACACGGCAGCCGGGTTCGAGCCGTCGCGCCGTGCGCGGCCCTCGTACTGGGACCGCCTCCCCTGGAGGTAGCTACGTGTCGCGGCGGACGAGCAGCACCGCAGCAACCGCGATCGCCGCTGCGGCGTAGCCGGCAAAGAGCAAGAGGCCGAGCCACGGCGAGAGATGGTTGCCGGGCGTCGTCGAGAGGATCGCTTCGCCGGCCGCGAGCGGCAGATACGGAGAGGCGCCCCGGTTCCAGCTGGCCGGGAGCACGTTCATCAACGGTGGCAGCACGAACATGATCGCGGCGAACGCGGCGATGCCGCCTGCCGTGTTGCGCACGATCGCGCCGAGGCCGAGGCCGAAGAGGCCGACGACGGTGAGGTAGAGCGCCGCACCGACGAGCACGCGGATGACGTGCGGCCCGGTGAAGCCGATGTCGATGTGGTGGCGGGCGAGAATCGCCTGGCCGACGAAGAACGCGATGAGGACCGCGGGGAACATGAGCGCGAACGTGACGGCACCGAAGACTCCTGTCTTCGCCCACAACACCGGTAGCCGCTTCGGCACGGCCGTGAACGAGGCGCGGATCATCCCGGTCGAGTACTCGCCGGTGATGACGAGCACGCCGAGCACGCCGAGCGCGAGCTGCGCGAGCTGGACGCCCACGAGGTTGACCTCGAGCGGGTGAAAGTCGAGCTTGTCGCGCTCGGTCATCTGCGGGTAGTGGTGGCCGACGACGGCGCACGTGAGCGCGCCGATCCCGATCGTGAGGAGGAACGCGGTGGCGAGCGACCAGCGGGTGGACGTGACGCTGCGCAGCTTTGTCCACTCCGAGAGCGCAACCCGCGCCTGCGTGACGCGGCCACCATGCGTGCTCGCGAGCGCGCTCATGCGGCGGCGTCCGTGGCGAGGGGCTCTGCGTTCGTCTTGAACTCGACGTCGTCGCGGGTGAGATCCATGAATGCTTCCTCGAGCGATGCTTGTTGCGGCGTCAGCTCGTGGAGGGCGATCCCGTGCTCGGCGGCGGCGTCGCCGATCTGCGCCGCGGTCAGGCCGGTGACCTCGAGCAGGCCGGGCTCGACAGCTTCGACGCTGACGTCCGGGCCGGCGGCGAGGCGCGCGCGGAGATCGTCGGCCTGCGGGGAGCGCACGCGCACGACGTTGCCGGAGGCGTGCCGCAGGAAGTCCTCGACGCTCGTGTCGGCGATCAGCCGGCCGCGGCCGACGACGATCAGGTGGTCGGCCGTCAGCGCCATCTCGCTCATCAGGTGCGACGAGACGAAGACGGTTCGGCCCTCGGCGGCGAGGCCTTTCAGGAGATTGCGAATCCAGTGGATGCCCTCGGGGTCGAGACCGTTGACGGGCTCGTCGAGCATCACCGTGTGCGGGTCGCCGAGAAGCGCGGCCGCGATACCGAGGCGCTGGCCCATGCCGAGCGAGAACGTCCCGACGCGCTTCGACGCGACTTCGCCTAGCCCGACGAGGTCGATCAGCTCGTCGACCCGTCGGCGCGGGATGCCGTGCGTCTGCGCCAGGGCGAGCAGGTGGTTGTACGCCGAGCGTCCGGTGTGGACGGATCGCGCCTCGAGCAGCGCACCGACTTCGTGCAGCGGTGCCGCGTGGTCGCGGTAGAGCTTCCCGTTGACGGTGACGTTGCCGGCCGTGGGCGCGTCGAGGCCGAGGATCAGGCGCATCGTGGTCGACTTGCCCGATCCGTTCGGGCCGAGGAAGCCGGTGACGACTCCCGGCTCGACTGCGAAGCTGAGCCCGTCGACGGCGCGCTTCGCGCCGTAGTCCTTCGTCAGGTTGTGAGCCTCGATCACCTGCGCACATTCAAGCGGCAGCCGGTGAGGTTTGTGTGAGCGGTGCCCTCCGGTCAGGGATTCGTCATGCGCGCGCGATCGCTGCGGCCACTTCTGCGAACACCTCTGAGTGCCTGTCGACGTCCGCCGCGGTCGTCGCCGGCGACATGAGCGCCATGTTGTGGAACGGCGTCAGGAGGATGCCGCGGTTCAGCGCCCAGAGATGCACGAGGCGGTCGAGCAGCGGTTCGCCGCCGGCCGCGGCCTCGCTGCCGGTGCGCGGCCGCTGCGCTCTGAACAGGTATTCGACACGGCAGCCGAGGCGCGTCACGTGCCACGGAAGCGCGTGCTCGTCGATCGCCCCCTGCACGCCCGCCTCGAAGCGCTCGCCGAGCTCGATCATGCGCGCGAACGCGTCGTCGGTCAGGACCTCGGCGAGTGTCGCGCGCATCGCGGCGAGCGAAAGAACATTCGCGGCAAGCGTGCCGCCGATCCCGCCGACGTCCGACTCCTCGCGCGGGATCGCACTCTCGATTCTCGTCGCGACCTCGTCGCTGAAGCCGTAGGCCGCGCACGCGATCCCGCCGCCGATCGACTTGCCGACGGTGAGCACGTCCGGCTCGAGGCCGTGCGCAGCCGTGTACCCGCCGGGCCCGGCGCAGAGCGTGTGCGTCTCGTCGATGATCAAGAGCGTGCCGTTCTTGCGGGTGGCCTCGCGCAGGACGCCGTGGAAGCCCGGCTCCGGCGGGACGATGCCGATGTTCGTCAGCGCCGGCTCGGCGAGCACGCACGCGACGTCGCCGTGGCCGAGCTCGCGCTCCAGGGCTTCGGCGTCGTTCCACTCGACGACGCGGGTCGTCTCGTCGAGCGGGACGGGCGGGCCGAGGTTGCCCTCGCGCGGCACGACGCGCCCGCGCTCGTCGAGCGTCGCGAAGCTCTCGTCGACGGTGCCGTGGTAGCACCAGTTGAAGACGAGCACCTTCGGCCTGCCGGTGATGTGGCGCGCGAGACGGATCGCAAACCTGTTCGCGTCGGTGGCCGTGAGTGCGAACTGCCAACGCGGCAGGCCGAAGCGCCGCGCGAGCTCGTCGCCGACGACGAGCGCGTCCTCGCTCGGAAGCATGAGCGTGATTCCGCGCCGCGCCTGCTCCTCGACCGCGCGCACGGTCGGCTCGGGCGAGTGCCCGGCCATCGCGCCCGTGTCGCCGAGACAGAAGTCGACGTACTCGAGCCCGTCGACGTCGCGGAAGCGCGCGCCCTGCGCCTCGACCGCGAACACCGGGAAGCCGCCGGGCCAGCGGACCATCCAGTGCATCGGCACGCCGCCGAGCAGCGTCGCCTTCGCCTGCTCGGCCAGCGCCTGCGAGCGCGGATGCTCGCGCTCGAAGCGCGCGAGCTCCTGGTCGAGCAGCTGCTGGATGCTCACGGGTGCGAGTCAACCACGACTGCAACCAGGTTGCAGTGCAACCTGGTTGCTCAGGAAGCTAATTCGACGGCGCGGCTGCGGACGCCGAGCTCTTCGGCGAACGCGTCGACGATCGACGGGTCGAACTGCGAGCCGGAGCAGCGCTCGAGCTCTTCGAGTGCGTCGCGCGGTGAAAGCGGATCGCGGTACACGCGCTCGGACGTCATCGCGTCGTACGCGTCGGCGACGAAGATGATGCGCGCGCCGAGCGGGATCTCCTCACCGCGGAGGCGGTTCGGGTAGCCGTCGCCGTCCCAGCGCTCGTGGTGGTGCAGGACCCAGTCGGCCACCGGCTCGACGCCGAGGCTCTCGAGCATGCGATGCCCGATCTGCGGATGGCGCTGCAACACGAGCCGCTCGGACTCGTTGAGCGCGCTCGGCTTGCGCTGGATCTCCGGGGGGATGGCGTGCTTGCCGTGGTCGTGCTGGCTCGCCGCGAGTCGTGTCAGCTCGATCGCCGGGTCGTCGAGGCCGAGGCGCCGGGCGATGCGCGCCGCAAGCTCGCTGACCCGTTCCGAGTGGCTGCCGGTGTACGCGTCGCGTGCGTCGACGGCTTTGGCGAGGCTCGCCGCCGCGCGGTAGCGCGCCGCGCGGTCCGTCCCCTCCGCGAGCTGCTGCAGCTGCTTGAGCTCGACGAGCGCGGGCTCGTA
>JANMQZ010000191.1:0-1592 GCA_031370755.1 Actinomycetes bacterium
CGTGCTCGCGGCGGCGACGACGGTCGGCGAGACCGTTGTCGTGACGAACGACGCTGATGGTCGCCTCGTCGCGACGTCGGCCGGCGCCCGCGTGGTCGACGATCCCGGCGGCGGGCAGAGCCCTGCCGTCGCGGCCGCGCTCGGGCTGCTCGACATCGACGCCGTCCTCATCGTCAATGCAGATGTTCCCTGTGTCGTGCCGTACGACCTGCGCGCGCTGCTCGCCGCGACGCCGCTCGGCGGGATCGCTCTCGTCGCGTCGGCGGACGGGCGAACGAACGCGCTGAGCCTGCCGGCGCCGAATCTCTTCGACCCGCTTTACGGACCGCACAGTGCGGACCGCTTCCAGCGCGCCGCGCGGGACCTCGGGCTCGAGGCCGTTGCCGTCGCGATCCCGAACCTCGCCGACGACGTCGACACGCCTGAGGATCTCGACCGCCTGCAGCTCCGCGCGGGCGCGCACACGCAGGCCGCGCTTCAGGGGCTGAGGCTCGCGTCGTGAGAGTCGCCGTCCTCACCGGCGGCGTCGGCGGCGCACGCTTTCTGCGTGGGATCGTGGACGCAGTCGATCCCGCCGCAGTCACGGCGATCGTCAACGTCGGTGACGACCTGGACGTGCTCGGCCTGTCCATCTCGCCGGACATCGACAGCGTGCTCTACGCGCTCGCCGGAATCGCAGACGAGGAGCGCGGGTGGGGCAGAGCGGACGAAACGTGGAACGCGCTTGCCACCGTGGAGTCGCTCGGCGCCGAGTCGTGGTTTCGCCTCGGCGACCGCGATCTCGGGCTGCACGTCGTGCGCACGCAGGCTCTGAGGGAAGGCGCGCCACTCTCTGCGGTGACCGCGAAACTCGCCGCCGCGCTCGGCGTAGAGACCACGATCCTCCCTGCAACGGACGAGCAGCTGCGCACGTGGCTCGACACGACGAACGGGAGCTTCTCCTTTCAGGAGTGGTTCGTCGCCCGCGCGCACCGCGACCCGGTCGACCGCGTGCGCTGCGAAGGTGCGACGGAAGCGCGGCCCGCACCGGGCGTGCTCGAGGCGCTGCACGAGGCCGAGCTGATCCTGATCGCGCCGAGCAATCCGTTCGTCTCGATCGGCCCGATCCTGGCCGTGGAGCGAATCAGGTCCGCGCTCGAACGACGACGTGTTCCCTGCGTCGCCGTCAGCCCACTCATCGGCGGCCTCGCGGTCAAGGGCCCGGCTGCAGGGATGCTGCAGCGGCTCCAAGGCGGAACCACCGCTGCCCACGTCGCGGGCTGCTATCCCGGCCTGATCGACGTGCTCGTCATGGACGAAGCGGACGCGGCCGACGCAGAAGCAGTCTCGAGCGCCGGCGTCCGTCCGGTCGTCACGCAGACATTGATGCGCGACGCCGCGGCACGCCGGCGCCTGGCGGAAGCGGCACTCAATGCGGTCGCATTCGCGTGAAGGTCGCGATCGTCGGCGGCACAGGAGCGTTCGGGCGCGCACTCGCGAAACGGCTCCACGAAGTCGGCAAGGATGAAGTGCGGGTCGGCTCCAGAAACCCCGAGCGAGCACAGGAAACCGCGGCGGAGCTCGGCGTCGCGGGCGGCCGCAATCAGGACATC
>JANMQZ010000199.1:0-21547 GCA_031370755.1 Actinomycetes bacterium
CGGAAGGAGGCGCCGGTCAACTGGTGCCCGCACGACCAGACGGTGCTCGCGAACGAGCAGGTGATCAACGGGCGCTGCGAGCGCTGCGGCGCCGAGGTCGAGCTGCGCAAGCTGGCGCAGTGGTTCTTCAAGATCACCGACTACGCCGACGAGCTGCTGACGTACGAGCTGCCGCCGGGAGGCGAGTGGCCCGAGCGCACGATGACGATCCAGCGCAACTGGATCGGCCGCTCGGAAGGGGCGGAGGTCGACTTCCGCATCGCCGACCTGGACGTCGACGTCTCGGTGTTCACGACGCGGCCGGACACGCTCTTCGGCGCGACGTTCTTCGTGCTCGCGCCCGAGCATCCGCTCGTCGACGAGATCCTCGCCCGCTCGCCCGACGCCGTCGAGCTTCGCGACTACGTGCGCCACGCGGGCGCGAAGCCCGCCGAGGAGCGCGCGGCTGCGGAGGAAAAGACCGGCGTCTTCACGGGCTTCTACGCGACGAATCCGGTGAACGACGCGCCGATCCCGATCTGGGTCGCCGACTACGTGCTGATGGACTACGGCACCGGCGCGATCATGGCCGTGCCTGCGCACGACGAGCGCGACGAGGCGTTCGCGACGAAGTTCGGCCTGCCGATCGTGCAAGTGATCGGCGAGGACGGCACGCTCGTGCAGTCCGGGCAGTTCACGGGGCTGCCCGCCGACGAGGCGAAGCAGGCGATCGTCGCGCGGCTCGCGGAGCAGGGCCGCGGCAAGCCGGCGGTCAACTACCGCCTGCGCGACTGGAGCTTCTCGCGACAGCGCTACTGGGGCGCCCCGATCCCGATCATCTACTGCGACGACTGCGGCATGGTCGCGGTGCCTGACGACGAGCTCCCGCTGCTGCTGCCGGAGGTCGAGGACTACCGCCCGAAGGGGCAGCCGCCGCTCGCCTCGAACCACGAGTGGATGCACGTCGCCTGTCCGAAGTGCGGCAAGGACGGCGTGCGCGAGGCCGACACGATGGACACGTTCGTCGACTCCGCGTGGTACTTCCTACGCTACGTCGACCCGCACGACGACGAGGCGCCGTTCGACCGCGCGGCCGTCGACTACTGGCTGCCCGTATCCCAGTACATCGGCGGCATCGACCACGCGACGGGGCATCTCTTGTATTCGCGCTTCTTCGTGAAGGTGCTGAACGACATGGGGATGGTCGGCTTCCGCGAGCCGTTCGCGCGGCTCTTCCACCAGGGCTGGGTGCAGATGGGCGGCACGAAGATGTCGAAGTCGAAGGGCAACGTCACGGGGCCTGACGCGCTCGCGCGCGAGTACGGCGCCGACTCGGTGCGGCTCTACATCCTCTTCATGGGCCCCGCGGACCAGGACATGGAGTGGACGCCCGACGGTCTTGACGGCATGTCGCGCTTCGTGCGGCGCCTCTGGCGTGTCGTGCTCGAGGTGTGCGAGGCGCGGCCGTCCAACGCTGCGCTGACAGGCCCGCTCGCGCGGAAGGCGCATGAGACGATCGCGCGCGTGAGCGACGACATCGGCCGCCGGTTCCAGTTCAACACGCCGATCGCCGCGGTGATGGAGCTCGTGAATGAGCTCTCGAAGGCAGATGCCTCCGATCCGGCGGCGCGCTTCGCGGCCGAGACCGCCGTCTCGCTGATCCAGCCATACGCGCCGCACGTCGCCGAGGAGCTCTGGCAGCGGCTCGGCCACGAGCGCCTCTGGGAGCACCCGTGGCCGGTGGCCGACGAGTCGTTCCTGGAGCGCGCGACGTTCGAGCTCGTAGTCCAGGTGAACGGCAAGGTGCGCGACCGCTTCGAGGTCGACGCCGATTTGCCCGAGAGCGAATTGGTCGCGCGGGCGCTCGCCTCGTCGCGCGTGCAGGCGCATTTGAACGGGGCGGAGATCGCGAAGACGATCGTCGTGCCGGGGAAGCTCGTGAATCTCGTGCTCGCATAGGTCGGTATCGCCGGCGGCGATAGGCCGCTCCCGCGGTGACTGATACTCACGGCGCATGGTTCTCGCGGTCGCAGCCGTCGTCGTCGGCTCCTGGAGCAAGGCGCCGCCGCTCCTGGCGGCCCGCTCGGCGCATGCCGTCGTCGCGGCCGGCGACTCCGTGTATGCGCTCGGAGGCTCGGGCGCCGGCGGAACGCCGCTCGACGTCGAGCGGTTCGACGGCAAACGCTGGAGCGTCGCGACGACGCTGCCCGGCGACGGGCTGAACGCGCCGGCCGCGGTCGCGCTCGGCGGGCGGATCTACCTGGTCGGCGGCTTCGCCGGGACGACGAACCTGCCGGTCGACGACGTGCGGGTCTACGACCCCGCGTCACGGGCGTGGTCGTCGGCAGCGCCGCTGCCCGCGCCGCGCGGCGGCCACGCGGCCGTTGTCCTCGACGCGAAGATCCACGTGCTCGGCGGCGGCAACTCGGTGTCGACGATCGGCGGGAAGCTCTACGCGATCGGCGGCCGCAGCGGCTTGTCCGACTACGGCGACGTCTACGCGTACGACGCTGCACGCGATGCCTGGGCGCGCGGCCCGTCGATCCCGCCGCGCGGCGCCGCGGGCGCCGTCGTCTATCGCGGCGTGATCTATCTCTTCGGCGGCGAGTCGCAGGCGTCCGGAAAGACGCTCGGGGACGTGCTCCGGCTGACGCGCGGCGCAAAGTCGTGGCGCCGCGTGAGCGCGCTGCCGACCGCGCGGAGCTATGCCCACGCGGTCGTCTTTCACGACGCGGTGTTCGTCGTCGGGGCAGCCGCTCGTTCGGCTCGAGCCACTCGGCGGCGGGAAGCCGGATCGTCGAGCGGTATTTCGTGAAGAAGCCCTGACCCTCGCGTGACGCTTGCGCCGCGACGATTCGCGGCGTGGACATGCACTCGCTCACGGTGACGCAGCGCCGCGTGCTCGCCGGCGTTGTGGTGCTCGTCGTGCTCGTGTTCTTTGGCGTGCCGCGGCTTGCGCACCGAGGCGCCTCCGGGGCGTCCGTCCCACCGTTGCGCGCACCGCGAGCCGTGCACGTGGCGAAGGCGAAGCTCGTCGTCGACGTTGCCGGTGCGGTGCAGCGGCCTGGTCTCTACCGGCTCGAGCCAGGCGCGCGCGTCGCCGACGCGCTCGCCGCCGCCGGTGGGGCGACGCGGCGCGCGAACGTCGACGCGGTCAACCTCGCCGCGCCGCTCGCCGACGGGCTCCAGGTGATCGTGCCGCTGCGCGGCGCGGCGGGTGCGGCGTCGAGCGGCCCATCGTCGACGGGGCCGGTCGATCTCAACTCGGCCTCGGTCGAGCAACTCGACTCGCTGCCTGGCATCGGGCCGTCGACCGCGCAGAAGATCGTCGACTACCGCCAGGCGCACGGGGCGTTCCACTCGCTCGAGGAGCTCGACGCGGTGCCCGGGATCGGCGCGGGCCGCATCGCGCAGCTGAAGGGCCTCGTCGTCCCGTGATCCGCGCGCCGTATCTCTTCGCGGCCGCGCTCGTCGTGGGACTCGCGGCGTCGACGGCCTTTCGCTTCTCGCTCCCTGTGGCGGTGCTTTTCGTACTGCCGGGGCTCGTGCGACTGCGCGTTGCAGTCGTGTGCCTGCTCCTGCTCTCGGGCTGGTGGTGGGGAAGCACCCGGCTCGACGCGCTCGACCGTAGCGTGCTCGCGACGAGCATCGGCACCGCCGGCCGTGCGGTCGTCACCGTCGCCGAGCCGCCGAGGCGCGGGCGGTGGGACGTGCACGTGCGCGCAGTAATTCGCCGCTGGCGCGGCGCCCCGATGCACGAGCCGGTGCTCCTGCAGCTGCCCGGCACGCGCGCGCCGCCGCAGGGAGCCCGCCTCTCGGTGCTCGGCATCGTGCGGGCACCGCCCGATTACGAACGCGCGTGGCTTCGCCACCATGGCGTCCACGTCGTGCTGCGTGCGTCGGCGTGGCGGGTGCTCCGGCTGCGCGGGGGCGTCGCCGACCGGCTGCACGGCTGGCTCGCGCGCGCCTCGACGCCCGGTCTCACGGGAGAACGGCGCGCGGTCATCGAAGGCGTCGTCCTCGGTGAGGACGGCGGCCTGTCCGAGTCGCTGCGGCAGCGCTTTCGCGCGTCCGGGCTCTACCACCTGCTCGCGGTCAGCGGCGGCAACGTGCTCGTCGTTGCGGGCGGCGCCGCAGCGCTCGCGCTCATGCTCGGGATCGGCCGTCTCGGGGCGGAGGTGGTCGCACTCGCGGCGATCGCCGCGTACGTGCTCGCCGTCGGGCCGCAGCCGTCGGTGATCCGCGCGGGCATCGCCGGGGCGCTTCTGTCGCTCGCGTGGCTGACCGGCCGCCAGCGCGACCGCTGGTATGCGCTGCTCGTCGCGGCGGTCGGCCTGCTCGCCTGGAACCCGTGGAACGTGCTCGACCCGGGCTTTCAGCTCTCGTTCGCCGCCGTCGTCTCGATCTTCGTGCTCGCGCCGCGCTTCAGGCGGGTGCTGGAGGGCTACCCGATGCCCGACTGGGTGCGCAGTTGCATCGCGATCTCCGCGGCGTGCGGTCTGTGCACCGCGCCCATCTCGTGGCTCCACTTCCACGCGATCCCGGTGCTGACGGTGCCGGCGAACGCGGCGGCTGCGCCCGTGATGCCGCCGATGCTTGCGCTCGCCCTGCTGGCGGCGATCGTGCCGCCTGCCGGCCCGCTGCTCGCACAGCTCAGCAGCCTCGGCGCCGCGTACCTCGCGGGCTGCGCCCGCTTCTTCGGCGGCCTCCCGGGAGCGCAGGCCCGCTCGCCCGCCGCGGTCGCCGCGCTCGGGTCGGTCCTCCTCCTGGCGGCGGCCTATGCTTGGCGTCGTGGCGAACGAGCTGAAGCCGGTCTACCTGCTGCACGGCAGCGACCGTCCGAAGATCGCCCGCGCGGTTCACCGTCTGCGTGATCGCATCGGCGCCGACTCGACCGAACATCTGAACGCGCGCGAGGTATCGGGCGCCGACGTCGTCGCGACGTGCAACTCGCTCGGGCTCTTCATCGGCGAGGGACGGCTCGTGATCGTCGACGAGCCGGAGAAGTGGAAGGCGGCCGACGTGAAGGACGTCGCGACGTATCTCGCGTCCCCCGCGCCGAGCACGGTCCTCGCGCTCGTCGCCGAAGAGATCAAAGCCGACTCGGCGCTCGCGAAGGCGGTTGCGAAAGCGGGCCAGGTGCTTACGTACGACGTGACGAAGCGAAAGCTGCCGGAGTGGGTTGCCGAGCAGTTCGCGCGCGCGGGTGCGAAGGCCGACGCGGACGCCTGCCGCGCGCTGATCGAGATCGTCGGCGACGACCTCGACGAGCTCGCGACCGAGATCGAGAAGCTCTCGACCTGGGCGGCCGGTGACACGGTCTCGCTACGCAACGTCGAGCAGATGGCGGCGGGTCGCGCAGAGACGTCGATCTTCTCGCTGACCGACGCGTGGGGGAGACGCGACATCGGCGCGGTGCTCCGTTCCGCCGAGGAGATCATGGAACGCTCGCACCGGCCGCGGTCGGGCGAGCTGATGCGCATCATCGCGTCGCTCGTCAACCACGTCGGCCGTGTGCGCCGCTGCCAGAGGCTCGCGGACGAGGGCATACGCCCGCGCGACGCGGCGCCGCGGTTGAAGATGCATCCGTTCGCGGCGGAGAAGGCGTTCGCGCAGGCGGCGAACTTCTCGGCCGAGGAGCTGGGCGACGCGCTCGTGCGGCTCGCCGAGCTGGACGCGGCGGCGAAGGGCGGCTCGCGGCTGCCCGCGGACCTCGAGCTCGAGCGCGCGCTCGTCGACGTGACGCGCGGACACCGCGCCGCCTGAGCACATCGAAATTTGCGGCCGCGAATGCGGACGCCTTTAGGGGTCTTAGCGCGCGCAGGCGTCCGCGCTAGCGGATGCGTGCGCTTGCGCCGACTACTTGCCGACGAGCTTCGCTGCTTGCGCCTTGCGGCGGGCGGCGGTGTTCTTGTGGAGCGCGCCCTTCGAGGCGGCGCGGTCGAGCCAGCGCACGAGCTCGCGCCGGCGCTCGTCGATCACGGCGGAGTCGCCGGCGTCGACGGCGTCCTTGAGGCGCCGCATGAGCGTCTTCGAGGTCGAACGCCAGCGCAGGTTCTCGACCCGCTGCCGGGTGGCCAGGCGGACGCGCTTTTCCTGTTGTCTGATGTTCGGCATAGGCGATAAAACGCCCGCTTCAGCGGGCCGCAGGATGGTAGCAAGCGGCAGGAGAGGCCGGTGCGGCCGGGAACTCACCCAGGATGGCCGACAAGCGTGCCTCCGATCGCCGCAAGGAGCCGAACCGCCGCAGCGGCGACGACCGTCGCGAGGAAGAGAAAGGGTCGCCGCCCGACGCCGGTGAGCGGCGGAGCGGCTCCGACCGGCGCGCGGGCGACGATCGCCGCAGCGGTAAGGACCGCCGCTCCGGCGGCTGACGTACCCTCCGCGTCGTGAGCGACGCCGAACGCGAGCGGGAGCTGCGCCGGCTCGAGCGTGACCGGCGCCGCGTCGCCCGGGGCGGCAAGGCCTACTTCGAGGACGTGCCGCTGCTCGCGTCGGCCGGGCCGGACGACCCGACGCTCGTGTTCCGCCCCGACGAGCTCGTGTCGCGCGACGCGGAAGAGGCCGACCAGTTCACGACGTCCGAGACGTCGATCATCCCGTCCGCGGGGTCGGCAACCGGCGAGGCCGGCGTCCCGCCGCAGCGCCGGCTCGCGGTCTCGGCCGCGATCTTCGGCGTCGCCACCGCGCTCTCGCGCGTGCTCGGCCTCGCGCGCGAGGTCGTCGCGTCCTATTACTTCGGCGCGGCGGGGAAGATCAACGCCTTCACGATCGCGTTCCAGCTGCCGAACCTCGTGCGGGCGCTTGTCGCCGATGCGGCGCTCTCGTCGGCCTTCGTGCCGGTCTTCATCGACATGATGCGCACCGACAAGAAGCGTGCCTGGCGCGTCGCGTCGTCGGTCTTCTGGCTGATGCTGCTCGGCTTGACGGCGCTCAGCGCGCTCTTCATCCTCGTCGCGCCGTGGGTGATCCGCATCTTCGGCGACCCCGGCAGCGACCGCGCGCTCGCCGTCGGCCTGTCGCGCGTGCTCTTCCCGATCGTCGCGCTCCTCGGGGTCTCCGGGATCATCGTCGGGATTCTCAACAGCTACGACCACTTCACGGTGCCGGCGATCTCGCCCGTGTTCTGGAACATCGCGATCATCATCGGCCTTGCGATCGGCGTGCCGCAGGCGCACTCGATGAACACGAAGCTCTACGTGTACGCGTTCTCGATCCTGATCGCGACGTTCATCCAGGTCTTCCTGCCGCTGCCGTGGTTGCGTGGGCGCGACGACCGGCTGCGACTCGTGCTCGACTGGCGCGACCCGGCGGTGAAGACCGTCTTCGTGAACATGGTCCCGGTGACGCTCGGCCTCGGGTTGATCAACGTGAACGCGGTGATCGACATGTTCTTCGCTTCGCGGATCATCGACCCGAACCTCGCGCCGACCGCGATCCAGAAGGCCTTCCTCCTCTACATGCTGCCGCAGGGGATGTTCTCGGTCGCCATTGCGACCGTCCTGTTCCCGACGCTCTCGCGCCACGCCGCCGCTGCGCGCGTCACCGGCCGCTACGACGACTTTCGCGACACGGTGAGCGTCGGCCTCAGGCAGATCGCGTTTCTGCTCGTGCCGGCGGCCGTCGTGAGCGCGGTGCTCGCCGAGCCGATCGTGCGGCTGCTCTTCCAGTACGGGAAGTTCGCTCCGAGCCAGACTCCTGTCGTTGCGTCGGCTCTCGCCGCGTTCAGCGCGGGCCTCGTGTTCAACGGCGCGATGCTGATGCTCAACCGCGCATTCTTCTCGCTCCAGTCGAACTGGATTCCGACGTGGATCGCTCTCGGCAACCTGTTCCTGAACGCGATCCTCGATTACGTCCTCGGCAAGTGGGTCGGAATCTGGGGGATCCCGCTTGCGACGGCGATCTGCAACATCGCCGGAACCGGGGTGCTTCTCGTCGTGCTGCGCGGGCGAATCCGCCGGCTCGGCGGCGCACAGATCGCCTCGACGACGATCCGCGTCGTCGTCGCCTCGGCGGTCGTCGCTGCAGTCTCCTGGAGCGTCTGGCGGCCGCTCGACGGCGCGCTCGGGCGGACCGTCCCGGCGCAGGCCCTCTCGCTCGGCACCGCGCTCGCCGCGGCCATCGCCGTCTACTTCTTCAGCTGCCGGCTGCTGCAGGTGCGGGAGCTCGACGCGGTGCTCTCGCTCCGCTCGCGCCTGCGCCGCGCCTGAGCTCCGAAATCCCAGCGAAAACCGGGGTCACAAGTACCATCGCCGGAAGCCCATGGACCAGAGCAAGATCCGCAACTTCTCGATCATCGCGCACATCGACCACGGCAAGTCGACGCTCGCGGACCGCATCCTCGAGATCACCGAGGCGGTCTCCATGCGCGACATGCGCGCCCAGCTGCTCGACTCGATGGACCTCGAGCGTGAGCGCGGGATCACGATCAAGGCGCAGGCCGTGCGCGTCTCCTGGAAGGGCCACGAGCTCAACCTGATCGACACGCCGGGGCACGTGGACTTCACCTACGAGGTCTCCCGCTCCCTCCAGGCGTGCGAGGGCGCGCTCCTCGTTGTCGACGCGGCGCAGGGGATCGAGGCCCAGACGCTCGCGAACGCCTATCTCGCGATCGAGAACGGGCTCGAGATCGTCCCGGTCGCGAACAAGATCGACCTGCCGCAGGCCGACCCGGACGCCGCTTCGCTCGAGGTCGCCGACCTGCTCGGCGACGACCCGGCCCGCGTCGTGCGCATCTCGGCGAAGACGGGCATGAACGTCGACCAGGTCCTCGACGCGATCGTCGAGCGCGTCCCGCCGCCCGCCGGCGACCCGAACGCGGCGCCGCGCGCGCTCATCTTCGACTCGGCGTACGACCAGTACCGCGGCGTGCTCGCGTTCGTCCGCATGGTCGACGGCTCGTTCTCGCGTCGCGAAGCGCTCGAAGCGATGGCGACGGGCACGCGCTTCGACGCGGAGGAGCTCGGCTTCTTCTCGCCGTCGATGACGCCTGTCGAGCGGCTCACCGCGGGCGAGGTCGGCTACGTCGTCACGGGCTTGAAGGACGTCTCGAGCCTGCGCGTCGGCGACACGCTCACGTCCATGTCCCGGCGCGCGAGCAAAGCGCTGCCCGGCTACAAGGAAGTGAAGCCGATGGTGTTCGCCGGGCTCTTCCCGACCGACTCGGACGAGTACCCGGAGCTGCGCGACGCGCTCGAGCGCCTGAAGCTGAACGACGGCGCCCTCTTCTACGAGCCCGAGACCTCGACCGCGCTCGGCTTCGGCTTCCGCTGCGGCGTCCTCGGGCTCCTGCACATGGAGATCGTGCGCGAGCGCCTCGAGCGCGAGTTCGCCCTCGAGCTGATCGTCACCGCGCCGAACGTCGCCTACCGCGTCAAGGAGAAGAACGGCGACTGGCAGGAAGTGCACAACCCGGCGGAGTTCCCGCGCGAGGTGGAGGAGGTCGAGGAGCCGTACGTGAAGGCGTCGATCATCGTGCCGAAGGAGTACGTCGGCGCCGTGATGGAGCTCAACAACGAGCGACGTGGCTCCTTCGACCACATGGAGTACCTCTCGCCCGAGCGCGTGCACCTGACCTACGAGCTGCCGCTCGGCGAGATCGTCCTCGACTACTACGACCAGCTCAAGTCGCGAACGCGCGGCTACGCGTCGTTCGACTACGACCTCTCCGGCTTCCGGACCGGCAACCTCGTGCGTGTCGACGTGCTCGTCGCCGGCGAGACCGTCGACGCGCTCTCGCTGATCATCCACCGCGACTTCGCGTACGAGCGCGGACGGCTGCTCGTCGAGAAGCTCCGCGAAGAGATCCCGCGGCAGATGTTCGACGTGCCGATTCAGGCCGCGATCGGCTCGCGCGTGATCGCGCGCGAGACCGTGAAGATGCGCCGCAAGGACGTGCTCGCGAAGTGCTACGGCGGCGACATCTCGCGCAAGCGGAAGCTGCTCGAGAACCAGAAGAAGGGCAAGAAGCGCATGAAGCAGGTCGGCTCGGTCGAGGTGCCGCAGGAGGCGTTCCTCGCCGTGCTCAACATCGGGCAGGGGCAGAAGAGCTGATGGCGCTCGAGATGCGCACCGTTTGCGAGCGCTGCGACGCCGCATTGTCGCCCGACGGTGATACCGTCATCTGCTCGTTCGAGTGCACGTTCTGCGCGGCCTGCGGCGAGGCGATGGCGCACGTCTGCCCGAACTGCGCGGGCGAGCTCGTGCCGCGTCCGAAGCGGGTGAGCGCATGACCGGCGCGCGGCACCTCTACGTCCACCTGCCGTTCTGCTCGCACCGCTGCGGCTATTGCGACTTCGTCACCGTCACCGGACGCGACGGCCAGCACCGCGCCTACGTCGATGCGCTGCTGCGTGAGCTCGAGCTGGAGCGCGGTCTGCTCGCGCCGGAGATCGAGACGATCTTCCTCGGCGGTGGCACACCGACGTTCACCGCGCTCGCAGAGCTGACGCGTCTGCTCGACGCGCTGCCGCCCGCAGCGGAGCTCACCGTCGAGGCGAACCCTGAGACGGTGACGCCCGAGCTGGCGCGCGCGCTGCGCGCGACGGGCGTCTCGCGCGTGTCCCTCGGTGCCCAGACCTTCCGCCCGGAGCTGCTGCGCGTGCTCGAGCGTGTTGCCGGTCCTGACGACGTCCGACGCGCCGTGCATCATCTCCGTGATGCCGGATTTGACAACATCTCGCTCGACCTCATCTACGGGATCCCCGGCCAGAGCCCCGCCGATCTCGAAGCCGATCTCGGTGACGCCCTTGCGCTCGAGCCGGAGCACCTGTCCTGTTACGAGCTCGAGGCGAAGCCGGGAACGCGCTTCACCCACGCCTGGGGAGAGGAGCTCGCCCGGCAGGCCGACGCGATGGAGGACTACTTCGAGCGCGTCGTCGCCACGCTGACCGGCGCGGGCTACCGCTGGTACGAGACGGCCAACTTCTGCCGCGCCGACGACGTGCGGGACCTCCGCTCGCGGCACAACCTCGGCTACTGGCTCGGCCACGACTACCTCGGGCTCGGGATCGGCGCAGTCTCGACAATCGACACGCGGCGCTGGCGCACGACGCCGCAGCTCGGGCGCTATCTCACGGCGCTCGCCGCGGGCCGGCGGCCCGCACGCGAGCTCGAAGAGCTCGACGGGGACGTTCGTGCGCGCGAGCGCGTGATGCTCGGGCTGCGCCTCGACGAGCCGTTGCCGCTCGCCGGGCTCCGGCACGCGCTCGACGCGACGGGCCTCGCGCGCGTCGAGCAGCTGGGGCTTGCCGAGCAGACCGACTCGACGCTCACGCTCACCGACCGCGGCCGTTACCTCGGCGGCGCCGTCACCGTCGAGCTGCTCGCGTGAGCGGCCTCGCTGTGGGCGCCGTGTGGACGGCTAAAATTCCCTGCAAATGAGCGTCAGCATCCAGCTCACGCCGCGGCAGCAGGACATCCTGCGGCGCGTCGTCGAAGAATTCGTCGCCACCGGCATGCCCGTCGGCTCGAAGACGCTCGTCGAGAAGGCCGGCGTCACAGCCGGGCCGTCGACCGTGCGTGCGGAGCTCGCAGAGCTCGAGGCGCTCGGCCTGCTCACGCATCCGCACACGTCGGCGGGACGCGTGCCGACCGAGCGCGGCTACCGCCTCTACGCCGACGAGCTGCTGAGCCGCAACGATCCGCGGCCGTCCGAGTTCGCGCTCGACCTGCACACCGAGCAGACCGAGGTCGAGGCCGCGCTTCAAGCGACGACCGAGATGCTCTCGCAGGTGACGAAGCTGCTCGCGCTCGTCTCGGCGCCGCCGCTTCAGGCGACGACGGTCGTGCGCGTCGAGGTGTTGCTCCTGCAGCCCGAGCTCGCGATGGTCGTCGTGATCACGTCCACCGGCGGCGTTACGAAGCGCAACTTCCATTTCGAGGAGCCGGTCGACCCGGGCCTCGCGAAGTGGGCGGGCGAATACCTGAATGAGACGGTTGCGGGGCTCCAGCTCGGCACGGCGCTTCTGCGCGGGCGTTTCGAGGACTCCGGTCTCGGCCCGCGCGAGCGAGCGTTTCTTGCCGCGCTCCGCCCGGCGTTCACGGACATCGTCTCCGCCGAGCAGCGGCTGTACGTCGGCGGCGCAGCGGATCTCCTCGGCGAGGTGCGCGCGGACGAGCTCGACGCGTACCGGAACCTCTTCGAGCTCGTCGAGAAACGCGCCGCACTGATCGAGGTGCTCGGCGACTCGACACTCGAGCCGCGCCGCACGTTCGTCCGCGTCGGCCACGAGCTCGAGCATCCCGCGCTGACCGAGATCGCGCTCGTCGGCGCCTGCTACGGGCTCGTGCACCGCGCGCTCGGCGCGGTCAGCCTCGTCGGCCCGGTGCGCATGGATTACGAGAAGGCGCTCGGCGCCGTTCGCTCCGCCGCGACCGAGCTGTCGCGCTTCGTCGAGTCGATCTACGACGAGCGTTAATGGCAACAACGGAACGCGACTACTACGAGCTGCTCGGCGTCGCACGCGACGCAGCCGAGCCGGAGATCAAGAAGGCCTTCCGCGCGCTCGCGCGCGAGCTGCACCCCGACGTCTCCGACGCGCCCGACGCCGAGGAGCGCTTCCGGGAGGTCGTCGAGGCCTACGAGGTGCTCTCGAAGTCCGAGACGCGCGAGCTCTACGACCGCTACGGCCACGCGGGGCTCCGCGGTGGCGGCTTCCAGCCGGGTCACTTCGACTTCGGCAGCCTCTCCGACCTCTTCTCGGCGTTCTTCGGCGAGGACCTGCTCGGCAGCCGTGCCGCGCGCTCTCGCGGTCCCGACCTTGCTGCATCGGTCGACATCGAGCTCGTCGACGCGGCCGTCGGAAAGACGCTCGAGGTGCCGTTCCAGGTCGCCGTCACGTGCACGCACTGCGATGGCGACGGCGCGGAGCCGGGTAGCGAGATCACGACGTGTCCCACGTGCGGTGGCGCGGGTCGCCTCCAGCATGTGTCGCGCAGCGTGTTCGGAGAATTCGTGCAGACGCAGGCGTGCCCGACGTGCGGCGGTTCCGGCAAGAAGATCGAGACGCCGTGCAGTGTCTGCGACGGTGCGGGGCGTGTCGTCGAGGAACGCCGGCTCGAGGTCTCGATCCCGCCGGGCATCCACGACGGCCAGCGCATCCGCGTCAGCGGCGAAGGGCACGCCGGTGTGTCCGGCGCACGCGCGGGCGACCTGTACGTGCAGGTGCACGTGCGTCCCGATCCGCGCTTCGTGCGCGAGAACAACGACATCTTCTCGACCGTCGACCTGACGATGACGCAAGCGGCACTCGGCGCGTCTGTGACGATCCCGACACTCGACGGCGACATGCCGCTCGACTTCGATTCCGGCACGCAGCCCGGCGAGCTTCGCGTGCTGCGTGGGCGCGGCATGCCGGTGCTCCAGGGGTTCGGCCGCGGCGACCACCGCGTGCTCGTGAACGTGCTCGTGCCGCGCCTCCTCACCGACGAGCAGCGCCGCCTGCTCGCCGAGTTCGACTCGCACGTCGACGACCAGACATACAAGCCCGACGAGGGCTTCTTCGAGAAGCTCAAGAGCGCCTTCCGCTGAGACGCGTCGTCGTCGCCGGCGGCGAGCCAGAGCTCGCGCAGCTGCTCGACCTCTTCCCGCAGGGCGTCGAGGAGCTCGCTGACGGGTTCGCGCTCTACACGGACGACGCGGGCGCGCGCACGCTGCGCGAGCGCTTCGACGTCCGCGCCGACGCCGACGTCCCGGAGGGCTGGGAGGACAACTGGCGCAGCTTCCACCACGGCGTCGTCGTCGGGCGCTTCTGGATCGGCCCACCGTGGGAGGAGCCGCCTGCCGGCGTCGAGGCGGTCGTGATCGATCCCGGCCGCGCCTTCGGCACCGGCGCGCATCCCACGACGCGGCTTACGCTCGCGCTCCTTCAGGAGCAGCCGCCCGGCAGCCTGCTCGATGTCGGCTGCGGCTCCGGCGTCCTCTCGATCGCCGCCGCGAAGCTCGCCTTCGCGCCGCTCGTCGCGATCGACAACGACCCCGACGCCGTCGAGGTGACGCACGAGAACGCCCGTGCCAACGGCGTCGAGATCGACGCCCGCGTCTGCGACGCGCTCGCGGACGAGCTCCCGGCCACCGAGCTCGTGGTCGCAAACGTCGCGCTCGACGTCGTCGAGGCGCTTCTCGCACGCGTCCCTGCGGGCCGCGTGATCGCGTCCGGGTATCTCGAGCGAGACGAGCCGCGCGCCGCCGGCTGGCACTTGCTCGACCGGCGCGTCGACGGCGGCTGGGCCGCCGACCTGCTCGAGCGCGCCTAGGAGACGGGCCGCCGCCGCCGCTGAATCCAGCCGATGAACGCACCGAGCATGGCGCCGCTCTGGCCGGCCGCATCGCGTCCGTTCACCGCGTCGGTGATCTCGCGCTCCGTGTAGCCGTCGCGGACCATCGACTCGATCATGATCAGCTGGTGCCGGCGCGTGGCCTCGGCGTCGACATGCGGGCTACGGCCGGCGAGAGCGGTCGTAACCGTCCCGACCAGATTCGCAACGTGAAACGGCTTGAGCACGTGCGCGACGGCGCCCGCTTCGAGCGCACGCTCGACGGCTCCGCCGCTGTGACCCGTGAGCGCGACGATGCGCACGTCCCGCTCGCGCAGGATCCGGCGCGTCGCCTCGACTCCGTCGATCCCGGGCAAACCGAGGTCCATGAGAATCAGGTCGGGCCGGTGCTCGCGCGCCAACTCGACCGCTTCCTCGCCGTCGTGGGCGTGGGCGATCACTTCGAAGCCTGCGTCCTCGAGGATGAAGCGCAGGTCGTCGCGGACGAGTGGGTCGTCCTCGGCGGTGAGAATGCGCGTTGGTGCTGTAAGTGTTGCCAAACTGTTACCTCCTGTTCGGGTACAAAAAAGCCCCAGGCATGTGTTTCGCCTGAGGCCTTCGTAGACCGGGTGGACGCCTGTCGTCGGCGGCCGTAGCTTCACGGTAGCTGCGGCCGCCATGCCTGCGTCGAGTGAACCGCGCCGCGCCGGTTTATCGTCTCGCCATGGCGACGTTCTCGGTTCGCTTCCTCGGCTGCAAGGTCTCGCACGTCGATGCCCACGAGGTGCGCGAGCGCCTGCTCCGGGACGGGCACCTCGAGCGAGGCGACGACGCCGACGTGGCAATCGTCAACACGTGTTGCGTCACCCACGAGGCGCTTTCGAAGTCGCGGAAGGAGGCCGCGCGGGCCTCGCGCACGCACCGGCGCGTCTACGTCACCGGCTGCGGCGCGAACCTCGCCGGCGACGCGTTCACGGGCCTGCCCGAGAATGTCATTGTTGTCGCGCGGCGCAGCGAGGAGACACCGGCCTTCGTCGCCGGTGACGTCGGCGCGATCGGCTGCGTCCAGGCCGAGGAACGGTTCGACCGCGTGCGCGCGTTCGTGAAGGTGCAGGACGGCTGCTCGTTCTCCTGCCGCTTCTGCGTCATCCCGCTCGTACGTGGCGGTTCACGAAGCCGTTCCGCCGACGCCGTGCTTCGTGAGATCTGCCGCCGCGTCGCGCAAGGCCACCTCGAGGTCGTGCTCACCGGCATCAACCTCGGCTGCTACCGCGACCGTGCCGCCGGCTACGACCTGCCGCGCCTCGTGCGCGAGGCGGGCGCGACGCCCGGGCTCGAGCGGCTGCGGCTCTCCTCGATCGAGATCAACCATGTCAACGACGCGCTGATCGCGGCGCTCCGCGAGACGCCGAAGTTCAGTCGCCACCTTCACGTTCCGCTCCAGTCGGGCGACGACGGGGTGCTGCGCGCGATGGGGCGCCGCTACACCGTGGCGACGTATCTCCGCCGGCTCGCCCCGCTCCAGTCGGAGCTCAACCTGACGAGTGACGTGATCGTCGGCTTTCCGACCGAGGACGAGCGCGCATTCGCGAACACGCTGCGCACGGCGCGCGAGGCGGGCCTCACGAAGATCCACGTGTTCCCGTACTCGCCGCGGCCGGGCACGGTGACCGCGCAGCACGACCCGGTTCCGGCGCACGAGAAGAAGGAGCGCGCCGCGCGGCTCCGGGCCGCCTCGCACGATGCGTGCCTCGACCGCTGGCGGACGAAGCTCGGCCGCGACGACTCGGTGCTCGTCGACCGCCCCGGCCGCGGCTACGGCGACGACTACTCGCCGTGGCTCGTCCCCGGCGCGCGCGTCGGCGACCTGGTCCGCGTCCGCGCCGCCGCCGTCACGGAGGAGGGGATCCTCGCCGGTGCCTGAGGACTGTCTCTTCTGCACCCTCTACCGGGACGGCGACCACGTCGCGGCCACCGACGGCTTCGTCGCGATCCGCGACATCGACCCGCAGGCCGACGTTCACCTGCTCGTCATCCCCGAGCGGCACGTCGCGAGCTTCCATGAGATCGGCCGGTTTTCGGCCGACGAGGCGAAGCGCATGCTGGAATTCGTTGCGGCTGTCGCAGCGAGCGAGGGCCTGAGCGATTACCGTGTCGTCGTCAACGCGGGCGCAGGGGCAGGGCAGACGATCTTCCATCTGCACTGGCACGTTCTCGGCGGCCGCAGCATCGGGAGGATGGCCTGAACGTAATGAGCAGGATCGAGACGATCGAGGACGGAATCAAGGAGGCGATGCTCGCCCGCGACGGCGAGCGCCGCGATGCATTGCGCCTGATCGTCAACGCGCTCAAGAACTCCGAGAAGGAGCTCCAGCGGCCGCTGTCCGAGGACGAGGAGCTCCAGGTGCTCCAGCGTGAGCGCAAGCGCCGCGTTGAGGCCGCCGAGGCGTTTCGCAACGGCGGCCGCGAGGAGCAGGCCGAGGCGGAGGAGCGCGAGCTCGCGATCCTCGAGGAGTTCATGCCGGCGCCGCTCAGCGAGGACGAGATCGAGGAGATCGTCGACGACGCGATCGCCGAGGTCGGCGCGACGAGCATGGCCGACCTCGGACGCGTGATGGCCGACGTGATGCCGCAGATCGCCGGCCGCGCCGACGGCTCCGTCGTCAGCCAGATCGTCCGCGAAAAGCTCGCTTGAACCGAGGCGCCGTGGCTGGCGCGCTCGCTGCCGCAGCCTGGCAAGCGTGCGATCCGCTGCTCAAGCGCGCGTTCGGGACGCCGTACGCGGACGCCGAACTGGTCGGCCCGTTCATCACGCGCGGTCGCCACGAGTGGCTCGCGAACCTCGTCACGCATGCCGCCGCCGGCGCCACCTTCGGCTTCGTCTTCGAGCGTCTCGGCGGCCGCGGCGTGAAGCAGGGCGTCACCGCGGCGCTTGTCGAGAACACGCTGCTCTGGCCCGGCATCGCCCTCTTCGACGTGATCCACCCGAAGCGGCGCGACGGCACCTGGCCGCGGCTCGTCACGAGCCCCCGCGCCTTCGGCTCGGCGAGCGCCGGCCACGCCCTCTTCGGTGCGCTGCTCGGCGCGGGCGTCGCGGCGTCCTGATCGCTTTGGCAGATTAGGGGCATCGAGGAGTCTCCCGATCCGCTCGCGCTCGACCGCGAGGAGATGCGCGCGCTCGGCTACCGCACTGTTGACGCGCTCGTCGACTGGCTGACCGACGACGCTCTGCCGCCGCTTCTGAGCGCGACGCCGGAGCAGATGCAGGCGCGCCTCGGCGGCGCGGCGCCCGCCGACGGCGAGCCGTTCGAGCAGGTGCTCGACGGGCTCTTCCGCGACGTGCTGCCGTACACGAGCCGCGGCGCGCATCCTGGCTTCTTCGCCTACGTCCCGTTCTCCGGCACGTGGCCCGGCGCGCTCGGCGACTTCGTCGCGAGTGCGGCCAACGTCTACGCGGGCTCATGGCAGGAGGCAGCGGGACCGACGCAGCTCGAGCTCGAGGTGCTCGGCTGGTTCAAGGAGTGGGTCGGCTACCCGGCGGACGCCGGCGGCACGCTCGTGAGCGGCGGCTCCGCGGCGAACCTCACCGCGCTCGCCTGCGCACGCGAGGCGCTCATCGGCTCGATGCGCGACGACCTCGTCGTCTACGCGTCCGACCAGGCGCACTCGTCGGTCGCGCGCGCCGCGCGAATGCTCGGCTTCAGGCCAGACCAGATGCGCGTACTGCCGGTCGGCGAAGATCTCCGGCTCGAGCCCGCAACTCTCGCCGCCGCAATGGCGGCCGACGAAGCGGCAGGCCGGCTGCCGTTCCTCGCGGTCGCGAACGGCGGCGCGACGAGCACCGGCGCGGTCGACCCGGTCGCCGAGCTCGCGGCCGTCTGCCGCGCGCGCAACGTGTGGCTGCACTGCGACGCCGCCTACGGCGGTTTCGCCGTGCTGACGGAACGCGGCCGTTCGGCGCTCGGCGAGCTCGCCCTGGCCGACTCGATCGCGCTCGACCCGCACAAGTGGCTCTACCAGCCGTACGAGTGCGGCTGCGTGCTCGTCCGTGACCCGCATGCGCTGCGGCGTGCATTCGAGATCACGTCGGACTACCTGCGCGACTCAGAGGTCGACGAGAGAATCGTCAACTTCGCCGATCAGGGTTTCCAACTCACGCGCACGTCGCGCGCGTTCAAGCTCTGGTTGTCGCTGCGCACGTTCGGTGTCGACGCGTTCCGCGCCGCGATCGATCGCTCCCTCGACCTGGCGGAGCTTGCTGCGCGCGCGATCGATGCGAGCGAGCGGCTCGAGCTCGCCGCGCCGCCTGCGCTCAGCGTCGTGTGCTTCCGCCGCAGCGATCTCGGGGACGAGGCGACAGATGGGCTCGCCGCTGCGCTCAAGGACAGCGGGCTTGGGCTCGTGTCGTCGACACGCGTCCACGGCCGTCCGGCGCTCCGTCTTTGCATTCTCGGGCACGCGACACGGGCCGAGCACGTCGAGGCCGTGCTGCGCTTCCTCGAGACCGCGGAGCCGCGCGCCGGGGTTGCGGCGTACGAGCGGCATCAGTCCGTGCCGTCGGTCGTGCCGCTCTTCGCGCGGCTTGGCCCCGATGAGGGCGCAGCCGTCGCCGCGCTCGGGACGGAGCGCGTCGTCGCGGCCGGCGAGACGGTGGTCGTGCGCTGGGACACGAGCCGCGACTTCTTCGTCGTGCGCGGCGGCACGGCCGACGTCCTCGTCGGCTCGGAGCTCGTTGCGACGTTGCGGGCCGGCGAGTCCTTCGGCGAGATTGCGGCGCTCGAGTGGGGCGCCGGCTTCGCACGCTCGCGCGCTGCAACGGTCGTCGCGCGTGACGACGTGCGCCTCCTCGTGCTGGGACCGGACGAGCTGGCGCAACTCGTCGAGCAGTTCCCGCGCCTCGAGGACGAGCTCCGGCTCGCTGCGAACGAGCGCCTCCGGCGCGCGCGATGAGCTACGCCGCGCAGATCCCGCGCGTCGTCGGCGGCGTCCTGCGCAACCGCGATCTTCGTCGCGTCGAGCTCGCCTTCGTCGGCTTCAACGCTGCGGAGTGGGGCGTGTGGATCGCGATGCTCGTCTACGCGTACGACCACGGCGGCGCAACGACGGCCGGCCTCGTCGCTCTCGTGCAGCTCGTGCCGGCCGCGCTCTTCGCCCCGGTCGCGGCGTCTCTCGGCGACCGGCTGCGACCGACGCGGGTGCTCGCGGCCGGGTACGTCGCGCAGGGAGCCGCGATGGGTGCGACCGCAGCCGTCTTGCTCGCAGGTGGACCGCCGTTCGCCGCGTATGCGCTCGCGGCGGTCGCGGCGACGTCAGTGACGGTGACGCGTCCCGCGCAGGCGGTGCTGATGCCTGCGCTCGCTCGCACACCGGACGAGCTCACGGCGGCCAACGTCGTCTCCGGATGGATCGAGAGCATCAGCATGCTCGGCGCGCCGGCGCTCGCGGGCGTGCTGCTCGCAGCAGGCGGTGCGGGCGTCGTTTTCGCCGTGATGGCAGGAGCCGCGCTCGCATCGGCGTTGCTCGTCGCCGGCGTGGCGGGGCCTGCCGCCGCGGGAGCCGGTGCCGCACTCGAGGGAGTGCTCTCGGGCGTCCGGGCGGTCGCGCGCGAGCCGGGCCCGCGTGCTCTTGTCTGGCTGCTCGGCGTCGAAGCGCTCGCGATCGGGGCGCTCGACGTGCTCTACGTCGTCCTCGCCGTGGGTGTGCTCGGTCACGAAGGCTCGGTCGCCGGCTATCTCAACGCGGCCTTCGGCGCGGGCGGCGTGCTCGGTGTCGCGGCCACCGTCGCGCTCGTCGGGCGGCGGCGGATCGCGCACGCGCTCCTCGCAGGGCTTGCCGTCTGGACGGCGGCGCTCGCTGCAATCGCCGCCCTACCGTCGACCGCGGCGGCGTTCCTGCTCCTCGGCGCCGCCGGCATCGGCAGGACGATGCTCGACGTCGCAGGGCGCACGCTGCTTCAGCGCATTGCGCCGCCTGCCGCGCTCGCGCGCGTCTTCGGCCTGCTCGAGGGCGTGTCCATGGCAGGGCTCGCCGTCGGCTCGATCGCCGCGTCCGGATTTGTCGCGCTCTTCGGGGGGCGCGGGGCGTTCGTCTTCCTCGCCGCACTGCTGCCGCTCGCCGCCGCGCTCGTTCTCCGCGGCCTGCTCGGTGCCGACGCCGCGGTGCTGCCGGTCGTCGAGATAGCGCGCCTGCGCGCGCTCCCGATCTTCGCGCCGCTCGGCGCGCCCGTGCTCGAGGCGCTCGCGCGGTCGCTCGAGCCCGTTGAGGTCGAGGCCGGCGCGACGGTGATCCGGGAGGGCGAGGCGGGGGACCGCTTCTACATCGTCGCCGACGGCGAGCTCGCGGTCTCGATGCGCGCGGAGCAGGTCGGTCTGCTACGCCGCGGCGACTGCTTCGGCGAGATCGCGCTGCTGCGCGATGTCCCGCGCACCGCGACCGTGACCGCCCGAACTGCGGTGCGGCTCCACGCGCTCGGCAAGGTCGCCTTCGTCTCGGCCGTGACCGGGCATCTCCCGAGCGCACGCGCAGCCGACGCCCTCGTGCACGGGCGCCTCGAGCGTGCGACCATCGCGTCATGATCGATCCGCTCGAGCGCTGGCGCGAGTACGGCGAGAAGCCCGATTACGCAGGCCCACTCAGCTACGGCGGCGCGCCGCTCACGCAGGACCCGAAGCTCCTTGCAGGCTTCGACGTCGCGATCGTCGGCGCCCCCACCGACGATCTCGTGTCCGACCGCCCCGGCGCCCGCTTCGGGCCGCGCGCGATCCGCGCCGCGAGCTGCCCGCCCGGCCCTCATCTCGAGTCGAAGGTCGATGCCTTCGCCGAGCTGCGGATCGTCGACTACGGCGACGCGCCCGTGCTGCCTGCCGACGCCACACGGACGCACGCGGCGATCGAGGCGACGGTCGGCGAGGTCGTCGCTGCGGGGCTCATCCCAATCGTCCTCGGCGGCGACCACTCGATCGCCGAGCCGGACGTGCGCGCGTGCGCGAAGCCGCACGGTCGCGTCGGGCTCGTCCACTTCGACACGCACACGGACACCGGCACGCAGGTGTTCGGCGTCGAGCTCTCGCACGGCACGCCGATGTACCGCCTCGTGCAGGAGGGCGTCGTCGACCCCAAGCGCTACGTGCAGATCGGGCTGCGCGGCTACTGGCCCGGCGAGCCGGAGTTCGCGTGGCAGGCCGAGCAGGGGATCACCTCGTTCTTCATGCACGACGTGCGCGAGCTCGGCATCGCGGCAGTCGTCGAGCGGACGATCCAGCTCGTCGGCGACGGGCCGGTGTTCCTGACCGTCGACGTCGACGTGCTCGAT
>JANMQZ010000208.1:0-8024 GCA_031370755.1 Actinomycetes bacterium
GCCGAGGAAGCGCTCGAGCGACGCCTGAATCGTCGGCGTCGTGATCTCGACGTCGGTGAGCTCGTCCATGATCGAGACGTCGCGGAAGCCGCCGAGCAGCACACGACCGTCGGGGAGCTGCTGCCAGTAATCGAATCCGTGCCGCGCGTAGTGCGGCCGGTCGTAGAGCGGCCTGTCGATCGGCTCGCTCACGATCACCTGCCCGCGCGTCGGCCAGATCGCGTCGGCGAGCTCGGGCACGAGGCCGTGGCCGTAGCCGTCCGTTGCGACGACCACCGCGTCAGCGTCGAGAGCGGTGACGTCGTCGACGCGGTCGTGCTCGCGGATCTCCGCTCCGGCTTCGGCCGCGCGCGCCGCGAGCCGCCGCACGAAGCGGGCGGGCTGGAGCGAGCCGTCGCCGGGATGGAGGATGCCGCCGTCGAAACGCCCTGCGAGCCGGCCCGGAAGGTCGTCGACCCAGTCCGCGTCGATGCCGTCGGCACGCAGTGCCTCGTACTCCGCCTCGATCTGCCCGCGCTCTTCCGCGTCGGCGGCGAGACGGAAGCTGCCGGGCCGCCGCAGCGCGTCGCCGGCGAGGCCTTCCATGCGGTCGAGCGTGCGCTCGGTCCAGCGCCAGAGCTCGCGCGCCTGCTCGACTCCGTAGGTCTCGCGTGCGACGTCGTACGCGGTCGCGCCGCCGCGAAGGGCGAAGCCGCCGTTGCGGCCGCTCGCGCCTTCGGCGACGCCGCGTTGGTCGTGCACCCGCACGCGCAACCCGGCTTCGGCGAGCCGGAGCGCGGCCGAGCAGCCCGTGATGCCCGCGCCGACGATCGCGACGTCGACACGGCCGGTGTGCTGCACCTGCCTGCGCGGCGGCGCCTCCTCTTCGAGCCAGTACGGATTCACTCGCTCGAATCTAAGCGGAAGGGCTGGGCAAAGCCGTCGTTAAGGTGTCCTCGATGGTGTCCCCGGGGAAGCGAGCGTGGCTCGCTGCTCACCAGCAAGCGCTCGCGTATGGGCTCGTTGCCGTGTCGATGGCTGTCACGGTCGGTTCCGCGACGGTCGGTGGTTTCCATCTGCACCATGCAGCGGACCTCGAGCGGCAAACCCTGCGCACGCAGCGGCTCGGAGGCGCGGCGTTCCGGCTCCAGGACTTCCTGTCCCGCGCACAGGCCGAACAGGGCGTCAGCGCACAGCTTGCGAACGAGCGCAGCGAGGCGGTCGCCGCGGTTCAGTCTGCGTTCCAGTTGATTCGAAAGCACGACCGGGACGAGGGCAACCGCATCGAGCCCTCCTATGTCGCGTACGTGCGCGGATCGAAACATGCCTTCGACCTCGCGACGAGAAATCACGGCCGAGTCCCCGCATCTCGACAACGGCAAGTCGTGCGCCAGCTTGCCCGCCTCGAGTCCCGCGTCGACGCCGAGATCGGCAGCCTGGGACGTGCGACCCGCGTGACGAACCCCGACGCAAGGCTTGCGTTGATCATCGCGGCACTGTCTGCCGCAGTCCTCGTCGGTGTCCTCATCTGGCAGTTCGAGATGCAGCGGCGGGCCGGGCGCATCGATCGCGACAACGCCGCGCGCGCCGAGGAGCTGATCCGGTTGCGAGACGAGTTCGTCGCAACGGTCTCCCACGAGTTGCGCACACCGCTCACCTCGATCGTGGGCTATCTCGAGCTGATCGGCGACGACGAGTCGGGCGACCGGACACCGGAACAGCAGGCGTTCCTCGAGATCGTGCAGCGGAACGCCGAACGACTCGTGAGTCTCGTGAGCGACCTCCTGCTCGTTGCAGAGGCACGGGACAGAAAGCTCAGGCTCGACATCCGTGAGGTCGAGCTCGGAGAGCTCGCGAGCGAGTGCGTCGCAGCGGCGAAGCCGGCCGCGGACGCGAAAGACCTACTGCTGACTCTGACTGACGGAGCGCCGGGACGTCTCGAAGGCGACCGGATCCGTCTTGCGCAAGTGATGGACAACCTCATCTCGAACGCGATCAAGTTCACTCCGACAGGCGGCAGCGTCGCGGTGAGGACGGCAACCCGCGACGGAAGCGCGATCTTCGAGGTCAGCGACTCCGGCTCGGGCATCTCCGCTGCCGACCAGGCGCAGCTGTTCAACCCCTTCTTTCGCAGCCGGTCCGCTTCGGCGCAAGCGATTCAGGGCACCGGTCTCGGACTGACGATCACCAAGGCGATCGTCGAGGCTCATCGAGGCTCGATCAACGTCGAGAGTGCCCTCGGCGACGGCACGACGTTCGTCGTAGAGCTCCCGAGTCACCGGACGCGGTAGACGCCGTCATGCGCGGCGGCCGCGCCGGCGAGCTCCAGCTCAACGAGCACGCGGGCTACCTCCGCTGCGGTCATGCCGGTGCGGCGGACGAGCTCGTCGGCCGTTGCGGGTAGCAGGTCGAGAAGACCGTCGTCGACAGGACGCCCTGCGTCTTCGAGCCCGAACGACGCGAGCACGTCGGCCGGCGCCGTCAGCGGCGACGCGCCGAGCTTCAGGAGGTCGTTCGTGCCGGCAGAGAGCGCGGAGCCGATCTCGCCCGGGACAGCGAAGACCTCCCTCCCCTCCTCGAGCGCGAGGTCGGCGGTGATCAGCGCGCCGCTCCGCTCGCGCGCCTCGACGATGACCGCCGCGGCGCAGAGCCCGGCGACAATGCGGTTGCGCGCTGGGAACCGCCACGGCGCAGGCTCGACACCCGGGGCGTACTCGGAGACGACGAGGCCTGTCTCGGCGATGCGACGCGCGAGCTGCGCGTGCGCGGCCGGATAGTCGCGGTCGACGCCGCAGCCCAGCACTGCGACTGTCGCCTCGCCCGCCTCGAGCGCACCGCGGTGTGCCTCGGCGTCGACGCCGCGCGCGAGACCGGAGACGACGAGGAGCCCGGCACGCGCAAGCTCGCGGCCGAGCATGCGCGCAACCGATGCGCCGTAGCCCGAGCACGCACGCGCGCCGACGATGGCGACCGCCGGACGTGACAGCAGCTCCGGGTCGGCGCGGCCGCGGAGGAAGAGACCCGGCGGCGGATCGTGAATCGCGTGCAGGAGCGAAGGGAACGCCTGCGCGGAGCGCGCGAGAAAACGGAATCCGGCCGCTGCGAGCCGCTGCTCGTACGCGTGTCGATCGAAGCTGCGCAAATGCGCGAGGTATCGCCGATCGCTCGGCGCACGAACGAGATGCGTCCCCGTCTCCGACGCGTAGACGGCGAGCGCAAGGTCGCTCACGCCGCGAGCTCCTGCGGTGAGCGGTATGCGAGCGCCTCGGCGACATGCTCGGCTTCGACACGCTCGGCATCGGCGAGCGCCGCGATCGTGCGAGCGACCCGCGCCACGCGTGCGCGGCCGCGGCCGGAGAGCGGCAGCCGTTCGACGGCGCGCGACAGGAGCTCATCTGCGTCGGAGCTTCGCCGCAGGACGGGACCGTCGAGGCGCTCGTGCGCCGCCGCCACCCGCACCGCAACCGGCGCGGACGCCTCGGCAGGCGCGGCGGCGAGCTCGACGGCACGCGGCCGCGGCATCGCGACCACGAGATCGAACCGATCGAGGAGAGCGCGCGACAGCTTGTCGCGGTACGCGGCAAGCCGTTGCGGCGAGCAGGAGCACTGAGCCGACGGGTCGCCGCGCGCACCGCACGGGCAGAGGTTCATCGTCGCGACGAGCTGGAAGCGTGCGGGGAAGATCGCCCGCCCGGCGGCGCGCGCGATCGAGATGACGCCGTCCTCGAGCGGCTGGCGCAGCGCTTCGAGCGCCGGCCGCGCGAACTCGGCCAGCTCGTCGAGCAGCAGGACACCGCGGTGCGCGAGGCTCGCCTCCCCGGGGCGAATGCCGGCTCCGCCGCCGACGATCGCCGCCGTGGATGCGCTGTGGTGCGGCGCGCGGAACGGCGGCCGCTGGAGCAGCGGCTCGTCAGGCGGCAGGAGGCCGGCGACGGAGTGGATGCGCGTGATCTCGAGCGCTGCCTCGCGGTCGAGCGGCGGCAGGATCCCCGGCAGGCGGCGCGCGAGCATCGTCTTGCCCGTGCCCGGCGGCCCTGCGAGCAGGATGTTGTGCCGACCGGCGGCGGCGAGCTCGAGCGCGCGCCGCGCACGTTCCTGGCCGCGCACGTCGGCCAGGTCGGGTTGGGGCGCGTCGAGCGTGGTGGCGCGCGGCGGCGGGAGCGGGTCGGGCTCGAGCTCGCCGCGCAGGTACGCGACCGTGTCGGCGAGGTGGCGGAACGCGATCGGCTCGATTCCGGCGAGCGCCGCCTCGGCTGCGGACTCCATCGGGCACAGGACGCGCTCGAGGCCCATGCGCCGTGCGCCCTCGGCGACGGCGAGGATGCCGCCGACGCGGCGCAGCCGCCCGTCGAGCGCGAGCTCGCCGACCGACGCGTGCAGGTCGAGCTCATCATGCGGGAGCTGGCGGGACGCGGCGAGGACGGCGAGCGCGATCGGCAGGTCGTACCCGGAACCCTCCTTGCGCAGCCCGGCCGGGGCGAGGTTGACAGTGACGCGGCCGCCCGGGAACTCGAGCTCGGCCGACGTGATTCCGCTGCGAACGCGCTGCCGCGCCTCCGCGCACGCGCGGTCGGGGAGGCCGACGATCACGAACGCGGGGATGCCGTTCGTGACGTCGGCTTCGACTTCGACTCGCCGTGCCTCGAGGCCGACGAGCGCATGCGTGATTGCGCGTGCGAGCACGCTTTGACGCTACGCGGGAATGCGTGACGGCTTCGTCAGAGCTTCGTCGACGAACGTGCGCGACGTTAGAACGCGATGATCGTAAACGTCCTGCAGATTCCCGTCGTGAACCCGATGAGCCGGATGACGGGCACGAACTCGAGGCCCGGGAACGGTGGAACCCCGAACGCCACCACGTCCGGCGTCGTACCGCCGAAGGTGCTCGAGATCGGCCCCCCGTACCACGGCGGCCAGCTGAAGAGCAGCATCAGGTCCTGGTCGCCGGTGAGTGGGATCACGGTTGCCCGGCACGACCAGACCGGCGGCAGGAAGACGAACAGGCTGAATCCTGCCGGGATCGCGAGGCCGCCGAGCGCGAGGAAGAAGAACGTTCCGTCGCCCTCGACCCGTTGCAGCGTCGCGAACACCGACTTCGCCAGGGTCGGCTCGGGAATCCTCTTCTTCTTCATTCCCGCCTCGATCGCTTCGAGGGAGAGCCCGCCTGACTTGGGGATCTCTCGCGCGGCTCGCCGGACCTGCTCGCTGAACGTGTCCTGCGTCCCCTCCGGGTCGATGGTGACTTCGATGTCCGCTTCCGCGAACATCTTCTTGACCGCGGGGCCGGGACCGGAGATCACGAGCTCGTACTTGCTCCTCCCCACCTCCAGCGGCAGCATGAACGCGGGCCGGGCACCTGCCCGTTCCCGTTTGAACTCCTCGAGTCTCACTGCGGCTCCTCACCTCGGGCGCTGCGGACACCCCTGTGACCGTTGTAAACCTCGGCACGAGGTTGTGCAAGGGTCAGCGAGAGCGCGCGACGAGCACGTCTTCGAAGTACTCGCCGGCGCGGCGGCCTGTGCGCCGGTTCACGTGCCGGCGGAGGCGCGCTTCGAGCTCGAGGCCCGCGCGGTCGAGAATCTCGGGGTAGAGCCCACGGCGGTCGTTGACGACGACGAGGAGCGGCGCGCCGGGTGCGAGCGACGCGGCCGCGTTCGCGAGCGCCTCGGAGATGCCGACGCGGTACGCCTCGAGCGCGGCGCGCGACGTCCCCGCTTCCGCGGCGCCGAGTTCGAGCTCACGGCGGTCGTCGAGGCCGAGCAGCTCGTACGCGAAGCGGTGCTGCTCGTGATAGTCGATCAGGCCCGGATACGGCGGCGATGTGAGCACGCCGTCGAAGGTCGCCTCGTACTCGACGCTGCGCGAGTCCGCGTGCAGCACCCGCCCCGTGCACTCGTCGTCGCGCACGCGCGCGAACTCCTCGACGCGCGCGAGCGTGTCGAGCGTATAGCGGCGCAGGAAGCCGACCGCCGACTCGACCGGGCGACACATGCGCTTGTGCTTGTGGCACCAGTACTCGCCCGTCTGCGGCTCGCGCGGCGCCTCGAGGTCGAAGTGCGCAGCCCGGCGGGCGGAACGCGCCGCGCTCGAGAGCACGACGCGCAACAGGTCGCGGTGCTCGTACTCCTTGATCAGCTCGCGGAACGCCAGCAGCTCGCCGAGCGCCTGCGGCGCGTACCAGCGCTTCACGTAGCCGCTGCCTGCGCCTCGCTTCACCTCGAGCCCATCAACTCGCGCGCACACGTCGCGCAGCTCGTCACCCAGTGCGTCGACGTCGTACGCCGCGGTCTTGACGCCGATCAACAGACAGTTGAACGCTGCCAGCTCGACCCCGGTCGCGTCGAGCCCCGACTCGAGCGCCTGCACGAGCGCCGTGCCGGAGCCGGCGAACGGGTCGAGCACGTGCGCACCGCGCGTGAAGTACCGGTCGAGCAGCACCTCGACGAGCTGCGGGATGAACATGCCGTGATAAGGGTGCAGTCGATGCACATGCTTGGTGCGCACGTGCTCGGGAAGCGCGCGCTCGGACCACGAGAGCTCGAGGTCGAGCGCGGCATACAGCTCGTCCTGGGTAACGGCCACCGACCAGCACTTCGCTAGTCCGGCAGGAACTCCTCGCGGAACGCGATCTCGACGTCCTCGCCGAACGGCCCGTACGCGTCCTTCGGGACGCTCGTCTCCTGCTCGACGCCCGCGCGGTGGCGCAGCGCAGTCGCGTCGACGGGATAGACGATGTTCGACGGCCCGACCCGGCTGCCCACGCCGATGACGACGCATGGCCCGTCGCCGGCCCCGACGATGATGTGCCCGACACCCGCGGGGCAGTGGACGTAGTCCCACGCCTTGAGCGGCCGCTCCTCGCCCTCGACTATGAGGAGCGCCTCGCCACTCAGAACGAGGAAGCCCTCTTGATGGTCCTCACGGTGGTAGAGCGCGCCGGGTTGCCCGGGCAACACCATCCCGATGCCGAAGCCGAGCTCCTCGAAGCGCTCGCCCTGCTGGAAGTCGCAGTAGACGCCGAAGTGGCCGCCGTCGTGCCATTGCGCGTCGCGCGCGTTCACGATGTGCCAGCCGCTCATTCGAGCATCAGCCCGCCCGGATACGTCGACGGCTCGATCGCGTCGAAGCGCGCATATGCCTCGCGCGAATCGGTCGTCTCGACGGTCACGCCCGCGTCGTGGCGCAGCGCGGCGGCGTCGACGGGATAGGTCGCGCCTCCGCCGCCGACCCGGCCGCCTACGGCCAGTACGAGCGCGCCCTCGCCCGCGCCGACGACGACGTGCGCGACGCCGGGCTCGAAATGCACGTGATCCCAGCGGCGCAGCGCGTGCTCCTCGCCCTCGACGACGAGGATCGCGTCGCCGCGGAGGACGAAGAACCCCTCCTGGTGCGGCTCGTGGTGGTACATCGCGATCGGCTTTCCGGGCGGCAGGAAGTTGATGTTGAGGCCCAGCTCCGGAAAGCGCTCGGCACCCTCGAAGCTGCAGTACCAGCCCATCTCGTTCGAGCGCCAGCGCGCGTCGATGGCATTCAGCACGTACCAGCCGTCGCCCTCGGGCTCGAGCCAGCCGCTGTCCGATCGCACGAGCCGGGCCTCCGTCATACCCGGATCCTAGAGTGGCTGTAGTGCTACTCGCCCTCCTCTTCGTGCCTGCGCTCGTCGCGCTCACAGTCGTCGCGTTCCGCTGGCGGCGCCCGCAACCGGTGCGCGTGCTCGCCGAGGCCGTTCCGCCGCCGGCGACGATCAGCGGCGACGTCGACCCGATCGCGGCGCTCGACGCGCTGCTCGCGGAGCTCGAAGGCGCGACGGTGCACATCGGCGGCGCCGACGAGCTGGACGACAGCGATGTCGTCGTGCTCGAGCGCCTCGCCGACAAGCTCGAAGCAGCAGCCGCCTCGCTAGGAGGGTCTGGCGCAACGGAGACTGAGCCGCAGGGCCGCGATGGACGCCGCGCTGCCGCGTCCTCAGTCGCGCCGCTAGTTCACTAGCGGCGCTCCCTGCGTCCTTGCATCGCGACGCCCATCGCACCCCTGCAACGAGCACC
>JANMQZ010000259.1:0-1823 GCA_031370755.1 Actinomycetes bacterium
GGCGGCGCCCCACGGAGATCGCGAACGGCTCGAACGCCATCACCGCGAGCGGCTCCCCACCCCACAGCGCCAGGGCCTCGCGCAGCAGGTCGGCCCGCTCGGCAGGCTCGGCGCCGCGCGCCGCCGCGACGAGCCGTTCGAAGCGACCCAGATCGATCGCGTCCGGCTCGACGCGAAGCCGGTAGCCGGGCGGCTGCGTCAACAGCAGGTCAGGCCCGAGCAGCTTGCGCAACGCGGAGATCGAGTTCTGCAGCGACGTCGTGGCCGTGCGCGGCGGCCGCTCGCCCCAGAGCGCTGTGACGAGGAACTCCGTCGACACGACCTCGTTCGCGCGCAGGACGAGCACGGCGAGGACGGCGCGCTGCTTCTGCGCGCCGAGCGCGAGCGGCTCTCCGTCATCGGCAAGCACTTCGAGAGGCCCCAGGATCCGGAACTCGGCCACCCCCCGTTTGTAGCCGTTCCGGCGATCGATTACGAGAGCGGCCGCCGTGGCCGTGAGCCGCGCGTGAGCCGTCCCTGAGAGCTGCATTTGCGGGCGCTTCGACGGTGGCCGCATGGCTACCGACACCCGCATCTGTCGCAGCGCCGCGACCCGCGTCGCCGTGCTGCTCGCCGCTCTCGCAGCGGCCCCCGCAGTGTTCAGCACCGTCTCGACCCAGCAGCACTCGCCCGCGAAGGCTGGGCACGGCATGGAGCTCGACGCCGACGAGATCGAGCTGATCGGCAACGCCGGCCACGTCAAGGACTCGACCAAGCCCAAGGTCACCGCCTATTTCACCCTCGAGAGCTACGGCCCCGGCGACCGCGCCATGCTCGTCATCAACGACAAGGCACCGGACGTGTCCGTGCAGATCTTCCGCACCGGCGGCGAGAGCGTCGAGACCGTCCCGAACGACGTCATGCTCGGCACGCCGGTCACGCAGCCTGCGCCCATCGGCTCGGTCGCAGGGCGTCGCGTGATCACGATCTCGATCGGCTCCTGGAAGAGCGGTGTGTACTTCGCTCAGCTGACAGCCCCCGGCGCCCGCGTCGGCTACGCACCCTTCGTCCTGCGGCCCGCGCACCTCGGCACGTATCGCGTCGCCGTCGTGATGCCGACGCAGACCTGGCAGGCGTACAACTTCCGCGACGACAACGGCGACGGCTCCCCCGACACCTGGTATGCCGGGTGGAAGAAGCTCCAGGCGCGGCTCCACCGCCCGTTCCTCAACCGCGGCGTGCCGCCGCACTGGAAGCAGTACGACGCGCCGTTCGTGCGCTGGCTGACGAGCACCAACCGGAATGTCGACTATCTCTCCGACGCGGAGCTCCGGAGTGTGCGCGACGGCAAGACACTCGCGAGCGCCTACGACCTGATCATCTTCTCGGGACACCATGAGTACGTGACGACGCACGAGTACGACGTCGTGACCAAGTACCGCGACCTGGGCGGCAACCTCGCGTTCCTCGCAGCGAACAACTTCTTCTGGAAGATCACGATCCACAACGGCGTCATGACGCGTATCGCGCAGTGGCGCGACCTCGGCCGGCCCGAAGCGGCACTGATCGGCGTGCAGTACCGGGCGAACGATCGCGGCGGCCATCGCGGCCCGTGGATCCTCCGCTCGGCCGCGAGCACGACGCCCTGGCTCTTCTCACAGATGGACATCGGCACCGGCGACACCGTCGGCAGCGGCGGCATCGAGATCGACGCCACGTCGGCCGCATCTCCGAAGGGCGTCAAGGTCGTCGCAGAGATCCCGAATCTCTACGGCCCCGGCTTCACCGCGCAGATGACGTACTACGAGACGCCGGCCGGGGCGAAGGTGTTCGCCGCGGGTGCG
>JANMQZ010000272.1:0-1990 GCA_031370755.1 Actinomycetes bacterium
CGAGCCCGGCGGAGAGAAAGAGCAGCGCCTTGAAGAACGCGTGCGTCATCAGGTGGAACATCCCGTTGCCGTAGGCCCCGAGCCCCGCGCCGACGACCATGTAGCCGATCTGCGACATCGTCGAGTACGCGATGACGCGCTTGATGTCGGTCTGGACGAGTGCGATCAGGCCCGCGACGAGCAGCGTCAGCGCGCCGATGCCTGCGCCGATCAACTCGATCGTGCGTGCCTGCTCGAAGATCGGGTGCGTGCGCGCGATCAGGTAGACGCCCGCCGTCACCATCGTCGCAGCGTGGATGTGCGCGGAGACCGGCGTCGGGCCCTCCATCGCGTCCGGGAGCCAGGTGTGGAGCGGGATCTGCGCCGACTTCGCCGCGGCGCCGCCGAGCAGGCCGAGCGCGACGAGGTTCCCGGTCGTCGACGAGAGATGCCCCGCGGTCGCGAACGAGTCGCTGAACGCGAGCGAGCCGGAGTGCGCGATCAGCACGAAGAACGCAAGCGCCATCGTCGCGTCGCCGAACGCGTTCATCACGAACGCCTTCTTCGCGGCGGCGACCGCGGTCGGCCGCTCGTGCCAGAAGCCGATCAGCAGGTACGAGGAGAGGCCGACGAGGCCCCAGCCCGCGAGCAGGATCAGCAGGTTGCCGCCCTGCACGAGCAGCAGCATCGAGAAGACGAAGAGCGACATATACGCGAAGTAGCGGCGCTCCTCGTCGTCGCCGTCCATGTAGCCGATCGAGTAGAGGACGATCAGGCCGCCGACGCCGCTGACGATCAGCATCATCATCGTCGAGAGCGGGTCGACGAGCACGGAGAGCCCGACCTTGAAGCTGCCGCTCTCGAGCCATGTCCACGCGGTCGAGATCGCGCTGTGCTCGGAGCCGTGCAAGCGGAGGCCGAAGAACGACCAGACGGCGCCCGCGAACGCGACGAAGACGGAGGCGGTCGAGAGCCAGCCCGCCGTGCGCCGCGAGATCCGCTCGCCGGCGAGCGTGATCAGAATCGCGCCCGCGAGCGGCGCGACGAGGCAGAGCCACGCGCCGGCGATCATCCGCGCAGCTCCGAAAGCCGGTCGACGTCGAGCGTGAGGTTGCGGCGGTGGATTGCGACGACGAGGCCGAGCCCGACGCAGACCTCGGAGGCGGCGACTGCCATCACGGCGAGCGCGAAGATCTGGCCGGCGCCGTTCTGCGCGTGGCGCGCGAACGCGATCAGCGCGAGGTTCGCGCCGTTCAGCATCAGCTCGAGCGAGAGCAGCACGATCAGCGGATTGCGCCGGACCAGCACGCCGAGCGCGCCGATGCCGAAGAGGAACGCGGCGACGCCGAGATACCAGGCGATGCTCGGGCCGCTCACTGCGCCGCCTCCTCGAGCTGGCTGCGCTTCGTGTGCGAGCCGAGGATGACGCCGCCGACGGCGGCGACGAGCAGCACGATCGAGGTGATCTCGAACGCGAGCAGGTGGTCGGTGAGGAACAGGCGGCCGATCCAGCCGGGCGAGCCGAACGTCGCGTTCACGTGATCGGTGTGCGCGAGGCGGTTGCTCGCCTTCAGCGCGATGACGACGATGATCTCGAGGAAGATCGCGCCGGCTGCGAGCACTGCGGCGACCGTCTTCCAGCTCGGCCCGCCCGCCCACGGCGTCTCCGCGCGCGGGCCGACGTACGCGATCACGAAGAGGAACATCACCATGACCGCGCCCGCGTAGACGAGCACCTGCGCGGCTGCGACGAACTCCGCCGAGAGCAGCAGGTAGAGCACTGCGAGCGAGCCGAGGTTCCCGATCAGCGCGAGCGCGGAGTAGAACGGGTTCGAGAATGAGACGACGGCAACGCCCGAGGCGAGGCACGAGAAGCCCGCGACCACCCAGACGATCCAGACAAGCGCGCTGCCGGCCGAGTACGCCGCAATCACGAGTCCGACCGTTAGTAGGGGATCGGCGTGTCGTAGAGCTCGCGGTCGGCGACGGGCACCTGCTTGATCGGCTCGGC
>JANMQZ010000296.1:0-14583 GCA_031370755.1 Actinomycetes bacterium
CCTCGGCCTCGGGCGGGAACAGCGTGGTGGCTTCCGCGGTGCTCATGGGAGAAGTATCGGCAGTCGCGGGCTCGGCGTCGTCCGTAGTTGCCCGCAGACAGCATGCGGGCGAAAGAGCGGACGATGGGACTCGAACCCACGACACCTGGCTTGGGAAGCCAGTGCTCTACCAACTGAGCTACGTCCGCATGCGGCGGCTCGATTCTAGCGAGGCGCAAGAAAGGCCCTCTGCCGGCGTCTCAGATCCGTATGAACCGTCCGTGCTCCGCCGAGACCCGCCGCAACGCCCTCTGGGGCCGTGGCGGTCGCGGCCGCCTCCGCTGAGCCCCGCCCCGCCGCGGTCGGAATAATCCGGGGAACGACACCGGACAGGGAGAAGGCGTAGCGATGGGCCAGCACGACCTGCACGAGACCGCCGAGGCGCTCGTCGCCGAGGGCAAGGGAATCCTCGCCGCGGACGAAAGCGGCGGCACGATCAAGAAGCGCTTCGACTCGATCGGCATCGAGTCGACCGAGGAGAACCGTCGCGCGTACCGCGACCTGCTCTTCACGACGCCGGGCGCCGAGGAGTACATCAGCGGCGTCATCCTCTTCGACGAGACGATCCGCCAGAGCGCGTCCGACGGGACGCCGTTCCCCGATCTGCTCGCGTCGAAGGGCGTCATCCCCGGCATCAAGGTCGACCAGGGTGCGAAGCCGCTCGCGCACGCCGAGGGCGAGACCGTCACGGAGGGCCTCGACGGCCTGCGCGAACGGCTCACCGAGTACCACGGCCTCGGTGCGCGCTTCGCGAAGTGGCGCGCGACGTACTCGATCACCGACACGCTGCCGAGCGACTACTGCATCTGGACGAACGCGCACGCGCTCGCGCGCTCTGCCGCGCTCTGCCAAGAGGCCGGGATCGTCCCGATCGTCGAGCCGGAAGTGCTGATGGACGGCACGCACACGATCGAACGCGCCTACCACGTCACGTGCCGCGTGCTCGACGCGCTCTACACGGAGCTCTTCGACCAGCGCGTCGACATCTTCGGCACGCTCCTGAAGCCGAACATGGTGCTCTCGGGCTACGACGGCTCGAACCGCGCCGGCGTCGACGAGGTCGCCGAGTGGACGCTCAAGTGCTTCTACAAGCACGTGCCGGCCGCGGTGCCCGGCATCGTCTTCCTCTCCGGCGGCCAGTCGGACGAGGACGCAACCGCGCACCTAAACGCGATGAGCGCACGAGGCCCGCATCCGTGGGCGCTCTCGTTCTCGTACGGCCGCGCGCTCCAGGCGCCTGCAATCAAGGCATGGGCGGGTAAGCCCGAGAACGCCGAGGCCGGGCAGCGCGCGTACTACCACCGCGCGAAGATGAACAGCGCTGCGCGCTCGGGGTTGTATGCCCCTGAGATGGAGAACGAGGCGATCGCGGTCTGAGCCGGAGACCGCAACCTGGTTTAAACCAGGTTGCGGTCGTTCGGTTCTGCTCTACCGGTACTCGAAGCCGGTCAACGCGGACAGCTTCTCGAGCGACTGCTGGGCGCTGACGCGCCGCACGGTCCCCGAGCGCGAACGCATGACGATCGAATCGGTTACCGCCCCGCCCGGCGTGTACTGCACGCCCGCGAGCAGCGGCCCGTTCGTGACGCCGGTCGCGGCGACGAAGACGTCCTCGCCGGCAACGAGATCGTTCACGTACAGCACGCGCGCGGGATCGAGCCCCGCGTCGAGCAGCTGCTGCCGCTCCTCGTCGTTGCGCGGCCAGAGGCGTCCCTGGATGCCGCCGCCGACGCACTTCAGCGCCGCCGCCGAGATGACGCCCTCCGGCGTGCCGCCGATGCCGTAGAGCATGTCGACGCCGGTGCCTGCCTGCGCAGCCGCGATCGCGGGCGCGACGTCGCCGTCGCGGATCAGCTTCACGCGCGCGCCGGCTTCGCGAAGCTCGTCGATCAGTTGCTCGTGCCTGTCCCGCTCGAGCACGACGACGTCGACCTCGCGCGCGGTCTTCTCGAGCGCGGCAGCGACGGCCGCGACGTTCTCCGCCGGGCTCTTGGTGATGTCGATCGCGCCGACGGCGCGCGGGCCGACGGCGATCTTCTCCATGTAGAACGCCGCGCCGGGAAAGAGCATCGTGCCGCGCTCGGCGACGGCGATCACGCTGATCGCGCCGGGCTGCCCGAGTGCGGTCAGCCGCGTGCCCTCGAGCGGATCGACGGCGACGTCGACCTCCGGCCCGTCGCCGTTGCCGACCTCCTCGCCGTTGTAGAGCATCGGCGCCTCGTCCTTCTCCCCTACGCCGATCACGACGCGCCCGCGCATGCTCACGCTGTCGAGCACGAACCGCATCGCGTCGACCGCCGCCTGGTCGGCGCTCTCCTTCTTACCGCGGCCGATCCAGCGCGCGGCGGCCATCGCGCCGGCCTCCGTCACGCGGACGAGCTCCATCGCGATGTTGCGATCCGGGGCCTGGCGCGCTGAGCTCATACCCGCTCCGGCGCCGGCAAAGCCGGCACCTCCGCTGTTGATCGTGCTCCGTCGAGCCTACGCACGTGGCCCGGACCCTACATCCGCTCCGGCGCCTCAACCCCGACGAGGTCGAGGCAGCGCGCGATCACGAGCTGCGTCGCCCGGCAGAGCGCGAGGCGAAACGCCTGCTCCTCGCTCTCGAGCACGCGATGCTCGTGGTAGAAGCGGTGGAAGTCGTCGGCGACGCGGATCGCGTACGTGGGGATCGCCTGGGGGCCTCGCTTGTCCGCCGCGTCCGCCGCGATCGCGGGCAGCTCCAGCAGCCGCTTCACGAGCTCGCGCTCTTCCGGCGCGAGCGGCCCGGCCGGCGTGGGCGACATCTCGGCGCCGTCGGCGTTCCGCAGGATCCCCGCGATGCGCGCATGCGCGTACTGCACGTAGTAGACCGGGTTCTTCTGCGAGCGCTCCGCGGCAAGGTCGACGTCGATCTCGATCGTCTGGTCGGGGCCGCGATTCACGAGATACCAACGCGCGGCGTCGAGACCGATCTCCTCGATGAACTCCTCGAGGAAGACGACGTCGCCACGGCGCTTCGACATCTTCGTCTGCTCGCCGCCCTGCAGAAGATGGACGAGCTGGTAGATCAGCACCTCGACGCGCTCCGGGTCGTAACCGAGCATCGCCGCCGCCGCCTTCAGGCGACCGATGTAGCCGTGGTGGTCGGCCCCGAGCACGTAGATCGCGGTGCCGAAGCCGCGCTCGAGCTTGTCCTGCACATAGGCGATGTCCGCGGCGAAGTAGAGGAAGGAGCCATCGGACGAGCGCACGAGCGGCCTGTCCTTGTCGTCGCCGAACGCCGTCGTGCGCGCCCAGAGGGTGCCGTCGGCCTCGTACGTGTCGATCTCAGGGAGGAGGGCGGCGACGCGCTTCTCCATCTCGATCTGGTTCACCCACGAGTCGAAGTGGATGCGAAAGCGCTCGAGCGTGTCCTCGATCTGCTTGCGCATCGCGGCGACGGGATCGCCCGGCACGCGCGCGATCTCGGCGATGTACTCGCCCTGGTAGCCGTCGGCGGGCGGCTCCTCCCCACGCCTTACCGCTTCGACCGACGCGCGGAAGCTGTCCATCTGCGCGCCCGAGTCGTTGTAGTAGTACTCGCGCTCAACGTCGTGTCCCGCGAACGCGAGCAGGCGCGCGACGGAGTCGCCGAACGCGCCGTTCCGCGCGGACGCGACGGTGATCGGCCCCGTCGGGTTCGCCGAGACCATCTCGACGAGGAAGCGCTGCTTCGGCTGCGCCTGGGCGCCGCCGAACGCCGGGCCCGCGTCGAGCACCGCGCCGAGCGCCTCGCCGAGCCACGCGTCCGAGAGGAAGAGGTTGACGAAGCCCGGGCCTGCGATCTCCGCGCGCTCGACCTCGGGCAGCGCGAGCGCCGACTCGGCGAGCTCGGCCGCAAGCTCGCGCGGCGCCTGCCGGCGCGTGCCGGCGAGCTTCATCGCCGCGTTCGTCGCGTAGTCGCCGTGCTCGGGATCGCTCGGCCGCTCGAGGGTGACGCCCGCGCCGATGCGGTCGGCAAGCGCTGTGACGGGATCAGGCGCCAACGGCCTCGCCGCGCGCGAAGAGATCCTCGAGTCGTTGCAGCTCCGCAGTCGTGCCGACGCAGACCATGACGTCGCCCGCATCGAAACTGGCGACGTGCTCCGGCGGGGTGTCGAACGTGCCGGCGCGCTTTCGCAGCGCGACGATGATCGCTCCGGTCTCGTGTCGGACGCGGATCTCGCGGATCGTCTTGCCCGCGTTCGCGCACGTCTCGTCCATCTCGATCTCCGCCATGTGCAGATCGGGGCCGGTTGCTGTCGTCACCGCGTCGAGGAACGACATCACCTGCGGCTTCAGCACGAGGTTCGCCATCGTGCGGCCGGCGGCGGTGTACGGCATGACGACGCGGTCGGCGCCCGCGAGCAGGAGCTTCCGCTCGGCGTCGGAGTCGGAGGCGCGCGCGACGATCTGGATGTCGGGCCGCACGTGGCGCGCCGAGAGCGAGATGTAGAGATTGTCCGCGTCGTCGTCTGACGCGACGACGAGACCCGCGGAGCGATCGATCCCGGCGCGCTTCAGGTCGGCGTCGTCCGCGGCGTTGCCCTCGATCAGCAGGTCGCCGTGCTCCGTCGCGGCCGCCGTCGCGTCCTCGCGAAAGTCGAGGACGACATAGGGCACGCCGGCAGCGCGAAACTCCTCCGCGACCTGGCGGCCGACGCGGCCGTAACCGCAGATGATGAAGTGGTCCTGCAGGCGCTCGATCGTCCGTCCCCTCCGTCGTTCGGCCAGGACACCCGTGAGGACGCCGCCGGCGATCGCCTCGACGATAACCGCACCCGCGTAGGCGATGATCGTCAACCCGGCGAGAACGAGCACGATCGAGACGATGCGCGCGCTGTCGTTGGCCGGCACGGTGTCGAGACCGGCGAGCGTCGAGGTGACGACGGCGCGGTAGAACGCCTGAAGCCACGATTCCGGCAGCGTCTGGTGAAAGCCGATCGTGCCGCCGGCGAGGGTGAGGACGATCGCTCCCGCGAGCCGGAAAACCTGCTGGAGGCGGAGGTTCGGCTGCACCCCTCTAGTATTCCGGCGTGGACGACGAACTGGTGCCGCAGGAGCCCGACGACGGCGAGCGCCGCCTCAACATCCACCTCGACCCTGCTGACATCGCCGGGTCGTACGCGAACTTCGCGAACATCAGCTTCTCGCGCTACGAGTTCACGCTGACCTTCGCGCGGATCGAGCACGAGGTCGAGACGGGAGACGTGCCGGGCGCGGTCGTCGGTCGGATCAACGCCTCGCCGCGCTTCGTCGAGGAGCTGATCGCAGCCCTTCAGGACTCCTGGTCGAAGTACCAGACGACCGAGGGCATCCGCAACCTCCCGGAAACGCCGGGCCCCTGAGCCTCGCCCCGTCGTACGTCGTCCTGTGCGCGGTGCAGGCGGCGATCGTCCTCGTACCGCGAAAGGCGACGACGCGCGGACGGCTCGGTTGGGTGGGCATTGCCCTCCCGGCTGTCGCGCTCGCGATCGGCATCGTCGTGCTGCGCGTCGTCGCGGGCGGGCCGCACGCGCTCGCGCTCCTCGCCGCGGTCGCGACACCGGCACTCGCCGCTGCGAGCGCGAGGCGCGCACCGCTCGTCGTCGTGCTCTGGCTCGTCGCCTGGCTCGGTCACGGCCTGCTCGCGCAGGGCTGCGCCGTCGCACTGATCGCGCTCGCGGCCGTGACGATCGCCGAGATCGCCGCGACGGTCGCGCCTGCGTGGTCGCTCGCCGCCGGTCTCGTCGTGCTCGCCGTCGTCGACGTCGTGCTCGTCTGGGGAACGCCCCAGGTCGGGCCGGCGTCGCAGGCGCTCCACCACGCGGGCCTCCCGTCGGCCGCCGGTCACCCGATCCCCCGACTGCAGGACGCGACGTTCGGCGGGGCAACCATGGGCTGGCTCGATCTTGTCGCACCGGCGCTGCTCGGCGTCGCCGTGCGCCGCCGCCTGCATGCCGCCGTCGCGACGGGTCTCACCGCGGGCGCCTGGGGGCTGCTGCTGCTCGCAACGTCGACGATTCCGGCGACGGTGCCGACGCTCGCCGGCCTGCTCGTCGGCAGGCTGTAGCCATGCGCGTCGCCGTCGTCTCCGATATCCATGCGAATCTCCACGCCTTCGAGAGCGTGCTCGCCGCGATCGACGCCGATCCGGTGGAGGAGCTGTGGTGCCTCGGCGACATCGTCGGCTACGGGCCGCGCCCCGAGGAGTGCTGCGAGCTCGTGCGCGCACGTGCAACGACGTGCCTTTGCGGGAACCACGATCTTGCGGTGAGAGGCAGTCTCGATCTGTACGAGTTCAGCGGCGACGCCGGCGTTGCAGCCGCGTGGACGCGCGGCGTGCTCAGCGAGCAGTCGCTCGAGTGGCTGAACGGGCTCGAGCCGTACGGCTCGGCGCACGATGTCGCGCTCTTTCACGGCAGCGCGCGCGACCCGGTCTGGGAGTACGTCCTCACGAGCGAAGCCGCGCTCGCGACGCTGCTTCTGACCGAGGAGCAGCTCGTCCTCGTCGGCCACAGCCACGCGGCGCTGCACGTCGCGCTGCGCGGGACGGAGCTCGAAGGCGCCGCCTCGCCGGACGGCACGGTGCTCGGTCTGGGCGAGGCGCGCTGGGTGTTGAATCCGGGGTCGGTCGGCCAGCCGCGCGACGGCGACCCGCACGCCGCCTATCTCGTGCTCGATCTCGCGGCGCGGACGGCATCGTTCCGGCGCGTGCCGTACGACATCGAGCAGACACAGGCCGAGATGCGCGCAGCGGGGCTGCCCGAGGCGCTGGCCGCGCGGCTCGGGGTGGGCGAATGAGACGAGCAGCCGTCCTCGCGAGCATTGCCGCCGTGCTCGCCGGCTGCGGCTCGCAGGCTGAGCAGCCGAAGCCGGCGGAGCCGAAGCTGCCGCGCGCGCTCGCTCGAGACTGGGCGCAGGAGGCGAACGCGATCGCTGCGGCGCTCGCCGCGAACAACGGGTGCGAGGCGCAGTCGAGCGTTGTCGCGTTGCAGCAGCAAGTGGTGGCGGCGGTGAACGCGCACCGCATCCCGCGGCGGCTGCTCGAACCGCTCTCGAGCGGCGTCAACGACCTCGCGGCGCGGATCGTGTGCTCGCCGGAGCTCGTCCCGAACGGCAAGGGCAAAGGCCACAAGAAGCACGGCGGCGAGGGCGGCGACTGATGGTCGCAGGCCGCTACGAGCTCGAGCGCCCGCTCGGGCACGGCGCGATGGCCGTGGTCGACCTCGCCCGCGACGTCGAGCTCGACCGTCCCGTCGCGCTGAAGCGCCTGGCCGAGAATCTCGCGCGCGACGAAGAGCTGCGCGCACGCTTTCTCCGCGAGGCCCGCCTCGCCGCGCGGCTCGCGCATCCGAACGTCGTGCACGGCTACGATGTCGGCGAGGACGACGGCCGCCCGTTCATGGCGATGGAGTACGTCGACGGCGAGACGCTCGCCGAGCTCGTCGCGCGCCGCGGCCCGCTGCTGCCCGACGAGGCGGCGGAGCTCGGTGTCCAGGCCTGCCGCGGCCTCGCCGCGGTGCACGCCGCCGGCCTCGTGCACCGGGACGTGAAGCCGCAGAACCTGCTCCTCCGCCGCGACGGCGTGCTCAAGCTCGGCGACTTCGGCATCGCGTTCGGCCTCGAAGGGACGCGGCTGACGATGGCCGGCACCGTGCTCGGCACGGCCGCGTACCTCGCACCCGAGCAGGCGCGCGGCGAAGTGGTCACCGCGGCGGCCGACGTCTACGGCGTCGGAGCGGTGCTGTACGAGCTGCTCACCGGGCTGCCGCCGCGAGCGCCGTCATCGATCGCGGAGCTCGCGGCCGCGACGACGATCCAGCCGCCCGTCGATACGCCGGCGGCGCTCGCGGCGGTGGTCATGCGCTGCCTCGACCCCGAGCCGAGCCGGCGTCCGGCGTCGGCCGCCGCGGTCGCGCAGGAGCTCGCCGCCACGCTCCCCGAGGCTCCGACGTTACCGCTCCCCGAGCATCCGTCGCAGCGCGCGACCGAGATCCTGGCGCGCCCGCCGGGGCGGCGCCGCGTGCGCCCGGCCGTTGCGCTCGCAGCGGTCGCTGTCGCGGCGATCGGCGGCGGCGTCGCCGCCGTGGTCGCTACGACCGGCGGCGGCTCGAAGCCCCCGCCTGCAACGGTCACGCAGGTGTCGCCTGTGCCCCATGCCGCGACGGCGGAGCAGCAGGCGCAGAACCTCGCGGCCTGGCTGACGCGGTACTCGCGCTAACGCTGGACGAGCTGCTCGACGGCGGCCGGGGTCGGCTCTGCCGCCTCGTCGCCGTAGAGATGAATGCCCTCGCGGGCGAGCGCGAGCTGCACGTCTTCGCGAGCCTTGTAGATCCGCCACTTGACGGTGGCGAGCGTGACCTCGAGCGAGTCGGCGATCTCGGTGTACGAGAGACCGACGATGTCGCGCAGCAGGAGCGCCATCTTCAGGTCGACGTTGAGGTTCGCGACGGCGCGCCAGACGGCGTCGATCGCCTCGAGCCGTTCGAACGGCTGGTCGAGCACCTCGAGCGGCGGCACATCCTCGATGTCGACGACGGAGCGCGGGCGCCGCTCGAGCGCGCGGAGCTCGTCGAGCACGCGGTTCTTCGTCACCTGGAAGAGCCAGGTCGTGAACTTCGAGCGGAGCGAGAAGCGCGGCAGGCCCTGGTAGACGCGGAGGAAGACCTCCTGCGTCAGATCCTCGGCGAGCGCGCGGTCGCCGACCAGACGCAACACGTAGTTGTAGACCGGCACTTGGTAGGCGCGGACGATGATCGTGAAGGCGCGTTCATCACCACGCTGTGCCTTCCGCAGGACCCCGAAGTCAGGCTGTGGCAGCGACAAGTGACCTCATGATACCCGGGTTACGAGATTTCGATGAGGTTTTCCCCGGACATTTGTAAGGGCCGGGCAAAACCGAGAACTGCCAGAATCGTGGGCGCGAGGTCGGACAATTCGCCATGCTCCCTCAGCTTGAGTCCCTTTTCGGTCAGGAGCAAGGGCACGAGGTTCGTCGTGTGGGCGGTGTGCGGGCTCACCCCGTCGTCCTCGAGCATCTTCTCGGCGTTGCCGTGGTCGGCGGTGACGAGGCAGACGCCGCCGAGCGCCGTGACCGCGTCGACCACGCGGCCGAGGCAGGCGTCGGCCGTCTCAACCGCCCGCACGACCGCCGGGATCACGCCGGTGTGGCCGACCATGTCCGGGTTCGCGAAGTTGACGACCGCGAACGCGTAGCCGTCGCCGATCTTCTCGACGAACAGATCCGTGAGCTGGACGGCCGACATCTCCGGCTTGTGGTCGTAGCTCGGCACGTCGCGCGGCGACGGCACGAGCAGCCGCGTCTCGCCCGCGAACTCGTCCTCGCGGCCGCCGTTGAAGAAGTACGTGACGTGCGCGTACTTCTCCGTCTCGGCCATGTGCAGCTGGCGCACGCCGGCCTCGGCGAGCACCTCGGCCAGCACCTGCTCGACGTGCTGCTCCGGGAACGCGACGGGAAAGTCGAAGTCCTCGCGGTACTGCGTCATCGTGGTCACGTCCACTCGGAGCCCGCCGAGCTTCTCCGCCAGCTGCCGCATCCGGTCGGGGCGGAAGTTGAAGCAGATCGCGACGTCGCGCTCCGGGGCGAGTGCGGGCCGCCCTTCGCGCCAGACCGGGACGATGAACTCGTCCGTGACGCCGGCTTCGTAGCTCTGCTGCACGAGAGCGACGGCCGGCGCGGCGGTGGGCTTTCCCTTGTGCATGATGGCGTCGAGCGCGAGTTGTGTCCGCTCCCACCGCTTGTCGCGGTCCATCGCGTAGTAGCGGCCGGAGATCGTGGCGATGCGGTCGTCGGGCAACTCTGCGAGATCGCGCACCGCGGACGTCGGGGACACATCGCGCCCGTCCGTGAACGCGTGGATCCAGGTTCGCTCGGCCATGCCCTCGCGCCGGGCGAGCTCGAGCAGCGCGCGCAGGTGCTCGATGTGCGAGTGGACGCCGCCGTGCGAGACGAGACCGAAGAGGTGAACGTCGCCGCCCCGTTCGCGCGCGCGGCGGAACGCCGAGACGAGCGCCTCGTTCTCATGGAGCGACCCGTCGGCGACCGCGCGGTTGACGCGTTGGAAGTCCTGGTCGAGCACGCGGCCGGAGCCGATCGTGAGGTGGCCGACCTCGGAGTTGCCCATCTGGCCGGCCGGCAGCCCGACCGCCTCGCCGGAGGCGGCGAGTCGCGTGTGCGGGAACTCGGCCCAGAGCCGGTCGAAGACCGGCGTGTCGGCGAGTGCGACCGCGTTCCCCGGCCCGGGCGGGGCGCAGCCCCACCCGTCGAGGATGACGAGCGCTACGAGCGGGAACGTGCCGCTGCTTCGCATATGGCTGCGAACGAGTCGATGTCGAGCGAGGCGCCGCCGACGAGTGCGCCGTCGATGTCCGGCTCGGCCATCAGCTCTGCTGCGTTGTCGGGCTTGACCGAGCCCCCGTAGAGGACGGGCCGGTCGAGCAGCGACTTGATGTAGGCGTGCGCCTCCTGCGCGAGCTCGGGCGTCGCGGTCACGCCGGTGCCGATCGCCCACACCGGCTCGTACGCGAGCACGAGCCGCTCGTTCGGACCGCATGCGTCGCCGATCGCCTCGACCTGGATGCGCAGCACGGTCTCGGTGTCGCCCGTGTCGCGCTGCTCTGCCGTCTCGCCGACGCAGGCGATGACGCCAAGGCCCGCGGCGAGCGCGGCGTGCGCGCGGCGTGCGACTCCCGTGTCGGTCTCACCGAAGTATTGACGCCGCTCCGAGTGGCCGACGATCGCCCCTTTGACGCCGAGCTCGAGCAGCATCGCCGGCGAGATCTCGCCCGTGTAGGCGCCCTCGGTCTCCCAGTGCACGTTCTGCGCAAACGTCGTGAGACCGGTGTCGACGCATGCGCTCAGCCCGGTGTACGGCGGCGCCACGATCACATCGACGCCGTCGATGCTCCCGACGCGTGCAGCAAGCGCCGCCCGGTCCGGCCCCGTGAACATCTTCCAGTTGCCGGCGACGATCACGCAGAGATCCTAGGCCGCTGGGATCGCGGCGACCCCGGGTAGCTCTTTGCCCTCGAGCAGCTCGAGGCTCGCGCCGCCGCCCGTGGACACCCAGGAGATCTTCTCCGCGAGGCCGAGCTCGTTCAGCGCGCGCACGGAGTCGGCGCCGCCGACGACCGAGAACGCGCGGTCGTTCGCGGCCACCGCCTCGGCGACCGCCTTCGTGCCCTCCGCGAACTGCGGCCACTCGAAGACGCCCATCGGGCCGTTCCAGAAGATCGTCCCCGCGCTCGCGATCACATCGGCAAAGCGCTCGCGCGACGCCGGCCCGATGTCGAGGCCGAGCCAGCCGTCCGGAAGCCCGTCGAAGGGAAACACCCCTGAGTCCGCATCGGCTGAGAACTCCGATGCGCCGACGACGTTGGTGGGCAGCACGACCTCGAAGTCGAGCGGGTTCTCGACGCGCACCTGCTCGGCCATCTTGCCCCCGATCAGGACGGCGTCGGCACGCCCGCCGAGGTTCTGCAGCACGCCGAGCTTGTCGTCGACTTTCGCGCCGCCGGAGATGAGCACGAACAGCTGCTCGACGTCGCCGAGCAGCGCGCCCAGATGCTCGAGCTCCGCGAGCAGAAGCAGGCCGGCGTACGCGGGCAGCAGGTGCGCCACGCCTTCGGTCGAGGCATGCGCCCGGTGCGCGGAGCCGAAGGCGTCGTTGACGTAGACGTCGCAGCCGTCGGCCAGCTCCCGCGCGAAGGCCTCGTCGTTCTTCGTCTCGCCGGGGTTGAAGCGCGTGTTCTCGAGCACGCGGATCCGCTCGTCGGGCAGGAGCTCGCGCAGCCTCTGCTCTACGGGCGCGAGCGAGTATGTGGCACGGTCCTCGTCGGTCTTCGGCCGCCCGAGATGCGAGCACACGCGGATCTCGGCGGCACGCCCCTCGAGCAGCAGTGCGAGCGTCGGCAGCGAGGAGCGGATGCGCGTGTCGTCGGCGACCTCGCCGTTCTCGAGCGGCACGTTGAGATCCGCCCGGACGAGGACGGTCTTGCCCGCGACGTCGGCGTCGCGGACGGAACGCGGCGTGCGCATCAGGCTGCGACGGCCGCCGGCATCGTCTGCGCGATCTTCGCGACGAGGTCGACGAGGCGGCAGCTGTAGCCCCACTCGTTGTCGTACCAGCTGAAGACCTTCACGAGATTGCCGTTCACCATCGTCAGGTCGCTGTCGAATATCGACGAGTACGACGAGTGGACGATGTCCGTGGAGACGATTGGCTCGTCGGTGTACTGGAGGATGCCCTCGAGGTCGCCGGTGTCGGCCTTCGACTTGAAGAGCGCGTTCACCTCGTCCTTGCTCGTCTCGCGCGCCACCTGCACGACGAGGTCGACGATCGAGCCGGTCGGAACCGGTGCGCGCATCGACATGCCGTCGACCTTGCCCTTGAGGTCGGGCAGCACGACGCCGATCGCGCGCGCCGCACCGGTCGACGTCGGGATGAGGTTGATCGCGGCCGCTCGCGCGCGCCGCAGGTCCTTGTGCGGGAGGTCGAGAATGTGCTGGTCGTTCGTGTACGCGTGAATCGTGGTCATGAACCCGCGCTCGATCGTGTACGCCTCGTGCAGCAGCTTGGCGACCGGCGCGATGCAGTTCGTCGTGCACGACGCGTTCGAGATGATGTTGTGCTTCTCCGGGTCGTACTCGCGGTCGTTCACGCCGAGCACGACGGTCAGGTCAGGGTCGGTCGCGGGGGCGGAGATGACGACCTTCTTCGCGCCTGCATCGAGATGTTTCTGCGCGCCCTCGCGGCTCGTGAAGTGCCCCGTCGACTCGATCGCGACGTCGATGCCGAGGTCGCCCCACGGGAGCTGGGCGGGATCCTTCTCCGAGAAGAACGTGATCTCCTTGCCGCCGACGCGGATGAAGCCGTCGCCGGCCTCGACGGTCGCGTCGAGCCGGCCGAGCACGGAGTCGTGCTTGAGCAGGTGCGCCATCGTCGTCGTGTCGCCGAGGTCGTTCGCGGCCACGATCTCGAAGTCGCCGCCCTGCTGGAGCTGCGCGCGGAGGAAGTTCCGTCCGATCCTGCCGAAGCCGTTGATCCCGACCCTGATCTTCGCCATGTGTGCAGTGCCTTTCGTCGAGTTTCCTGCCGCGAGTCTAGCGAGGCGGCATTTCCCGAAGATCAGCAGAACACCACAAACCGTCGTCAGCTTTCCACCGATGCCAGCGGCTCAAGGCCGCGCCCGACATGGCGGGCGCGGCACACCCACCTCCGAAACGAGTCAGGCCCCGAACCTAAACCCGCGAGCGAGCAAAGCGAAGCGGTCGCGACGCGAAAACGAACGCAGGCGGGCGGACCGGGAAGCTCCGAGGACGACCCTCCCGGTCCTTGCACCACACCCGAGACCGTGGCAACGGACGGGGTCTGAATCCGCCGCCGGACGAGCGCGGAACCCGCCGTTGTCGAGTATGACGACGGCCTCCGAGCCGGTCTAGACGAGTTTCAAGTGCTAATCGGCGGCAAGCTCGACGAGCCGCCGCAGCCGCCTGTACGCCGACGCTTTCGTGAGCTGCGGCTTGCAGCGAGAGGCGAGCTCGGCAGTCGACGCGGTCGGGTGCCGAAGCCGTAGCTGCGCCAGCTCGAGCAGGTCGTCGGGCAGGCCGTCGAGGTTCAGCCGGCGCACCGCCTCGAGCTGCGCATGGGCTGCGCGGCTCGTGCGAACGAGATTCGCATGGTCGGCATTCGCGAGCCGGTTGGCGTCCGCGCGAATCGCGGACAGCACCGAGCTCTCTTCGAGCACGAGCACGGTGTCGGTCGCTCCGGCGGCGACAAGAGCGTCGGCGATCGGCTCGATTCCCTTGGCGTACGCGACCGCGTGGCGCCCCCGGTCGAGCAGCTGCAGCTCGGCGCCCTCCCGCGCGGCGACCTCCGCCAGGAAGCGGGCGCCTTCGGCCTCGGCAGTCCGAATCTCGAGGTGTGGATCGCGCGGCCCGCTCAGCGAGCCGGCACCGAGGAGCGCACCGCGGAGATACGCGCCGCGGCAGCAGCGGCGTGCGAGCACCCGCTGCGGCGGCCGCTCGAGCGGCCGGTGCGAGCCGTCGAGCACGCCCGCGCGGTGCAACGTCTCGTAGGCGTGCGGCGACCCTTCGACGTGCAGCTGGTAGCGCGTCGGCCGGTCGAAGGCGTGTTGCTGATACGTCCGGATCTCCGAGTCGACGTCGAACGCGCGCAGAAGCGCGAACGCGCGGCGCGCAACCGCGGAGCTTGCGAGATCGAGGTGCAGCGCAACCTCGCCGCGGCCGCGCAGGTGGACGCTGCCCGCGACGTGGAAGAGGCCGGACAGCTCGGCGAGGCGATCGCAGTCCGAGTCGGGTGCGATCTGCGCGAGCTCGTTCCGGAGGTCCTCAGAGAGAGACACCCTCGAGCTCCAGGAGGCGCCGCTTGTAGGCCAGGCCGAACGAGCCGTACGAGCCGAGCCCGCCGGCGCCGACGACGCGGTGGCACGGCACGAAGAGCCCGAGCCGGTTCCGCGCACAGAACGACCCGGCTGCGCGCGCAGCACGGGGCGCACCCGCGAGCGCGGCGAGCTCACCGT
>JANMQZ010000267.1:0-4597 GCA_031370755.1 Actinomycetes bacterium
CCACCGATCTCAACTTTTTTTAAAGCTGGTTCCGATCCCGGCTTTCAGGGCTTTAGCTCCAGTCCCCCTTGGCCGATGGACTCAGCATGCTCCGCTGGCTCCTCAGAATCCCCCGGGCCCACCGGTCGGTGCCGCTGAAGACGCTGCGCCGCTGGAAGCTCGCCTAGTCACTCCTCGAGCTCGATAAGTAGCGCGCCTCCGGCGACCCGGTCGCCCTCGGCGACGTGCACGGCGCGAACGGTCGCGTCGTAGGGCGAGACGAGCGGCGACTCCATCTTCATCGCCTCGAGGACGAGCAGCGTCTGTCGCGCGCGCACCTGCTCGCCCGGCTCGACGAGCACCTTGATCACCGTTCCCGGCATCGGCGCCGTCAAGCTCGACTGCTCGACGGCCGGCCCATGGTCGTGCGTCCCGGCGTCGAGACTCGGCACCGGGAGCGGCGCAGGCGCGGGGAGGTTGAGCCGCCACGCGCCCGACCACGCAAGCTCGGGCGCGCGCGTCGAGTGCTCCGAGAGCGGTGGGTGCTCGGTGAGGAACGCCGTCGTCGCGCGGCCAGCGCGCACGAGCGGATGCGAGACGAGCCAGCGCAGGAACGGGAGGTTCGTCGTGACGCCGCCGACTTCCGTCTCACGCAGCGCTGCAGCGAGCGCGTCGTACGCCTCGGCGCGCGTCGCGCCGTACGCGATCAGCTTCGCGAGCATCGGGTCGTACGACGTGCCGATCTCGTCGCCCTCCTCGACGCCGGCGTCGACGCGGATCGACTCGGGCAGGCGCAGCCGCTCGATCCGTCCCGCCTGCGGCAGGAACGTCTGCGGATCCTCGGCGTAGAGGCGCACCTCGACCGCGTGCCCCGCCAAGTAACAGTCTGTTACTAGCTCGGAACCGCCCGCGATGCGCAGCTGCTCGCGCACGATGTCCCGGCCGGTCACGAGCTCGGTGACGGGATGCTCGACCTGGATGCGCGCGTTCAGCTCGAGGAAGTAGAAGTCGCGGCCGTCGAGCATGAACTCGGCGGTGCCCGCGCCCACGTAGCCGATCGCGCGCGCGACCGCGACGGCGGCGTCGCTCATGCGCGCGCGCAGCTCTGGGTCGAGCGCGGCCGATGGCGACTCCTCGAGCACCTTCTGGTGCCGGCGCTGCACCGAGCACTCGCGCTCGCCGAGCGCGATGATCGCGCCGTGCATGTCGGCGAGCACCTGGATCTCGATGTGCCGCGGGCGCTCGAGGTAGTGCTCGAAGAAGACGGTGTCGTCGCCGAACGCCGCGGCGGCCTCGCGTTTCGCCGCGTCGACCGCGTCGTCGAGCTCCGCCGGCGTGCGCACGATCCGCATCCCGCGGCCGCCGCCGCCCGCGGCCGCCTTCACGAGCAGCGGGAAGCCGATCTCATCCGGCTCGCCGGTCGGCAGCACCGGCACGCCGGCCGCGCGCGCCGTCTCTTTCGCGGCGAGCTTGTCGCCGCCGGCGCGCAATGCAGCAGGCGGCGGCCCGACCCACGTGAGCCCGGCGGCGAGCACCGCTTCCGCGAGCTCAGCGGTCTCGGAGAGAAACCCGTAGCCGGGGTGCACGGCATCCGCGCCCGCCTCCTTCGCCGCCCGCACGTGCTCGCCGGCATCGAGGTACGACGCGATCTCGACGACCTCGTCCGCGCTTCGTGTGTGCAGCGAGCCCCGGTCGTCCGGTGCAACGACGGCGACGATCGCGATCCCTTCCGCGCGGCAGGCGCGGAAGATGCGGAGCGCGATCTCGCCCCGGTTGGCCACCAGCAGCTTCTGCATCGCGCGGAAGCCTAGTATCCGCCCGATGAATCCGACCTTCATGCTCGGCGGCGAGCTCGAGGTGCGCCGCCTCGGCTTCGGCGCGATGCGGATCGTGGACGACCGCGAGGAGGGCATGCGGGTGCTCCGGCGCGCGGTCGAGCTCGGCGTCACCCTGATCGATACCGCAGACATTTACGGCGCGGGCGCAAGCGAGGAGATCGTCGCCGAGGCGCTGCACCCGTACCCAGACGGGCTCGTCATCGCCACGAAGGGCGGGCTCGGCTACGGCTTTCAGGACCGTGTCCGCGATGGGCGGCCCGAGTACCTGCGGCGCGCGTGCGAGGCGAGCCTCCGCCGACTGAAGCTCGAGCGGATCGATCTGTACCAGCTGCACCGCCACGATCCGGAGGTGCCGATCGAGGAGTCGATCGGCGCGCTCGACCAGCTGCGCACCGAGGGAAAGATCCGCCTGATCGGCGTGTCGAACTTCTCCCTCGCGCAGCTGCGGGCCGCGCAGACGGTCGCGCGCATCGTCTCCGTGCAGAACCAGTACAACCGCGGGCTGCAGGTCGCCGAAGCGGTGCTCGACGCGTGCGAGGCCGATGGCATCGCGTTCATGCCGTGGAACCCGCTCGGCGAAGGGCTCCGTGGCCCCGCGGTCGAGCTGCCCTGGCTGCTCGACCGCTCGCCGGTGATGCTGCCGATTCCCGGCACGTCGACGGTCACGCACCTCGAGGAGAACATGCGGACGGTTGCGTGAGCCGCGGCCCGGTCTGGGGCGCAGAGAGCGACGATCTGAACGCGACGATGCTCGTGTGGCCGCCCGGCGGGGGCCCGGCAGAGCACGTCAACGATGCGCGCGATGTGCTCTACGTCGTGCTCGACGGCGATGCGACGCTCACCCTCGACGGCGAGGCGCGCACGCTGGCTGCGGGCGACGCGCTGATCGTCGACAAGGGCGTGCGCCGCGCGCTCGTCGCTGGTCCGGACGGCGTGCGCTACGTCACCGCGCACATCCGCCGAGGCGGCCTCCAGATCAAGCCGCCGCCGGACTAGCCGGCGGCCTGCGAAAGCTCCTGCGCGATCTCCCAGACGTGGCCGTCGGGATCGGTGAACGCGGCGGTGCGCATGCCCCAGTCGCGATCGAGCGGACCGTTCAGCAGCGTGACGCCGCGCGTTGCGAGCTCCTTGCACGCCGCGTTCGCATCGTCGACCCAGATCGTCAGCTGGAACGTGGAGCCGGCGTTCGGCGCTGCGACGGCGGCCGGCGCGATCAGCTCGCCTGCGCTGGACGACTGGAGCAGGTTGACGATCGTGTTCTCGAACTTGAACGCTGCGGAGCTCTCGTCCTCGTAGACGAGCGTCACGTCGAAGACGCGCTCGTAGAACGCCTTCGAGCGCTTCGGGTCTGCGACGAACAAGGTCATGGCTCCGACGCTCTTCAGGGACACGCTCATGTTCCGTACCTCTTTCGCTCGAGTTCCGTCAGGTCGAGTTGAGACTCGCCGGCGCGGCGAAACTCATCGGCGGGGACCCCGTCCCGTCCGCGCGAGGACCCACTGGAAGGTCGCTTCGCCTTCGGGCTCGCGGAACGTGACGAGCTCGTCGCGGAGGATGTCGAAGCCCGCCTCCCGCACCAGGCGCGTGTTCGTCTCGCGCGGGAAGCTCGAAAAGAACGTCGGCGCTCCGAGCCACTCTCCGGTCCAGCCCTGCGTGTCGCCGACGCCGAGCGCGGTCATGAGCAGTCCGCCCTCGACGAGCCAGCCTTGGATCCGCGCGAACGTCGGGGCGAGGAGCTCTCGTGGCACGTGGTTGAACGCGTAGTACGAGACCACTGCGTCGAACGACGCGGGGTCGAGCTCGAGCGCGGTGAAGTCCCCCTGTACGAACTCCGCCTCCGGCACGGCGGCTCGCGCGCGGCGCACTTGCTCGGCCGAGACGTCGACGCCGGTGACCCGGAACCGCGCGGCGAGGCGCTCCGTGTCGGGAACGCCCGCGCCGCAACCGAGCTCGAGCAGACGCGCCCCGTCCTGCAACCGCGATACGAGGTTGTCCTCCCACTCACGGCGCGGGTCGCCGACGATCTCGTCCCGCCAGCGCGCGAAGCGCTCGCCGATCAGGTCGTAGCCGCGGCCGACGAGCTCCACGCGTGGATCAGTCATTCCGAGCGCCACGAGGCGCGCCGCTTCTCGAGGAACGCGCGCAGGCCCTCCTGGCCCTCGTCGCTCGCACGCCGCTCCGCGATCCAGCGCGCGGTCTCAGGCCCCGTCGGACGCTCGCGTACGAGCCGCTTCGCCCATCGTGCGGCGAGCGGGCCCGCCGAGAGCAGCTCGCCGACGACACGGTCGACCGCGGCGTCGAGATCGTCGGCGACCTCGCTGACGAGGCCGATGCGGAGCGCGGTGTCGGCGTCGAAGCGCTCGCCCGTGACGAAGTAGCGCCGCGCATGCCCGGCGCCGATCTTCGCGAGCGCGAATGGCGAGATCACGGCCGGGATGATCCCGAGCTTCGCCTCGGAGAATGCGTACGCCGTGTCGCGCGCGGAGATCGCGATGTCCGCCGCCGCGACGAGCCCGGCTCCGCCGCCTAGCGCGTGGCCCTGCACGCGCGCGACGACGGGCGCGGGGCAGTTGTCGATCGCCTCGAACATCTGCCGCATCGCGTTCGCGTCGGCGATGTTCTCGTCGAGGGAGAGGCCGACGGAAGCGCGCATCCAGTCGACGTCGGCGCCGGCGCAGAACGACGCGCCCTCGCCTGCGAGCACGACGGCGCGCGCCTTGCCGACGTCGACGAACGCCTGCCCGAGCTCGTGGATCAGCTCCGCGTCGAAGGCGTTGCGG
>JANMQZ010000275.1:0-3072 GCA_031370755.1 Actinomycetes bacterium
GCCGGACGTCGGACTGCTTCACGAAGCTGCTCATCGTGGTCTCCTCACTTGACGGGAATCGACTTGAAGCGGCGCATGTTCTCGGTCATCGCAATCTCGGTCGGCAGGCGCTCCATCGAGCTCGCGCCGAAGAAGCCGACGACGCCCTCGGTGTTCGCCAGCACGTAGGCGGCGTCGTCCGGCTCGGCGATCGGGCCGCCGTGGCAGAGCACGAGGATGTCCGGATTGACGCGCTTCGCCGCGTCGTGCATGCCCTGCACGAGACGCACCGACTCGTCGAGCGTCTTCGCGGACTCGGCGCCGATCGCGCCGCCGGTCGTGAGGCCCATGTGCGGCACGAGCACGTCCGCGCCCGCCTGCGCCATCGCGGTCGCCTCGTCGTCGGTGAAGACGTAGGGCGCCGTCAGGAAGTCGCGCTCATGCGCGAGCCGGATCATGTCGACCTCGAGCCCGTAGCCCATGCCGGTCTCCTCGAGCCCGACGCGGATCGTGCCGTCGAAGAGGCCGACCGTCGGAAAGTTCTGCACGCCGCTGAAGCCGATGCGCTTGAGCTCGTCGAGGAACACGGGCATCAACCGGAACGGATCCGTGCCGCACACGCCGGCGAGCACCGGCGTCTCCTTCACGACCGGCAGCACCTCGCGCGCCATGTCGACGACGATCGCGTTCGCGTCGCCGTACGGCAGCAGCCCGGCGAGCGAGCCGCGGCCGCCCATCCGGTAGCGGCCGGAGTTGTAGATGATGATCAGGTCGGCGCCGCCCGCCTCGGCGAGCTTTGCCGACAGGCCCGTGCCCGCGCCGGCGCCGATGATCGGCTTGCCCGCGTCGACCTGGGCGCGCAGCCGCGCGAGTGCCTCGCCCCGCGTCATCGGATCAGCTCGTGCAGGCGATCGGCCATCGCGTCGGCGAACGCGGTGTCGTTGATGTCCGTATCGAGCTCGTGCACCTCGACCGACGGCCCGAGCGTCTCGTGCAGCCCCGCGAGCAGCGCCTCGTCCGCTTCCTTGTCGTAGAACGGCTGCCCCTCGACGGCGATCATCGAAACGCCCTTCAGTGGGACGAACAGCACCGTCGGCCCCGTTGCCGCCGAGAGCTTGCGGCCGATCGTGCGGCCCAGCTCGCCGCACTCGTCGGGCGTAGTGCGCATGAGCGTGATCGTCGGGTTGTGCACGTAGAGGTTGCGGCCCTCGAACTGCGGCGGCACCGTCTCGCGCGGGCCGAAGTTGACCATGTCGAGCGCGCCGAGCGAGACGACCTGCGGCACACCCGCCGCACCGGCTGCTTCGAGACGGTCGGGCCCGGCGGAGAGCACGCCGCCGACGAGCTCGTCCGCGAGCTCGGTCGTCGTCGTGTCGAGCACGCCCACGAAGAAGCCGTCACGCACGAGCGCCTCGAGCGACTGCCCGCCTGCGCCGGTCGCGTGAAAGACGAGCACCTCGTAGCCGAGCTCCTCGAGCCGCTCGCGCGCGCGCGTGACGCACGGTGTCGTGACGCCGAACATCGTCGCGCCGACGAGCGGCTTGGCCTCGAGCGAAGGCACCGTCGCGCCTGCCATGCCGGCGATCGCGGCGGCGGCGTTCGCCATGATCCGCGCCGACACCGAGTTGACGCCGGAGATGTCGACGACGGAGTACATCATCGTCACGTCGACCGCTCCGACATACGGCCGCGTGTCGCCCGACGCGACCGTCGAGACCATCAGCTTCGGCACGCCGACCGGCAGCGCGCGCATCGCGCGCGAGCCGATCGACGATCCGCCCGAGCCGCCGAGCGCGAGGATGCCGTCCAGCTTTCCCTCGGCGTGCAGCCGCTGCACGATTGCCTCCGCGCCCGCCGCCATCGCCGTCACCGCCGCGCCGCGGTCCGCCGCGGCTGCGAGAGCCGCGACGTCCGCACCCGCGGCACGCGCGACGTCCTGCCGAGAAACGTCCGGTTCGAGACCGACAGGCTCGTACACCCCGGCATCGACGACGAGCACGTCGACGCCGTGCTCCAGCAAGCGGTCGCGGAGGAACGCGTACTCGACGCCCTTCGTGTCGAGCGTGCCGAGCAGAACGACCGTCGGCACTACGCGCGCTCCGTCAGCGGCTCGACGCCGAGGAAGCGGCGCTGCAGCTCCGGGTCATTCGAGAGCTCCGTCGCGGTCGTCTCGGCGTAGATCGAGCCCCCCACCATCACGAGCTGGCGCTCGGCGAGCGATGTTGCGACGCCGAGGTTCTGCTCGATCAGCAGGATCGCAAGCCCTTCCTGCTCGAGCTTCCTGAACGTCTCGACGAGGTGCTCGATGATCGCCGGCGCAAGTCCCTCGGACGGCTCGTCCATGATCAGGAGCGTCGGGTTCGTCAAGAGCGCACGCGCGATCGCGAGCATCTGCTGCTCGCCGCCCGAGAGCTGCGCGCCGCCGTTCCGCTTGCGCTCGCGCAGCCGCGGGAAGAGCTCGTACGCGCGCTCGACGGTCCAGCGCTTCGAGCCCGTGCGCGCAGCGAGCATCCGCAGGTGCTCGTCGACCGAGAGCGACGGGAAGAGGCGCCGGCCCTGCGGCACGTAGCCGATGCCGAGCTTCGCGATCCGGTACGACGGCTTGCCGACGAGCTCCTGCCCGCGGTAGCGGATCGAGCCCGTGACGCGCGCGGGCGGCACGCCGACGATCGCGTTGCAGAGCGTCGTCTTGCCCATGCCGTTGCGGCCGATGATCGACGTCGAGCCGCCCGTGATCTCGAAGGTGACGTCCTCGAGCGCCTGCGCGCGCCCGTAGTACGCGTTCACGGCTTCGATCGAGAGCAGCGGCTGCTCAGCCATCGCTCTGGTTCCCGCGGCCGAGATAGAGGTCGTGCACGGTCTGGTTGGCGCGGATCTCGTCAGGCGTTCCTTCGACGATCACGCGGCCGTCGTGCATCATTGTCACGCGACCGGCGACACGGAGCGCGACGTCCATGTCGTGCTCGATCAGGATCAGCGTGATCGACTCGTCGAGCTGTAGAAGCAAGTCCGTGAGCGCGACGCGCTCGCCGCGCGACAGTCCCGACGCCGGCTCGTCGAGCATCATCAGCGTCGGGTTGACGGCGCGCGCCA
>JANMQZ010000281.1:0-6449 GCA_031370755.1 Actinomycetes bacterium
CCAGGTTGCAACGACGTTGCAACCTGGTTGCAGCCGTTGTGGGTGCCGTCACTACACTCAGGGGCATGGTCAAGATCGAGGACTCGCAGCAGCTCTGGGGCGGCGAGACCGCCAAGGCGATCGGCAACTTCCCGGTCTCGGGCGAGCCGATCCCGGCTCCCGTCGCCCGCTGGCTCGGCCGCATCAAGGGGGCCGCGGCACAGGTGAATGCCGACCTCGGCCTCCTCGACCGCGACAAGGCCGACCGCATCGCCGCCGCCGCCGCGCGTATCGCGAACGGCGAGCTCGACGACCAGTTCCCGATCGACGTCTTCCAGACCGGCTCCGGCACCTCGTCGAACATGAACGCGAACGAGGTGCTCGCCACGCTCGCAGGCGACGACGTGCACGCGAACGACGACGTCAACATGGGCCAGAGCTCGAACGACGTCTTCCCGTCCGCCGTGCACCTCGCGGCGCTCGACGAGATCGTCAACGACCTGCTGCCCGCGCTCGACCTGCTCGGCGCGTCGCTCGAGCGCAAGGCCGCGGAGTTCGCCGACGTCGTCAAGTGCGGCCGTACCCACTGGATGGACGCCGTCCCCGTCACGCTCGGCCAGGAGTTCGGCGGCTACGCCGCCCAGGTTCGCGAAGGGTCGGCGCGCGTGCAGGACGCGCTGCCGCGCCTCGGCAAGATCCCGCTCGGCGGCACCGCCGTCGGCACCGGGCTCAACACGCACCCGGAGTTCGCGGAGCGCGTGCGCGCGATCCTCAGCAAGGAGACCGGCCTCACGATCTCGCCGCCCGCCGACCCGTTCGAGGCGCAAGCCGCGCGCGACGGCATCGTCGAAATGTCCGGCGCGCTGAAGTCGGTCGCCGTCTCGCTCACGAAGATCGCGAACGACATCCGCTTCCTCGGCTCCGGCCCGCGCGCCGGCCTCGCCGAGATCGCTCTGCCGGAGCTCCAGAAGGGCAGCTCGATCATGCCGGGCAAGGTCAACCCCGTCATCCCGGAGGTCGTGACCCAGGTCGCCGCGCAGGTGATCGGCAACGACGTCGCGATCACGGTCGGCGGCATGCAGGGCCACTTCGAGCTGAACGTCTTCGTGCCGCTCCTCGCCCGGAACATCCTCGATTCCGTGAAGCTCCTCGCGAGCGCCTCGCGGCTCTTCGCCGAGAAGTGCGTCGACGGCATCGAGGCCCAGCGCGAGAACGCCGAGCACTACGCCGAGCTGACCCTCTCGGCCGCCGCGGCGCTCAATCCGTACATCGGCTACGACCGTGTCGGGGAGATCGTCAAGGAGGCCGCCACGAGCGGCCGGTCGCTCCGCGAGGTGGCGCGAGAGAGGGGCGTCGACGACGAGATCCTGGAAAAAGCCCTGGATTACCGGGCGATGGCGAATCCGCACGGTTAGCTCATCCCTCCCACGGGGGATATGAGCTTGTCCAGATCTGGTCCACCATTCGGACGATCGTTTGCGGCTTAGAAAGGGGAGAGAGGGCTTGACCAGGCGTCTGCGGTTTGTCGTACTCGCGGTGCTCGCGGGAGCGGCACTGGCTTCGGTGGCAGCGGTTTCCGCGGCCAACGTGCGCCCGTTGCTCGCCTCGAGCCCGTTCACGCCGCTCTCCGGGCCGAGCGTCCCCTGCCTGAACGGAGGCCTCCCCTGCTATCTCCCGTCGGAGATCCAGCAGGCGTACAACTTCCCATCGGGCCCGGCCGCGCCGAACGGCGCCGGCCAGACGATCGTCGTCGTGGCGGCCTACGGGGCACCCTTCGTCGGCGCCGACATCCAGACCTTCGGAGCCCTCACGGGCATCCCGTATCCGCCCAACCTCACGGTCGTCCCGCAGAAGACGGGGATCCCGGCCGCGCGGGGCTCGGGGCAGACGTACTTCTGGGAGGTCGAGACCGATCTCGACGTCGAGTGGGCCTACGCGATGGCGCCGCGGGCGAAGATCGTGCTCGCCGTCGCGAACTCCGACGACACGCTCGACATCGCCCAGGTGATGCGCGAGGTGCTGCCGAAGTACCCCGGCGCAATCGTCACGCAGAGCTTCGGCATGGACGAGACCGGGCCCGCAAGCGACCCCAGCCTCGTCAGCACGTTCAGCCCGATGTACCTCGACGTCCTCCGGCACGGCGGCACGGTGCTCGCCGCGTCGGGCGACCTCGGCGCCTCGAACGGCACCGAGCTCGAGGCGATGTTCTTCCCCGAGCTCGGGGTGACTCCGTCGGCGATGGCGGCCTACCCGGCCTCGGATCCGCTCGTCCTCGCGGTCGGCGGCACGGAGGGCAATCCGTATCCCGACGGCCTGCTGAGCGACGCCGGCACGTACGGCGGCGAGCAGGCCTGGAACGAGATTTCACCGTTCGGGGCGCCGGGTGCGGGTGGCGGCGCTCCGAGTGCGGTCTTCGACGCTCCGCCGTGGCAGCGCTCGCTGCACACGAAGGACCGTCTCGTCCCCGACGTCTCGTACAACGCCGCGCTCGTCGGTGGCGCGCTCGTCATCGTCTCCTGCCGGCCGAACCCGGCCGACGGCGGCGTCACGCTCGATCCGAAGTGCGTCGACCCGTCGCGCCAGGGCTACATCGCGGTCGGCGGCACGAGCGCCGGTGCACCGCAGTGGGCCGCGATCGTCGCGCTCGCGAACCAGGTGCGCATGAGCCAGGCGAAGGGCCCGCTCGGGCTCGTCAGCCCGCTGCTCTACGACCTCGCGAAGGACAAGCGCGCCTACGCTCGCGACTTCAACGACGTCACGACAGGCTCGAACGCGCTCGACCTGCGCGCGTTCGGGTCGCCGGTTCCCTCCGCGTTCGGTTTCGCGGCGGCACCCGGCTACGACCTGGCGACGGGCCTCGGCACGCCGAACGTCGCGAACTTGCTCGGAGACCTCGCCAAGCGCGACTCGGGCGAGATCCCCGGCAACGTGGCCCACGGCCCGAAGGCCGACAAGCCCGACAAGGTCAAGCACCACCGCTTCGACCCCTCCAAGTAACCCCCTCCGGGCACCCCTTTTAACGCTCGCGCTTGACAGAGGCGCTGCTTCTGGGGGATAACGCCGGGCAGAGGGCCAGTGTCCTCATGAGGGCAACTAAACACTGGAGGGGAGAAGTGCAGAAACGGCTTTGGCTGCCGCTTGCGCTCGTCGCAATCGCAGCCCTACTCGTCCTGCCGGGTCTCGCAGGCGCCGACGCGACACAGTCGGTTCCCGCCACCGGGCCGGACAACCAGACGGCCACATCGTGGTTCGTCCAGCTGTCGGGAGCTCCGACGGCCCAGGGCGGCACCGCGAAGAACGTCAAGGCGTCGCAGGACGCGTTCTACGCGGGCGCGGCCTCGATGGGCCTGAAGGTCAAGGCCCGGCAGGCGTTCGGGACGCTGTGGAACGGCGTCTCGGTCAGCGTGCCGATCCAGCAGGTGAGCAGCCTGTCGTCGGTTCCGGGCGTGACGGGTGTGTACCCGGTGCGCGCGTTCACCGTTGGGCCGGACCAGCAGGTCGACGGCGTGCCCGCCGACCTGGGCTCGAACCCGCAGATCGGGGTCGATCCGCTCGCGGGCGGCGTCGGCGCGTTCAAGGGCCAGGGCGTCAAGGTGGCCGTCATCGACTCGGGCGTGGACTACACGAACCCGGATCTCGGCGGCTGCGCCCACTTCGGTGACGCGAACTGCCGCGTCATCGGCGGGTACGACTTCGTCGGCGACCTGTACGACGGGACGTCGACGGATCGCGCTTTCAACCCGGTGCCGGCGCCCGACGCCGACCCGGCTCCGTGCAACCCGCTCTTCGCCGACGCGCGCGTCGCGGCCGGCGATGCGTCGAGCTCCGGTGCGGGTCACGGCACGCACGTCGCGGGCATCATCGGCGCGAAGGCGGCTGACGCGAACGGCGTCACCGGCGTCGCTCCCGAGGTGAAGTTCCTCGCCTACCGCGTCTTCGGCTGCAACGGCGGTGTCGACAACGACATCATCGTCTCGGCCCTCGAGCGGGCGTACAAGGACGGGGCGCAGGTCGTGAACATGAGCATCGGCGACGACTATGCGTCGTGGCCGGAGGAGCCGACAGCACAGGCGTCGGACGTGCTCGTGCGCAAGGGCGTCGTCGTCGCGGTTGCGATGGGCAATGCCGGCGGCGTCTCGACGGCGCTGTTCTCCGGCGGCGATCCAGGCACGTCGAACGAGGCGATCACGGTCGGCTCGGTCGACAACGCGAAGGCGTTCTTCTACAACTTCACAGTTGCAGGGGTGGCACATCCCTACGTGCAGGCAGCGGCGGCACCGGATGCGCCGAAGAGCGGCTCGGCTCCGATCGTCACCGTGCCCGACACGATCGGGTGCGTGCCCGAGGCGGCCGGCAGCTTGACCGGGAAGATCGCCCTGATCAAGCGCGGTACGTGCACGTTCTTCGTCAAGGCAAGCCAGGCACAAGCGGCCGGTGCGATCGCCGTCGTGCTCTACAACAGCGTGGCCGGGTTCATCACCCCGACCGTTGCGGGGCCGACGCCGATCACGATCCCTGTGGTGCTGACCTCGCTTGCCGACGGCAATGCGATCGCTGCGGCGATCGCCGCCGGCCCGCAGACGCTCACATGGACGTCGAGCGGCTCGTACGTCCCCCAGGGGACAGCTGGGCTCATCTCGAGCTTCAGCTCGTGGGGCCCGACGGCCGAGCTCGGACTGAAGCCGGACCTCAGCGCGCCGGGCGGTCTCATCCGCTCGACGTGGCCGGTCCAGCAGTTCGGCGGTCACAACGTGATCAGCGGTACCTCGATGGCGACTCCGCACGTTGCGGGTGCCGCGGCGGTGCTCCTCTCGGCGGGCAAGTCGCCGTCGAGCATTCCGACGCTGCTCTCGAACTATGCGGAGCCGAGAGTGTGGAGCGGCAATCCACCGACCGGCATCCTCGAGTCGCCGTTGCGTGAGGGTGCCGGCCTGATCAAGGTCGACCGCTCACTTGGTGCAACCACGTCGGTCTCGCCGCGCAAGATCGCGCTTGGCGAGGGACTCGGCGGTGCACAGATCCTTACCGTGACCAACACGGGCTCGACGCCGGTGACGTACAACCTCGTCGCGACCTCGGCGATCAGCCCGTATCCGACGAGCTCCGCTTGGCCGAACACGTTCGGGTTCGACCTCGGCGAGGAAACGGTGACGTTCTCGTCGCCGACCCTCACAGTGCCGGCCGGCGGCCAGGCCTCCGTGTCGGCGTCGATCGTCGTCGATCCGACGGCACCCGACGGCGAGCTGTACGGCGGGTTCATCCAGCTCATGCCGACGACCGGGGGCAATGCGCTCACGGTTCCGTACGCCGGCTACAAGGGTGACTACCAGGCACAGCAGGTGCTGTCGCCGACGGCGAACGGCTTCCCGTGGTTCGCCAAATTGGCAGGAGGGTTGTTCACCCGCGTCACGGCGGGGGGCTCGACGTTCACCCTGACAGGGACGAGCTTCCCGTACTTCCTGTTCCATTTGAACATCCCGGCACGGGAGTTCACCGTCCAGGTCCGGAACGCGGACGGCAGCTACGTGCATCCGGTGTTCAACTACGCCGACGACGAGTCGTTCCTGCCGCGCAACAGCACGGCAACGAGCTTCTTCACGTTCGCGTGGGACGGCACCAGGGGCCAGGACAACGGGAACGACAAGCGCAAGGTCGTCCCGAACGGCACCTACACGCTCACGATGCGTGTGCTGAAGCCGCTCGGCGATCCGGCGAACGACCACGACTGGGAGTCGTTCACCAGCCCGTCGTTCACGATCGCGCGCCCGTAACCCGGGCCTGATCGAAGTAACGCGGAGGGCCGGCAACTGCCGGCCCTCCGTCGTCTCTCAGTGAATTGCGAGCCGCGTCGCGAACGTGCGGTTGCCGATCCGCGCGGTGACCTTGTAGCTGCCGGCGCGGGCGGGATTCGCGAGACCGGCAGCCGCGGTGAAGCGGATCCGCAGCGTCCCTTGCGCGATCGACTGGCAGATGATCTGCGGCGGCTTCGGCAGGCCGATCGTGACGGTATGACCGAAGAAGCCGAGCGACGGCGGCGCCTTGCCCGCGACGAGGACATCGGTGCGCTGAAGCGGGCGCGTCACGGCGGTCGGAAGCGTGACGACGACCGGGCCGCGGCCCGGCTGGCCGCACGTCATCGGATAGTGGAGCGTCAACGTCAGGGCGGCACGGGATCCTGCGGTCGCGGGAACGGCTACCGCGCCGGCCCACTGTGTGCCGAACGGCGGTGCTGCTGCCGCCGTCGCGGCGACGCAACCAAGCGCGAGCGCTACGGCTGCTGCGCTTCTGACCATCGTCTGAACAGTGTACGGCGTGGTTCCAAATCGCACCCCGGAACTATTGAAAACGCGAAAAAGAAGGCAGAAAATTCCCCGGTTGCGGCACGTCTTGGGTAGAGGGCAAGGAAAGGGGAGACAAGTGAAGGTTCTCCGAAGTCGCGTGGCACGCCGCGCGCTCACGCTGGCGATCGC
>JANMQZ010000304.1:0-17520 GCA_031370755.1 Actinomycetes bacterium
CGGCGTTCGTCGCGACCGTCGTCCCGTGCACGACCTCGTCAGCCCCGCCGAGCGACTGCACGGCGTCCACGACCGCCCGGTCGTATGCGGGCGGCGTCGAGAGCACCTTCGTAAACGTCAGGCGGCCGCCGTCACTGACGACGACGTCGGTGAACGTCCCCCCCACGTCCGCGCCGACTCGCGTCACGGCGGCCCGAGACCGTAGATCTCGACCGTCGTCGCGCCGGCCGCGATCTGCGCGAGGATCTCCCGCTCGCGCTCCTCGAGTGCTTGCGCGGCGGCGAGCAACTCGGCCGCGTGCGCAAGCGGCACGATGACGATGCCGTCGGCGTCCGCTGCGACGAGATCGCCGGGCTCGATCCGAACGCCGTCGATCTCGACCGGGACGCTCAGCTCGGCCGGACCGTCCTTCGCAGGCTTGAGCGGCGACGCACCGAGATGGAAGACCGGAAAGCCGATCTCCTCGAGCTCGCCGCGGTCGCGGATCGCACCGTCGAGGACGAGCCCTGCGACGCCGCGCGCTCGCGCGGCCGTCGCGACGATGCCGCCGCAGTGCGCGCGCCCGCGCTCCCCGCCGACCGCGAGCACGATCACGTCGCCCGGTGCGGCCTCCGCAACCGCGCGGTGCAGCGCGAGGTTGTCGCCGGGTGGGCCCTGGGCGGTGAATGCGGGACCGAGCACGCAGGCCGCCGGCCACGCCGCCTCGAAGCCGCGCAGGACGGAGACGCGGCCCTCGCCGACCGACGCGAGCGCCGCAGGCGTGCTCATGCCGTCTCGCCCGGCAGCAGCCCCGCGATCGTGTCGACCGCCCATTGCGTCGAGTCGTGGATCACCCGCTCGGCGGCGCGCGGGTCGCCGGTCTTGCACGCCTCATAGAAGTGCCGGTAGTGCGCGACCGAGCGCCGAAAGCGCTCGCGACTCGAGAGCACGATCCGGTTGTAGCGCTCAGCGCGCCAGAAGAGGCGCTCGACTTCGGCGACGAGGCGCGGCCGGCCCGCGGCCTCGTAGCACGCCGCGTGGAACTGCCAGCGGACGCGAAGGTAGCCGTCGACGTCCTGTTCCTTCGCGAGCCGCTCGAGCTCGGTGAGCAGCGTACGCATCCGCGCGAGCTCCGCAGGGCCGACGGCCGCGGCACCGACGCGGGCGGCGAGCCCCTCGAGCCCGAGACGCGCGGCGTAGATCTCCTCGAAGTCCTCGCGCGTGAGCCGGCTCACCGTTGCACGCCCCGTATCGCCGACCTCGACGAGGCCCGCGCGCGCGAGCTCGGTCAGGCCGATTCGAATCGGCGTCTGCGAAACGCCGAGCCGCTGCGCGAGGTCGCGCTGGACGAGCGGCGTGCCCTCGGGCAGCTGCCCGCTGACGATCAGCTCGCGCAGCGCCTGCGCGACGCGGTCCTCGACCGAGTCGCGTGCGATCGGGCCGACGCTCTTGAGCGCCTCGGTCATGCCGGTGTATGGTCAGCACGCACGGTTTGCGATTTCATATCGCAAACCGTATCTCGAATGACGGCCACGGACAACACCGCGAGGATCGGAGCCGACGTCGGCGGCACCTTCACGGACGTCATCCTCCAGCACGCCGACGGCAGCGCGACGATCCGGAAGCTCCTCTCGACCCCGCCGAACTACGACGCCGCCGTGATCGAGGCCGTGGCCGGCCTGACGAACGGAACGCCGATCGAGGGCATCGTCCACGGAACGACCGTCGCGACGAACGCGGTGCTCGAGCACCGCGGTGCGCTGACGGCACTCGTCACGACCGCCGGGTTCCGCGACGTCCTCGAGCTGCGCCGCCTGCGGATCCCGCGCATGTACGAGCCGTTCTGGCGCAAGCCCGAGCCCCTCGTCCCGCGGCGCCTGCGCTTCGAGGTCGGAGAGCGCATGGCCGCGGACGGAACCGTGCTGCGCGCGCTCGAGGACGACGACGCGCGCGCGGTTGCCGGTCGCCTGCGCGAGGCCGGCGTCGAGTCGGTGGCGGTCTGCCTCCTCCACTCGTACCTGTACCCCGAGCACGAAGAGCGGCTGGGCGCGATCCTCCGCGAGGAGCTGCCCGGCGTCGCAGTCTCGCTCTCGAGCGAGATCCTGCGCGAGCAGCGCGAGTACGAGCGCTCCGCGACGACGGTCGTGAACGCATACGTGCGCCCGCTGATGGAGCGCTACGTCGGCGACATCCGCAACGGCCTCGACGGCGCGGGCATCGCGGCGCCGCTGACGATCATGCAGTCCTCTGGCGGCGTCATGACCGCCGACGACGCGAAGCAGCGCCCCGTGCTCGCGCTCGAGTCCGGCCCCGCCGCGGGTGTCGTCGCCGCGCTCGGGATGGCCCGTCGCCTCGGGATCGCGAACGTGATCACCTTCGACATGGGCGGCACGACCGCGAAGGCGTCGCTGATCGAGAACGCCGCCGTGTCGCGCGGCCGCGAGTACGAGGTCGGCGGCTCGCTCTCCGCCGGCTCGCGGCTGATGCGCGGCTCGGGCGAGCTGCTGCGGATCCCGACGATCGACATCGCCGAGGTCGGCGCGGGCGGCGGCTCGCTCGCGTGGCTCGACCCGGCGGGCGGCCTGCAGGTCGGGCCGCGTTCCGCGGGTGCGGCGCCCGGGCCGGCGTGCTACGGCCGCGGCGGCGAGGAGCCGACCGTCACCGACGCGAACGTCTTCCTTGGCTACATCCCGGAGGGACCGCTCGCCGACGGGGAGATCACCGTCTCCCGCGACCTGGCCGAGCAGGCGCTCGAGCGCGTCGCGGGGCCGCTCGCGCTCTCGACGACTGACGTCGCCGCAGGCATCCACGCGATCGCGAACGCGCGCATGACGCGTGCACTTCGCTCCGTCTCGTCGGAGAAGGGCCGCGACCCGCGGGAGTTCGCGCTGCTCGCGTACGGCGGCGCCGGACCGGTGCACGCGGTCGGACTCGCGGAGGAGCTCGGCTGCCGCACGGTGCTCGTGCCCGCGCTCGCCGGGCTCTTCAGCTCGTTGGGGCTCCTCTACGCGCGGCCGGAGTTCCATGCGGTGCGAACGTGTCATCTCGACGCGCGCACTGTCGACCCGTCGGCGCTCGACGAAACCTTCCGCGAGCTTGCGGTCGGCCTCGAGGGCGTCGACTTCGTCCGTTCGGCGGAGCTTCGTTACGGCGGTCAGACCTGGGAGATCGAGATCGAGGTCGGCGACCCGGTCGAGATGCGCTCCGTGATCGCGGCGTTCGAGGACGAGCACGAGCGGCTCTACGGGATCCGCGGCGAGGACGGCTCGCCGGTCGAGATCCGCGCCCTCCGGCTCGCGGCGCTCGGCCGCTCGAACGCGGTCGACCGGCTCAGCCTCGTCGATGGCTTCGCCGTCCGCTCGACGATGCGCGAGACGGTGCTCGGCGAGGTGCCCGTCCGCACGCGCGCCTCCGTGGGCGAGCGCGCGGAGCCCGGGCCGGTGCTGATCGACGAGTACGACACGACGGTCGTCGTGCGCCCCGGCTGGACCGCGCGCCGCGACGCCGCCACCGAGACGCTCATTCTGGAGCGGTCGTGACTGTTCGCACCTTCGACCCGATCACGCAGGAGATCGTCGGCAACGCGCTGGCGTCGATCGCCGACGAGATGGCGACGACGATCTTCCGCACCGCGCACTCGACGGTCGTCCGCGACGGGATGGACTTCTCGGCGGCGCTCTGCAACGCCGAGGGCGAGACGATCGCGCAGGCGGTCACGGTTCCGTTCCATCTCGGCTCGGTGCCGCACGCGATGGAGACGTTGCGCGCGAAGTGGGGCGAGCGGATGCACCCCGGCGACGTGTTCGTGATGAACGACCCCTTCGACGGCGGCATCCACCTGCAGGACATCTTCGTGTTCAAGCCCGTCTTCCTCGAGGACGAGCTGATCGGCTTCGCGACGACGACGGCGCACCACGGCGACGTGGGCGGGCGCCTGCCCGGCTCGGCGGCGTGCGACAACACCGAGATCTTCCAGGAGGGCCTCCGCCTCCCGTGGCTGAAGCTCTTCGACCGGGGCGAGCCGGTCGAGGTGATCTTCGAGGTGATCCGCGCCAACGTGCGGATCCCGCGCATGACCCTCGGCGACCTCTCCGCGCAGATCGCTGCGACGACGGTCGCCGAGCGCGAGCTGCAGGAGCTCGCCGCGCGCTACGGCCCCGAGCGGCTCGCCGACCTGATGACCGGCTTGATCGAGCACACCGAGCGGCTCGTGCGCGCCGAGATCGCGGGCTGGCCCGACGGCACCGCAACCTTCACCGACTATCTCGACTCCGACGGCATCGAGCGGCGCGACGTCCCGATCACCGCAACGGTGACGATCGCGGGCGACGAGATCACCGCCGACCTGACCGAGTCGGCGCCGATGGTCGCCGGTGCGCTCAACTCGACGCGCTCGTTCATCCAGGCGTGCGTCTACCAGGCGGTGCGCTCGGCGCTCGAGGTCGAGATCCCGAATACCTCGGGCGCGTTCAGGCCGATCCACGTGCTGACGAAGCCGGGGACGATCGCGCACGTCGTCATGCCGGGCGCCTCCTCGATGCGCGGCGTGACCGGCTTTCGCGCGCTCGACGCGGTGAACGGCGCGCTGGCGCAGCTGATCCCCGATCGCGTGCCGGCAGCGGGCGAGGGCGGCAACACGCTCGCGGTCTTCGGCGCCGAGCGCACCGACGGCTCGCGCTTCATCTACTACGAGCTCGTCGTCGGCACGTGGGGCGGCACGCCGGAGGACGACGGCAACGACGGGATCACGAACCCGGCGAGCCTCGCGGCGAACATTCCGATCGAGGTGGCGGAGTCCGAGTTCCCGATCGTGATCGAGCGGTACGGCCTCGTGCCCGACTCGGGCGGCGCGGGCAAGCACCGCGGCGGCCTGGCGGTCGAGCGCGTCTGGCGCTGCCTGACGCCGGACACGTCGTTGATCGTGCGCTCCGACCGCTCGGCGCATCCGCCGTACGGCCTGCAGGGCGGACAGCCCGGTGCGCTCTCCTCGAACCTCCTCATCCACGCCGACGGCACCGAGGAGGTGCTGCCGTCGATGTTCTCGACGACGATCCAGCCGGGCGATGTCTACGTGCACCGCACCGCAGGCGGCGGCGGCTGGGGCGACCCCGCAGAACGCGATCCCGCGAAGCACGCCGCCGACCTCGCAGATGGGAAAGTAACGTGATCGACGCGATCACGTTCGAGGTGATTCGCAATGCGCTCGTGGCGGCGACGGACGAGATGGTGCTCGCACTGCGCAAGAGCGCGTACTCGACGAACATCAAGACGCGGGCGGACTTTTCCTGCGCCTTCTTCGATGCCGAGCTGCGCGCCGTGGCGCAGGGTTTCACGCAACCGGTCCATCTCGGCTCGATGGTCGAGCAGACGCCGCGCGCGATCCGCGACTACGGGCCCGAGAACCTCGGCCCCGGCGACGTGATCATCACGAACGACCCGTTCCCGAGCGGCGTCCACCTGAACGACGTCTCGCTGATCTCGGCCGTCCACCACGAAGGGCAGCTGCTCGGCTACGTCGCGAACCTCGCACACCACGTCGACGTCGGCGGCGGCGCGCCCGCGTCGATCGGCGCGTTCCGCGAGGTCTTCCAGGAGGGCGTGATCATCCCGCCCGTCAAGGTGGTGGCAGAGGGCGTGATCGTCGACGACGTCTTCCGGCTGATCCTCGCGCAGATCCGCTCGAAGCACGAGACGGCGGGCGACTTCCGCGCGCAGATCGCCGCGAACATGACGGGCACCCGGCGCCTGCAGGCCCTGGCCGACCGTCACGGACGCGCGACGATCGTCGAGACGATGCGCGAGCTGCTCGACTACACCGAGCGCCGCACCCGCGCCGAGATCGCCGCGCTCCCGCACGGCGTCTACGAGGCCGAGGGCTCGGTCGACACGGACGGCTACACCGACGTGCCCGTCACGCTGAAGGCGCGCGTCGAGATCTCCGCGTCGGGCGTTCGCTTCGACCTCGCAGGCTCCGACCCGCAGCGGCGTGCGCCGGTCAACTCGACCTACGCGCAGACCTTCTCCGCCTGCGCGTACGCGGTGAAATGCCTGATCGATTCGGACCTCCCGGTCAACGACGGCTTCTACCGGCTCGTCTCGGTCGACGCGCCGCAGGGCACGGTGACGAACTGCACCTGGCCCGCGCCCGTAGTCGGCGGCTGGGAGACGCAGACGCGGCTCGTCGACGTGATCTTCGCCGCTCTGCTCCCCGCCTTCCCCGAGCGGCTGCCCGCGGGCACGAAGGCGATGATGTGCCACGCAGGCTTCGGTGGCGTCGACGCGCTGACGAACGAGTACTCGTGCTTCCTCGAGACGTTCGGCGGCGGCTACGGCGGTCGCTTCGCGAGCGACGGCCCCGACGCGGTGCAGACGCACGGCCAGAACACCGAGAACGCGCCCGTCGAGGAGACGGAGCTGAACTACCCGGTTCGCGTCACCCGGCTCGCGCTCGTCGAGGACTCGGACGGCGCGGGCCGCTTCCGCGGCGGGCTCGGGCTGCGCAAGGACTTCCTCTTCGACCGGCCGACGACCTTCACCGTGCTCGCCGACCGCACGCTGCGCGGCCCGTCGGGCGCGCTCGGCGGACACGACGGCAAGACGGCCGAGTACGTGCTGATCCGCGACGGCGTCGAGTCGCGGCTGCCCGCGAAGACGACGTTCGACGTGCTGCCCGGCGACACGATCAGCTACCGCACGTGCGGCGGCGGCGGCTACGGCCCCCCGGCCGAGCGCGACCCCGCGCGCGTCGCCCGCGACGTGCGCGAGGGCAAGGTCAGCGCCGCGCGGGCGAAGGAGGTGTACGGATGGCGGCCGTAGACCCGATCAGCTTCGAGGTCATTCGCAACGCCCTTGTCGCAGCGACCGACGAGATGGTGCTTGCGCTGAAGCGCAGCGCCTACTCCACGAACATCAAGACACGCTCCGACTTCTCGTGCGCGTTCTTCGACGCGCAACTGCGGTCGGTCGCGCAGGGCTTCGCGCAGCCGGTGCACCTCGGCTCGATGGTCGAACAGGTGCCGAAGGCGGTGCTCGCGTACGGGCCCGAGAACCTCGGGCCGGGCGACGTGATCGTGACGAACGACCCGCACCCGAGCGGCGTGCACCTGAACGACGTCTCGTTGATCTCGCCCGTCCACTGGGACGGTGAGCTGCTCGGTTACGTCGCGAACCTCGCACACCACGTCGACGTCGGCGGCGGCGCGCCCGCGTCGATCGGCGCGTTCCGCGAGGTCTTCCAGGAGGGCGTGATCATCCCGCCGGTGAAGCTCGTCGAGGGCGGCGCGATCGTCGACGACGTCTTCCGCTTGATCCTCGCGCAGATCCGCTCGAAGCACGAGACGGCCGGCGACTTTCGCGCGCAGATCGCCGCGAATGCGACCGGCGTGCGACGGGTGCAGGCGCTCGTCGAGCGGCACGGTGTCGAGACGATCCGCGCGACGATGGAAGAGGTGCTCGAGTACACCGAGCGCCGCACGCGCGCCGAGATCGCAGCGCTGCCGTTCGGCGTCTACGAGGCCGAAGGCTCCGTGGACAACGACGGCTACACCGACGAGCCCGTCCGGCTGAAGGCGCGCATCGAGATCGGGCCCGACGGCGTCAGCTTCGACACGACGGGCTCCGACCCGCAGCGCCGCGCACCCGTCAACTCGACGTATGCGATGACGTTCTCGGCCTGCGCCTACGCGCTGAAGTGCCTGATCGACCCCGATCTGCCGGTCAACGACGGCTTCTATCGCGTCGTCTCGGTGCACGCACCGGCCGGGACGGTCACGAACTGCACATGGCCCGCACCCGTCGTCGGCGGCTGGGAGACGCAGACCCGCCTCGTCGACGTCTTCTTCCTCGCGCTCCTGCCCGCGTTCCCCGAGCGGCTGCCGGCAGGCACGAAGGCGATGATGTGCCAGGCGGGCTTCGGCTCGCTCGACGTCGAGACCGCGACCTACACCTGTTTCTACGACACGTTCGCGGGCGGGTACGGCGGGCGCTTCGCGAGCGACGGGCCCGACGCGGTGCAGGCGCACGGCCAGAACACCGAGAACGCGCCGGTCGAGGAGACCGAGCTGAACTACCCGGTGCGGATCGACGGGCTCGCGCTCGTCGAGAACTCCGAAGGCCCTGGACGGTTCCGCGGCGGGCTCGGCCTCCGCAAGGACTACCGCTTCGACCTGCACACGACCTTCACGATCCTCGCCGACCGCGATCGCAGCGGCCCGTGGGGCGTGTTCGACGGGCACGCCGGTCACGTCGCCGAGTACGTGCACATCCGCGGCGGGGTCGAGACGAGGCTGTCGTCGAAGACGACGCTCGATCTCGTTCCCGGCGACGTGATCAGCGTTCGCACCTGCGGCGGCGGCGGCTACGGCGCGCCCGAGCAGCGCGACCCGGAGCGCGTCCTGCGCGACGTGCTCCAGGGCAAGGTGAGTGCCGAGCGCGCCCGCGACATCTACAAGGTGGCGATCGCCGACCGGCGCGTCGACGCGCGGATGACGGAGGAGCTGCGGGCATGAGTGTCCGGCTCGCGATCGACATCGGCGGCACGTTCACGGACGCGACGCTGATCGACGAGGAGACGGGCGGCGTCGCGATCGCGAAGGTGCTGACGACACCGTCGGACCCGTCGGAGGGCTTCATGCAGGCTGTCGAGCGCGCACTCGCCGACGGCGGCGTGCAGGCGGCCCAGGTCAGCTTCGTCGTCCACGCCACGACCGTCGCGACGAATGCGATCATCGAAGGGACGATCGCGCGCAGCGGCTTCGTGACGACGGACGGCTTCCGCGACCTGCTCGAGATCGCCCGCCAGGTGCGCCCGACGCTCTACGACACGCAGTTCGAGAAGGCCGCCCCGCTCGTGCCGCGCGACCGCGCGGTCGTCGTTCGCGAGCGGCTCGGGCCCGCAGGCGAGGTGCTGCTGGCGCTCGACGACGACTCGGTGCGCGAGGCAGCTGCGATCCTGCGCCGTGCAGAGGTCGAGTCGGTCGCCGTCTGCCTGCTGCACTCGTACGTCAATCCGGAGCACGAGCAGCGTGTCGGCGCGATCCTCGCCGAGGAGCTGCCGGGCGTGCCGATCTCGCTCTCGGCCGAGGTGGCGCCCGAGTTCCGCGAGTACCTGCGCGCCTCGACGACGGTGATCAACGCAGTGATCCGCCCGGTCGTGCAGCGCTACCTCGAGCGCATCGAGGGCCGGCTCGCCGACGCCGGCATCGCGGCGAAGCTGCTGGTCATGCAGTCGAGCGGCGGCGTCTTCGGCTCGGCCGCCGCGGCGGCGAAGCCGGTCTTCATGGTCGAGTCGGGCCCCGCCGCGGGCGTGATCGCGGCGGCGTATCTCGGCGAGACGCTCGGCCGCCCGGACATCCTCTCGTTCGACATGGGCGGCACGACGGCGAAGGTCGGCCTGATCCAGGGCGGCCGCCCGTCCGTGACCAAGGACTACAACGTCGGCGGCCACGCGGGCGCAGGCATCGGCGGGCTGTCGCTCTCCGGCTACCCGGTGCGGACGCCGGTCGTCGACCTGGTCGAGATCGGCGCGGGCGGCGGCTCGATCGCGTGGGTCGACTCGGGCGGCCTGCTGCGGGTCGGCCCGCGCAGCGCGGGCGCCGATCCCGGCCCGGTCTGCTACCGGCGCGGCGGCACGGAGCCGACCGTCACCGATGCGAACGTCGTGCTCGGGCGGCTCAACCCCGGCTACTTCCTCGGCGGCGAGATGGGTCTCGACGTCGAGGGAGCACGCAGCGCGATCGAGGAGCGGTGCGCGAAGCCGCTCGGCCTCGACGTGACGAAGGCGGCGTACGGCATCGTCGAGATCGCGAACGCCGCCATGGTCAATGCCCTCCACCTGATCTCGGTGCAGCGCGGTTACGACCCGCGTGACTTCGTTCTCGTCGGCTTCGGCGGCGCCGGCCCGGTGCACGCGAACGCGATCGCCCGCGACGCCGAGATGCCGACGCTGCTGATCCCACGCAGCCCCGGGATATTCTCCGCGACGGGCCTACTGACAACCGACCTGAAGCGCGACGCGGCCGTGACGATCATGCGCCGCCTCGACGAGGTCGACGATGCGGAGGTCGAGTCCGTGTTCGCAGAGCTCGAGCGCGCCGGGCGCGAGGAGCTGCGGCGCGAGGGGCTCGCTGACGACCGGATCGAGTTCGTGCGCCAGATCGACCTTCGCTACGTCGGCCAGAGCTACGAGCTGACGATCCCCGCCGGCGAGGGATTGCTCGAGCGCTTCCACGCCGAGCACGACCGCGTTTACGGGTTCGCCGCCCCCGCAGAGGCGGTCGAGCTCGTGAGCCTGCGCCTCGCGAGCGTCGGCCGGATCGACAAGCCGCCCGCGCGCACGCTGAAGCCCGGTGCCGCACCCGAGCCGAAGGAGCGCCGCGACGTCTACTTCGCCGAGACCGACGGCTACGTCGACTGTCCGATCTACGACCGCTACGCGCTGCCCGCGGGTATGCGCCTCAGCGGTCCGGTCGTCATCGAAGAGTTCGACTCCACCACCGTCGTCCACCCCGGCTTCGCCGTGAGCGTGGACGAAACGGGCAACCTGATCGTCGAAAGGACAAGCACGTGAGCTACGGGATCGTCGTCTCGAAGGACGTGCTGGTGACGATGCGGGACGGGATCCGTCTCGCGACCGACCTCCACCGGCCCGGCCGCAATGGAGAGCTTGTCGGGGGTCGTTTTCCGACGATCGTGTGCCTGACGCCGTACGACAAGACCGAGCGGAGGTACACCGAGATCGCCGATTTCTTCGTGCCGCACGGGTACGCGGTCGTGTTGCAGGACATCCGCGACCGGCACCGCTCGGAGGGAACGAAAGAGTACTTCCACAGCGCGACGCCGCACACCGGCCGGGACGGCTACGACACGATCGAATGGATCGCCGCGCAGCCGTGGTCGGACGGCCGCACCGGCATGGTCGGCAGCTCCTACGCCGCGATCACTCAGATCCGCACCGCGCTCGAGGCGCCGCCGCACCTGACCGCGATCTGGCCCGACGTCGTACCGACCAACGTGTACCACCATCAGACTCGCGAGGGCGGTGCGATGCAGCTGCACATGTTCTGGGCGCTGTACATCCACGCCGCCGACGCACAGGAGGTACAGGGTGACCCGGCCAAGCAGGAGGACGTCTGGAACGACCTGCGCAATCTCCGGCGGCTGTTCTGGGAGTGGCCGTGGCACAAGGGCGAGCTCGCGTTGAGGCACGTTCCGGCGCTCGACGAAGCGCTCGAGCACTACGTCTCGCGCGGCGCGTACGACGAGTGGTGGGCGAAGAAGGAGAACGACTTCACACGCTTCTGGCACGACCACGGCGACATTCCCGTGACAATGTCGACCGGCTGGTACGACGGCTTCCCGCACTCCGACACGGAGTACTTCGCCGCGATGGCCGAGCAGAACACGGCGCCGCAGCGACTGATCGTCGGTCCCTGGAGCCACGTCGGCATGCGCGGCGACGTGACGTGGACGCTCGACGTCGACTTCGGCCCCGACTCGCGCTGGGGGCCGAAGAGGTACTTCGAGGAGCAGTTGCGGTACTTCGACGCGTATCTCAAGGACGAAGGCCCGCTCGACGACCCACCGGTCAGGATCTTCGTGATGGGCGGCGGCACCGGCCGCAAGACAAACGAGGGCAAGCTCGACCACGGCGGACGCTGGCGCGACGAGCAGGAGTGGCCCCTGGCGCGCGCGCAAGAGAAGGTCTACTGGCTCGCGGGCGGCACGCTGACGGAAAGAGAGACCGTCGCGGAACCGCGGACATTCACCTACGACCCGGCCGACCCCGTGCCGACGATCGGCGGCAACTACTGCGCTGTCGGCGAGTTCCCGGCGCAGGGCGAGGGCATGGAGCCGATGTGGATGCGCTTGCTCAACCCGGCGCTGCTCTTGCGGAACATCATGACGCCCGGCCCAGCCGACCAGAAGGAGTCGGCGAGCTTCTTCACCGCGCGGGAGCCGTATCAGCGGCTCTCGGAGCGGCCCGACGTGCTCGTTTACCAGACCGAGCCGCTTGCCGAGCCGGTTGAGGTGACCGGTCGCGCCGTCGTCCATCTGCGCGTCTCGTCCTCTGCGGTCGACACCGATTTCACCGCGAAGCTGATCGACGTCCACCCGCCGAACGAGGACTATCCCGAGGGCTACGACATGCTGATCAACGACTCGGTCATCCGCTGCCGGTACCGCAATGGTTTCGAGCAGGAGGAACTGATGGAGCCGGGCACGGAGTACGACGTCGAGATCAACCTGCCACCGACGTCCAACGTCTTCGCGGCCGGGCATCGCATCCGGATCGACGTCTCGTCGTCGAACTTCCCGCGCCTCGAGCGCAACCCGAACACCGGCGAGCCGATCGGACGGCACACGCACGAGGTCGTCGCGAAGAACACAGTGCACGGCGGTCGCGTCGTGCTGCCGGTGATCCCTGCGTGATCGACTGGGTGCCGATCCCGGCGGGGCCGTTCCCGATCGGCGACGACGCGGCGCGGCTCTATCCGCCCGACGAGGACGAGACGCCGCGGCGTGTCGTCACGGTCGAGGCGTTCCGCATCGGTCGGGTGCCTGTCATCGAGGACGGCGACGTCCCGCTCACGTATGTCTCCCGCCATGACGCGCAGGCGTTCTGCGACGAGGCAGGCGTGCGACTGCCGACGGAGGTCGAGTGGGAGGCCGCAGCCCGCGGCGGCGACGATCGCCTGTGGCCGTGGGGAGACGAGCTCCCCGACTCGACGCGCGCGACGTTCGCACAGGGCATCGGCAACCCGTCGCCGGCCGGGCTGCACCCGTCGGGGGCGGCACCGTGCGGCGCACTCGACATGGCGGGCAACGTGTACGAGTGGACGGCGGACGGCGGCGTGCGCGGCGGCTCGTACCTCAGCGGACCGGACGAGCTGCGCTGCTCGGCGCGCCTGCCGATGAATCCCGGCGCACGCGATCACTACGTCGGCTTCCGCGTCGTCGCAGTCGAGCCGCGTCGCAGCTTCGACTGGGTCGACGTGCCGGCGGGCGCGTACCCGATCGGCCGTGACGCCGGCGAGTCGCGGCAGCGAATCGTCGAGGTGGACGCCTTCGAGCTTTCGCGCACGCCGGTGACGAACGCGGAGTACGCGGAGTTCATCGCCGAGAGCGGCGCCGCTCCCCCACCCCACTGGCCCGCGCCCGGCGACCATCCGGTCACGTTCGTCGACTGGCACGAGGCGTCGGCCTTCTGCGCCTGGGCGGGTGGCCGCCTTCCCACCGAGGCCGAGTGGGAGAAAGCGGCCCGCGGCACCGACGCGCGCACGTATCCGTGGGGCGACGAGGAGGACGTGAGCCGCGCGGCGATCGGCAGCGGCATGAAGCGCGGGACGACGGCGCCGGTCGGCTCGCATCCCGCGGGCGCAAGCGCCTACGGTCTCCTGGACATGGCCGGAAACGTCTGGGAGTGGACTGCGACGGCGTACCCGCCGAGCGAGCGGGTGCTGCGCGGCGGCTCGTTCGCGAGCCCGGGCCCCGCCTGGGCGCGCTGCGCGATGCGCAGTCACAGCAAGCCGGTACGCCGGCAGGCGCACATCGGCTTTCGAGTCGCGAGAGGAGACACATGACCGTCGATGCGAATCGCCTGCGTGACCTGACGCTCGAGCTGGTCGAGGTCGAGAGCCCCACCGGAGACACCGCCGAGGTGGCGCGGCTGTACGCGCGACGCCTGGAGGAGATCGGCATGGACGTCGAGCTGCTCGCCGACGACTTCCCGGCGACGCCGATCGTGGTGGCGCGGCTGCGCGGCGGCGAGCCGGGGCCGACGATCGTGCTCAACGGTCACCTTGACACCGTGCCGATCCCGCACGAGCCGCCGCGCATCGAGAACGGCGCGGTCTACGGGCGCGGCTCGGCTGACATGAAAGGCGCGTGTGCAGCTGCGGCGGAAGCGGTACGCGTCTTCGCGGCGACGCCGTTCAAAGGCGAGATCGTGATCGTCGCGATCGGCCTGCACGAAGCGCCGGGCGGGCGCGGCGAAGACCTCAGGCATCTGCTCGACAGCGGCTTCCGTGCCGACATGGCGGTCGTGTGCGAGCTCAGCGGCCACGACGTCGCGATCGCGCACATGGGTCAGGCGACGGTTGAGATCACGATCTCGCGTCCCGGCATGCCGACGCACGAGCTGCAGACGCCGAAGGGAACCCCGCACCCGTTGCTCGCGGCCGCCCGCGTCATCGAGGCGATCCGTTCGCGCAACGAGGAGCTGTCGGCGACCGAGCACCCGCTCGTCGGTGCCGAGACGTACTTCGTCGGCGAGGTGCACGGGGGCGACTTCTACAACCGCTTCCCCACGACCTGCCGGATCGTCGGCACGCGCCGCTGGGTCCCCGGCAACACGCTCGAGGCCGTTGACAAGGAATACCGCGCGCTGCTCGCGCCGCTCGCTGCCGAGACCGGCTGCGAGATCGAGCTCGACCTGAAGCTCGTCCGCGGCGCGTACGAGATCGACCCTGCGCACCCGCTGCTGCTCGCGCTCCAGGCGGCGTACCGCGACGTCACCGGCAAGAGCCTCGAGCCTGTGGGGATCAAGGTCGTCGCGGACGGCGCGCTCTTCGCCGCGGCCGGCATCCCGACCGTCTACCACGGGCCGGTCGGCTCGGGAGCGCATGCCGACGTCGAGTTCATGCCGGTCGACGAGCTCGTGCGCGCGGCGGAGGTGTACGTCGCGCTCCTGAGGCGGCTGCTGTGAGCTGGATGCCGTCGCGCGAGCTCGGCGAGCGCTGGCCAAACCTGCTTCCGGTCGGCGGCCATCCTGTGGTCGACATGCCGCTGCACGTCGTCGAGGCCGCACGGCGCGCCGCCGAGCGTGCGCCGTACGCGCCGACGCGCGGGCTGCCGGCGCTGCGTGAGGCGATCGCCGCCGACCACGGTGTCGACCCTGAGCGGAACGTGATCGTGACGCTCGGCGGGATGCAAGGTCTCTACCTCGCCGCCCGCGCGTTCGGGCAGCGCACCGTGACGCATGCACCGTCGTTCTTCTTCCCGCAGCTCATCGACGCCGCCGGCGGGCAGTGCACCGTCACCTACGACTGGGACGAGTACGCGGCGGCCGTGGGGCCGGAGACGACGCTCGCGATCGTGAATACGCCCGTCAATCCCACCGGCTACGTCTTCCGCGAGTCCGATCTCGACGCGATCGCGGCCGCGCTCGACGGCAGCGACTGTCTCCTGCTGAGCGACGAGGCGTACTTCGGCCTCCTCTACGACGGGCACGAGCATCTCTCCCCCGCCGGGCATCCCGCGCTGGTCGACCGGACGCTGGTTCTGCGCAGCTTCTCGAAGACGCTCGGAATGGCTGCGTGGCGCATCGGCTACGCCGTCGGGCCCGAGCCGGTGATCGACGCACTCGCGCGCGAGCTGCAATGGCAGGCGCTCGCGATCGACGGCGTCGCGCAGTCGGCTGCGCTCGCGGCGTTGACCGGGCCGCGCGCATGGATCGACGCAGCGATCGCAGAGCTCGCGGAGGTGCGTGTGCAGGCGATCGCTGCGGCCAACGCGGCGGGATTCCGCAGCGAGCTGCCGGAGGCCTGCGGGTTCGTCTGGGCCGAGATCGACGGCGACGAGGACGAGACGAGCGAGGAGCTCGCCCGCGACTACGGCCTCCCGGCGCTCCCTGGCCGGCACTTCCACGCGCGCACGCCGCATCTGCGCATCCCGTTCGGCGGTCGCGCCGACGCCCGCGCGACGTTCCTCGAGCGGCTCAGCGCAGCACGCCGCCCGGGCGTGCCCCGGTGACGAGTCCGTCGTCGACGACACGCTCGCCGGCGACCCAGACGCCGAGCACGCCGTCGGGGCTCCGCTTCGGATCCTCGTACGTCGCGTTGTCGACGTAGCGCTCGGGATCGAGCAGAACGAGGTCGGCGCGCTGCCCGACCGCGATGCGGCCGCGGTCGGTGAGACCGAGGCGGCCGGCGGCGCGCGCGGTCAGGCGCGACACGGCCTCGTCGACCGGCAGCAGGCCCTCGCGTAGCGCGAACCGGCCGAGGAAGCGCGGCGCGGTGCCGTAGAGGCGCGGATGCGGGTGCTCGCCGAAGATCCCGTCCGAGCCGACGAGCTGCAGTCGGTGCGCGGCGATCGTGCGTACCGCCTCCTCGCTTGCGTAGTGGATGATCATCTGCGCCGACAGCGCCGTCTCGACGAGCAGATCCAACACCGTGTCGACCGGGTCGCCGCCGAGCTCGGCGATCGTTTCACCGCCGACGGTGATGCGCTCGGCCCCGAGCTCGCCGAGCTGGTTCTCCCAGCCGGGGAGGCCGTGCTCGACGTCGTGCGCGACCCGCGCCCGGAGCTTGGGGTCGCGTACGCGTGCGAGCGTCGCTTCGGCGCCGCCCTCCTGCGCCCACGCCGGCAGCAGCGACGCGAGCAGGGTCGAGCCCGCGCCGTACGGGTACTGGTCGAACGTCGCACCCGCGTCTTCGACGAGCGCGAGCAACGGCTCGATCAACGACTCGTCCGCGAGCGACTTCAGGTGCGAGAGATGGAGCGGCGCACCCGAGCGGCGCGCGACGTCGATCATCTCCTCGACCGCCTCCAGGATGCCGCGGCCCTCGTTCCGGACGTGCGGCACGATCGGCGCGCCGAACTCGGCGGCGACCTCGGCGACGGCGACGAGCTCGTCCGTGTCTGCGTACGCGCCCGGGAAGTAGACGAGCCCGAACGACAGCATGCGGGCGCCGGCCTCGAACGCGAGGCGCGTCTCGCGGCGCATCTCCTCGAGCCGCGGTGGCACGCGCTCGCCGCCGACGACAAAGTCCCGCACCGCGCCGTGCCCGACCGACGGCACGAGCGTCATCGCCGGTCGCGTCGCGTCGAGCGCGTCGAGGTACTCGGCGAAGCTCGACCACGGCCACTCCGCCGGCCCGTCCCCCTCGAGCGCGCGCAGGTACGCGCGCCGCGCGCGCCAGTCGGCAACCGGAGCGGGCGCGAGCCCGTCGGGGCAGATCACCTCCGTCGTGAAGCCCTGCAGGATCTTCGGCGTGAGCAGCGGGTCATCGAAGGGCGCGAGCGCGGAGTGTGCGTGCAGGTCGATGAAGCCCGGGCAGAGCATGGCGCCGCCCGCGTCGAGCACGTCGCCCTCGAGTCCGTCGCCGATCGCGACGATCTGCCCGTCGGCGACGCCGACGTCCGTGCGGAAGGACGAGCCGTCGCCCGGGTAGACGTCTGCGCCGCGGAAGACGAGCATCAGAGAGGTCTCGTGAAACGGGCTCGGCTCATCCGACGTGGAACGTAGCCTTTCGGCCCCGGTCGGAACACGATGAAGCCCCCACCCCAATCACGATCACGCCAGTCTGCGTTGCCGACCTGCTCGCCGAGGGCGAACGAATACCGGTCTACGTGCACGTCATCGACCATCCCGATGCGCGTGCTGGTCGACACGGCATGACGGAGCTGCACCCAGCGGTGGCCGACCTCGATCCCCGCCTCTATCCTGGCGACCGCGACCGGCGTGCTTGCCGCGATGACGACCGACCGGAAGTGTCCGTTGGTGACCGGTGCGGTCCCTTGAGAACCGAGCCAATGTTCTCA
>JANMQZ010000010.1:0-2021 GCA_031370755.1 Actinomycetes bacterium
CCGGTCAAGTCGCCGCGGAACCTCATGTACCACACGTCCGTCGTGTTCCTCGTTGCGGCGGCGTTGATGCTCCCGCCCGAGCTGATCGTGCTGATCCCGCTCGTACAGACGATCCCGGAATGGCTGAAGGAACGCTACCCCTGGCCGATCCAGGTCTTCAACATGTCGTACTACACGCTCGACGCCCTCGCGGCGTGGGGTGCGGCGCACCTGATCATCCATCACGGTGGAGGGATCATCGCGAGCGGCAACGCACGCTTCGCGATCGGCGGCCTTGCGGCGGCGATCATGTTCGTGGCCACCAACCACGTTCTCGTCGCGATCATCCTCAAGCTCGGCCGCAACCACACGTTCCGCGAGACGGGCCTCTTCTCGGCCGAGAGCATCTCCATCGACCTCGTGCTCACCATTCTCGGCGTCTCGCTCGCCGCGTTCTGGCACTGGAACCCGTGGCTGATCTTTGCGGCGCTCGCGCCGCTCGTCGTCGTCCACCGCTCGCTCAGCGTCCCGCAGCTCCAGGCGGAAGCGCGCGTCGATCCGAAGACGGGCCTGTACAACGCGCGCTACTTCGCGACGACGCTCGCCGCGGAGCTCGCGCGCGCCGCGCGCTTCGAGCGGCCGATGTCGTTGATCATGGCCGACCTCGACCTCCTGCGCGACATCAACAACAGCTATGGACACCTCGCAGGCGATGCGGTGCTGAAGGGCATCGCCGAGATCTTCCACGCGGAGTTGCGGCACTACGACGTGCCGGCTCGGTTCGGCGGTGAGGAGTTCTCGATTCTGCTTCCCGAGACGCCGCCCGAGCAGGCGATGGAGATCGCCGAGCGGATCCGCCGCGCGGTCGCCGAGCGGGAGTTCGAAGTCGAGACGGCGGCGGAGCCGATCCGCGCGACCGTGTCGCTCGGCGTCGCCGGCTTCCCGAAGGACGGGGCTGACGCGAACGAGCTCATCCACCAGGCCGACCTCGCGGTGTACCGCGGCAAGCTCCAGGGCCGCAACCGTGTCGTCGGCGCAAGCACCGAGCCTTTGCTCCTTGCCGCAGAGCGTGGGGCCAAGCTGCGCGCGGTCGTCGAGGACGGCGAGCACGTGACGCCGCTGCCGGCCGCGGACCCGATCGAGCAGCCCGAGGAGCGGCGCAGCCCGAAGCCGCGGACGCTGCACGGTCCGACCTTCTTCCAGCTCTCGCAGCGCCTTGCGCTCGTCGTCGCGTCGGTCAGCGTCGTCGGCATCGGTACGGGCGCTGCCGGCCTGATCTGGGGTCATAGCACCGACTACGTCGGCCTGCTGGCCGTGCTTGCACTCGTCGGCGCAGGACAGGCGCTGTCATTCGAGCTGGCCGAGGTCGAGGGCTCTCTGTCGGTCAGCGTCGTCGGCTCGCTCGCGGGCGCGGCGCTCTTCGACTATCGCGCGGCGCTGCCGCTCGCGGTCACGATCGCCGTCGTCGACTGGAGCGCGCGGCGGAACTCGCTGCACACCGTCGTCTACAACATCGGCACCATGGCTCTCTCGTCGCTCGCCGCGGCCGGGGTCTTCTCGATCTGGACGGCGAGCGGGAACCCGGGCCGGCTGCTCATCGCCACGCTCGGCCTCGCGGGTGGCGCTCTCTACTTCCTCGTCAACATGGGCCTGCTGAGCTTCGCGTCCGGCGTCGAGGGTCACGAGTCGCCGTGGGCCGTCTTCCACGAGCGGTTCGCCTGGCTGCTGCCGCACTACGTCGTGTACGGCTTCATCGGCGCGGTCATGGGCATCGGCTACACCGCCGTCGGCCTCTACGGCCTTGCGGTCTTCGCGGTGCCCCTCCTGCTCATGCGCAAGACGCAGGAGGCGTACCTCAAGCACACGCAGAAGTCGGCGCAGAAGTTGCGCGAAGCAGCTGAGACGATTCAGTCGCAGAACGTGTCGCTCGAGCAGGCGAACAAGGCGCTGCGAGAGCGCTCGACAGCCGCGATGGAGTCGTTGTCGGCCACCGTCGACGCACGCGACTCGTACACGGCCGGTCACTCGCGCCGTGTGCAGCA
>JANMQZ010000030.1:0-1934 GCA_031370755.1 Actinomycetes bacterium
AGCGCTCCGCGTCGAAGAAGTCCGGCGCCTGCAGGTGCCCGTTCAGCTGCTCGTCCTTCACGTCGACGGACGCGACCTTCGCCGTGCCCTCGAGCGAGTCGCCTGTGAGCGAGGCGGTGAAATCGGTGAAGCTGCCGCGGAACGTGTTGACGCCTGCGTAGGCGACCTCGAACGAGACGTTCGAGTGGACCGGATCGGCCGCCCAGGTGCCGGCGGGTGCGAGGGTATTCGTGTTCTCGATGACTGACATGTGCGTATTGCCTCCTAAGGGGAAATCTGTATACTTGAGCTGTCAACGATCATAGCGAGAGAATCTTGTCTAGTCAAGTATTGCGAACTCAAGGATTAACGGAGACGGCCTTTCTCCGGTTTCTGCGGGCCCACGCGGCCGTGACGCGGGAGCTCTCGGCGCGCCTCGAGAACGCCCACGGGCTGACGCTCAGCGACTTCGACGTCCTCGTCCAGCTCTTCCACGCGGAGGGCAACCGGCTGCGGCGGGTCGACCTAGCGCGCACCGTCCTCCTCACCGCCTCGGGCATCACGAGGCTCCTGGACGGGCTCGAGCGGGCCGGCTGGGTCGAGAAGCAGCACTGCGCGAGCGACGCCCGGGTGACCTATGCCGCCCTGACGAAGCCCGGCCACGCGAAGATCGTGGCGGTGCGCACGAGCCACGCCGCCGACATCGAGGAGCTCTTCGGCGCGCAGTACAGCGAGACCGAGAAGGCGACGCTCGACGAGTTGCTCGCACGGCTCCCGCTGGCGGATACTGCTTGCCAGAAGTGACGCACGCGTTCTCCTCCCTCGACGAGCTCGGCGACGGTTACGGCTTCCGGAAGATCCGGGCCGCGCTCGGGGTGGACGCGTTCGGCGTGAACGCCCTCTACTACCCGCCGGGTTACGAGGGGTTCTCGCACTATCACGACACGCAGGACGAGCTGTACTTCGTGCACCGCGGCAAGGTGCGGGTCGAGGTCGACGGTGAGACACGCGACCTCGGCGAGGGCGGTCTCTTCCACGCGGAGGCGACGACGCCGCGCACGATCTCGAACCCCTTCGAGGAGGACGCGATCGTCTTCGTCGTCGGCGGCAAGGGCGGCTACGTCGAGCGCGACGGACATCTCACCGATCCCGAGCGCGACGCCGAGCGTCGCGCTGCGTTCGGCAAGTCCTAGAGCTTCACGACGGTGCGCACGCCTTGCGGCGCGTGCAGGGCGTCGAGCGCCTCGGGCACCTCGTCGAGCGCGATCGTCTTCGTCACGAACCGGTCGAGGTCGAGCCGGCCGTCGAGCGCGGCCTGCGCGAGGAACGGGAAGTCCTGCTGCGGGATCGTGTCCCCGCCGTGCGTCACCGCGATCGCGACCTTCGGTTGGAAGAGGTCGAGCTCCGGATCGAGGTCGAGCGTGCGGCCCGGCGGCGGGACGCCGACGAGCGTCGCGGTGCCGGCGTAGGCGCACATGCGCACGGCGTCGACGAGACCCGCCGGAGCCGTGATCGCCGAGAACGCGAAGTCGACACCGTCCGTCAGCTCGCGCACCTGCGCGACTGAGTCGCCGCCGGACGCGTCGACCGCGTGTGTCGCACCGAGCTCGAGCGCGAGCGCGAGCTTCTCCGGCACCACGTCCACCGCGACGATCGACGAAGCGCCGGCGAGTCGCGCGCCCTGCACGACGGCGAGCCCGACGCCGCCGCAGCCGATCACCGCCACCGCAGCGCCCTCGTGCACCGGCGTCGCCCAGAGCGCGGCGCCCGCACCGGTCGAGAAGCCGCAGGCCAGGAGGCAGGCCTGGTCGAGTGGCAGCTCGTCCGGGATCCCGACCGCGCAGGCCTCGTGCACGATCACGCGGTCGGCGAACGTGCCGCACCTGAGCACCGGGCTGAGCCGCGCGTCGTCGGCGGCGCGATGCATCCGGCTCCGGATGCGCAGGTTGTTCGAG
>JANMQZ010000039.1:0-18926 GCA_031370755.1 Actinomycetes bacterium
CGCGCTGATGGCGCGGCCGACGCTCCTGATGCTCGACGAGCCGTCGATGGGGCTCGCGCCGATCTTCGTCGAGCGGATCTTCGAGACGATCGTCGAGGTGAACAAGCAGGGCACCTCGATCCTGCTCGTCGAGCAGAACGCACTGATGGCGCTCGACGTCGCGAACCGCGGCTACGTGCTGGAGACCGGCCACGTCGCGCTCGCCGACGACGCGAAGGCGCTCGCGCAGAATCCCGAGGTGCGCAAGACGTACCTCGGCGAGACGTAGAAGCGGGGTCAGACCCCCTGGTGCCTGGCTCCGCGAAGCGGTGCCAGGCACCGCTTTTCGGAAGCGGTGTCAGACACCCGCTTCGCGGGAGTCAGACACGAGCGGGAAGTACGGCGGGCTGAGCAGGAAGCCGATGCGCTCGTGGCCCTGCCCGCGCGCCATCTCGAGGGCGGCGCCGATGCCGTGCACCGGGACGAAGCCGAGCTGCCGCACCGCCGTCGCGTCGGCGGCTCCCGCGACGAGTACCGCTCCGAGCCGGCCGAGCGCGGGCTGGCACGCGTTCCAGTCGCGGAACGGCAGCAACGGATGCACCGTGCGCCCTGAGCGATAGTCGGCGAGCGCGCGCGGGTCCGTGGCCGCCGCACGCTCCGCCTCCGCAAGGATGCTCGGATCGCGTCCCGTGCGCGTCGCGTGGAAGAAGGTGCGGTACGGCTGCTGCGTCGGATGCGCGAAGCGCCGCGCAAAACGGCTGACGAGGATCGCGGTGCCGCCGTCGGCGACCGGGAACGCGTCGCGCCAGAGCCGCAGCGCGAGCCCGAGGCCGAGATACGCCGCGACGAGCGGGTTCGGACGCTCGCGCGGGAGATACGGCGTCACGCTCGGCACGCCGATCACCACGGTGTCGAGCGGCGCGTCGAGCTCTGCACGCCGCAGCTCGACCGTGCGCAGCAGCGCTTCCGCGTGCGCCACGGACGGAAGCCCACCGAACGCGTTCGCCACCGTCAACTCCGTACGCAACGAACGCAGCACGTCGCGCCGCAGAGCCTCCGGCAGCGCGCTGTAGACGTGACGCAGGGGAGAGCGCGCGATACGCTCGAGTGCGGCCGGGTCGTACGGGTAGCCGCGCAGCGCACCGCCGAACTGCGGATGATTCAGCACAAGCGACACGCCGAGGAGCGGCACCCGTTGCGCGAGTGCGCGCTCCAGCGCGACCGCGAGATGCCAACCCTGGGACGCGGTCGTCTCGAGCAGGGAGTACGCCCCCGCCGCGCGCAGCGCGTCGGCGCCGCTCGCGGCGAGGAGCGCCGCCGGCCCGCCGTGCAGCACGGACTCCGCAGCGCTGACCACGATGACGAGATCCGTCTCCATGAGCGCGCGGTTGACGCGCAGCGGCGGTCGCAACGACTCGGCGAGGAGCACGAGGGCGGGATCCTCGACGTCGTGGACGACGACGTTGCCGTGGAAGCGCCGTGCGAGCTCCGGCGTGACGAGCGACCCGAGCTCACGCTGCGACGTGCGGCGCGCGAGCCCGGGCGCGACAAGGAACGTCTGATACCCGGTCGAGATCCCGAGCCGCTCGAGCTCCGCGGAGACCGCGGACACCGCCTGCTGCCGCGGATCGATCGTCGCGCCCGGGATCGGTAGCGCCGGCGGCTCGACGACGATCGTCGCGCGGGCGCCGCGGCGCGCGAGCGCCTCGATGCCTTCGCCCTCGAGCGGGAAGCGCAACGCGTCGCGAACGGCGGCCCCGACGTCTGCGACGCCTTCGCCGGGCGGCGGCGGTCGCAGCACGATCGAGTCGTCGGGAGCCGCCGCGACGACGAGCCGCGTGCCGGAGAGGAGCGGGATGCGGAGCACGAGCTAGAGCTCCGGCAGCCGGAGCCGTACCAGCCGGAAGCCACGTGCCGGCCAGAAGCGCGACGCGCCGAGATTCGTCACGCGCCAGTTCGTCCAGACCCGCGGGTGCCCGTGCTCGGCCGCGAGCGCGAGCGCGTGCGTTGTCAGGGCGACGCCGATGCCGCCGCCGCGCGCCTCGGGAAGCACCGCGGTCGACGCGATGTGGCGCGCCTCGTTGTCGTCGGGGTCGAGCGCGGCGTCCGTCGGCGGCTGCACGACCGGATGGTCGTCCATGACGTTCGCCGTGGTCAAGGCGCTTCCGGGCATCGGCGCCGGACGATAGCGTGGGGCCGATGAGCCCGAAGACGCTGACAGGCCTCGAGCTCGACCTCGACGACGCCCCGGCGCGCGACTCGGAGCTCTTCCTCGTCGACGGCAACAACCTCGCGTACCGTGCGTACTTTGCGCTGCCGGAGGAGCTTGCGACGACCGAGGGCTTCCCGACGAACGCGCTGCTCGGCTTCACGAACATGCTCTTCAAGCTCCTGTCGGACTACAAGCCGAAGGGCGTCGCCGTCGCCTGGGACACGCGCCCCGTGCACCGGCACGCGATCGCCGAGGAGGGGGACGTCGTCTACAAGGAAGGCCGGCGCCCGATGGCCGACCTGCTCGCCGAGCAATTCCCGTACTTCCGCCCGATCGTCGAGGCGTTCGGCTACCGCAACCTCGAGTTCGAGGGCTGGGAGGCGGACGACGTGATCGCCACGCTCGCGACGCGCGCGGACGAGGCGGGCATCAAGACGACCGTCGTCTCGACCGATCGCGACGCGTTCCAGCTCGTGACGGACAACATCGCGCTGATGATGACGCCGCGCGGCGTGAGCGACGTGCAGGTGTACACGCCCGACCGCGTCGAGGCGCGCTACGGCATCAAGCCCGAGCAGATTCCCGACTTCATCGGCCTGAAGGGCGACACGTCCGACAACATCCCCGGCATCCCCGGGATCGGCGACAAGACCGCGGGACAGCTGATCGCGCAGTACGGCTCGGTCGAGGACGTCATCGCGCACGCGGACGAGCTCTCGCCCGCACGCAAGAAGAACGTGATCGAGTTCGCCGACCAGGCGCGCCTGTCGAAGAACCTCGCAACGATGCGCCGCGACCTCGACATCGACTGCGACCCCGCCGAGCTCGTGCTCGCGCCGCCCGACCGCTCCCAGCTGCGCGAGATGTTTCGGCGCTTCGTGTTCCGGAACCTGCTCGGCCGCGTGGACGAGCTCGACCAGGCGGTGCCGGCGCGCGAGCGGATCGTCGCGGGCACGGCGGTCGCCTGGACGGAGGGCGAGCTTCCGGTCGCGGTTGCGGGACGGGTCGGGCTCGCGATCGCCGACGGCCGCTTCGCGCTCGCGCAGGATGACGGCGTCGTCGTCGGCGCCTGGGACGACGACCTCGTACCGCGGCTCCGTGACGCCGAGATCGTCGCGCACGACTACAAGGCGTTGCCGCGGCTCACGCAGCTTCCTGCCGAGGACACGATGATCGCCGCGTACCTGATCGAGCCTGGGCGTCCTGCGTACGAGCTCGAGGATCTCGCTGCCGAGTACGGCGTCGAGGCGCTGCCCGACCCCGAGGTCGAAGAGGAGACGACCGCGCTGATCCGCGCGGCGGAGGTGCCGCGCCGGCTCGCCGGGCCGATCAGGGCGCGCCTGCGCGAGCGCGGCAGCGAGGAGCTCTACGACCGCATCGAGCTGCCGCTGACCGCGGTGCTCGCGTCGATGGAGGACGCAGGCATCAAGATCGACACGTACCGCATGGGGGAGATCACCGCGCGGCTCGCAGACCGGGTCGAGGAGCTCGAGTCGCAGGCGTTCGAGCTCGCAGGCGAGGAGTTCATGCTCGGCTCGACGCAGCAGCTCGCGCGCATCCTCTTCGAGAAGCTCGAGCTGACACCGGGCCGCAAGGGCAAGACCGGCTACTCGACCGACTCACGCGTCCTCCGCGCGATCCGCCACGACCACGCGATCGTCGAGGTGATCGAGGAGTGGCGCGAGCTGACGAAGCTGCTCAACACGTATCTCGGCCCGCTGCCGGCGCTGCTCGGCGACGACGGCCGCCTGCACACGCACTTCAACCAGGCCGTCGCCGCGACGGGCCGACTGTCGACGTCGAATCCGAACCTGCAGGCGATCCCGATCCGCACCGAGCTCGGCCGCGAGATCCGCAGCGCGTTCGTCGCCGAGCCCGGCCACCGGCTCGTGTCGGCCGACTACTCGCAGGTCGAGCTGCGCATCCTCGCGCACGTCTCCGGCGAGCCGCGCCTGCGCGAGGCGTTTGCGCGCGGCGACGACATCCACGCGGCGACCGCGGCCGAGGTACTCGGCAAGGACCAGGCGACGCTGACGAAGGACGAGCGCAACATCGCGAAGATGGTCAACTTCGGGATCATCTACGGCATCTCAGCTTTCGGGCTCTCGGAGAACCTCGAGATCCCGCGCGACAAGGCGCAGGAGTACATCGACACCTACCTCGCCCGCTTCCCGATGGTGCAGGACTTCATCGAGCGCACGATCGAGCAGGCGAAGGAGGACGGCTACGTGACGACGCTGTTCGGCCGCCGCCGTCCCGTGCCGGAGATCCGCGCCTCGAACCGGCAGACGCGCTCCCTCGGCGAGCGGCTCGCCGTCAACTCCGTCATGCAGGGCACCGCCGCCGACATCATCAAGGTCGCGATGGTGAACATCCACCGCCGCCTGCAGGACGAAGGACGCGGTTCGCGGCTCGTGCTCCAGGTGCACGACGAACTGCTTGTCGAGGCGCCCGACGCCGAGGTCTCGACCGTGAAAACGCTCGTGCGCGAGGAGATGATCGCTGCCTACCGGCTCGATCCACCGCTCGCCGTGGACGTCGGTGCCGGCGACGACTGGAACGAGGCGAAGTAAGGCCGTTGACAACCCTCGCGCGGCGGAGTAGGAAGGATTGCACCGCCGCGGAGAAAGGGTGGTGGGCGGTGACGGTTCGACGGATCTCGGTCGCTGCGGCCGCGATCGCCCTGGTGGCTCTCATTGGGATGGGCGGACACTCGGTCGCGCCGAGGATCGCCGCCGTCGAGCTTCAGCCCGAAGATCCCTCACCCGGCGGGTCGTTCGTCGTCGTGACGAACCCGGGTGCAGATGCGATCGACCTCGGCTGCTGGCGCGTCACGAGCTCGACTGGCACGCTCGTCGTCTCCCCGCCGCTTCGCCTCGCTCCCGGGGCGGCGACGCTGCTCTCGGCGCGGACGAACTGGCTGCGGCAAACCGACCGCGTTCGGCTGCTCGACACGAAATTGCGCGTCCGCGCCGCGACTCCGACGTTGACGGATCCGGCCGCAGACGACCGGATCTGGTTCCGTGACGCCGACGGGTCGTGGCACCTCGGCCGGAAGAGCTTCGGCAAGGGGGTGATTGCAGGGCATTTGGTCAAGCGCGCGTCCAGTCGCTGCTGAGCCCAGGGGGGACCAGTCCGACGAAGGAGTCTTCGATGCGCTTTCGATCCTTTGGCCTGATGCTCGCGGCACTCGCGACGGCCTGCACATTCCTCGTCCTACCCGCGGCGGCGATCCCGCCGACCCCGTTCGTGAAGGACTTCGACATGGGCGCCATCTCCGGCGGCCAGCGCGAGGAGAGCATCGCTGTTGATCCGAGCAACCCGGATCACGTTGCCGCCGGCGCCAACGAGCGGGGCATCGGGTCGACGCAGACCTGGTACATCTCGACCAACGGCGGCCGCACGTTCACGAACGGCATCCTCCCGAACGGGACGCTGACCGTTCCGGGTACGACAAGCACGAACATGAGCGACCCGTCGCTCGACTTCGGCTCGAACGGCGAGATCTACTACTCCGCGCTCATGCACGGCGGCACCGGTGAGCCGTGCTCGCTGTTCGTCTCCGAGACCGCAAACGACGGCACGACCTGGACCGACCCGGCGAACGGCATCGTCGCGGCCGGGACGGCCAGCCCGACTGTCTGTCAGGACAAGGAGATGATGGCGATCGACCGCGGGAACAACGACAACGTCTACGTCGCGTGGACGCCGGGCGGCGGTGCCAACGACCAGCTCGTCGTCTTCTCGCGCGACCTGAACGGCGTCTCCGACGGCTTCGCTTTCTCCGGCCAGACCGTCGTGTCGACGCTCGGTGCGGGCCTGAACGCGGGCTGCCTCAACCAGGGTGCGGACTTCGCGATCGCGGGCGGCACGATCTACCTCGCGTGGACGAGCTTCTGCTCCGGCTTCGGCGACAACGACCCGGGCACCGTCTATGTGTCGCAGTCGACGAACCAGGGCGGCAGCTGGAGCGCGCCGGTCGCCGCCGCGACCCTCAACAACGTCGACTTCACCGCGGCGGGGTATCGCTCGCGCTCGTTCCCGTCCATTAGCGCGGACTCCGCGACGGGACGGGTCTTCGTCGCGTACGGCACCTACGCGGGGAGCGGAACGGATGGCGACGTGATGGTGGTCTCGTCGACCAACGGCACCTCGTGGACGTCGCCGATCCGTGTCAACCAGGACAGCGGCACGACGAACCAGTGGATGTCGTGGATCGACGTCGGCAACAACAGGATCCACGTTGTCTTCTACTCCGACAACGGCGGCAGCATCAACGCGCACGTCGCGTACGGAGCGGTCTCCGCGTCGCCGACATTCACCGACATCACCGTCAGCTCTGCTTCGACACCGACGTCGAGCGGCTTCCTCGGTGACTACAACGGCGCGTTCGTCGGAACCGACGACGTGGTCCATCCGGCGTGGGCGGACGCCCGCACCGGGGTTTCGGGCACCGACGCGTTCACCGCCCGTGTCGACTTCTCGCCGCCGCAGAACGTGACCGCGACGCCGGCGAGCCAGAGCCCGACAGTGGGGACCACAGCCACGGTCACGGCCCACGTGACCGGGCTCAACGGCGAGAACGAGCACTTCATCCCGGTCAGCTTCACCGTAAGTGGGGTCGGCTCGCCGACGCCAGGTGGCGCGTCCGGTCAGACGGGAACGGCCGGAACCATGGCCTTCTCGTTCACGAACACGACGTCCGGAGTGAACACGGTGCACGTGTGGGCAGATCTCGACGAGAACGGGACCGAGGACGCCGGCGAAACGGTGAACGTGACTGTCAACTGGCAGCCAGGGCCGCCGGCGTCCCTGACGCTGACGCCTGCGACCGCCACGAACACGGTCGACGGCACGCACACCGTGACGGCCGACGTTCGCGACCAGTACGGCAATGCGGTCGCGCCCGTGACCGTCCGCTTCTCCGTCGCAGGTGCGAACGGTGTGTTCGGCCTCCCGACGAGCGGAAGCGCGACGACGTCGGGCGGGCTCGCGTCCTTCTCGTACGTCGGCACGATGCCGGGGAACGACACGATCACCGCATTTGCGGACTTCGACGGCAACGGCAGCCGCGACTCGAACCCGGCGGCTCACGAGCCCCAGGGGACCGCTGCCAAGACGTGGGCCCTGCCAGCGAGCACGACCGGCGCGTTCAACGGCGGCTCCAAGATCGTGCGGCCGACGGGGTTTGCCACCTTCGGGCTGAGCTTCACCGGCCTGCCGGTGCTCGGAGGGAGCCTCGACTACACCGACCACTCGACCGGGACACCGCGGCACGTGCTGAGCGTCACCGTCGACGCGTACGTGCAAACGGGTACGAGCGCGAAGATCTTCGGCACTGCGACGATCGATGGTGTCGGGACCTTCATCTACCGGCTCGACCTGGTCGACAACGGTGAGCCGGGAAGGCTCGACACGTTCCGGCTCCGCCTGTCCGACGGATACGACACCGGCGTCCAGGTTCTTGCGAAGGGCAACCTCCAGGCGCATTGATGCGTCGCTGTCAGGGGGCCGCGCCTGCGGTCCCCTGACAGCTGTCGTCCTAGCCTTCGGACGGAAGCGGCGATAGGCTCCTCCCGCCAGTAGGTCAAAATCGAGGGGAGAAGTTGTGACCAGCCGCCGCGCGCTCGTTTCGGGCGCCATTCTTGCGCTTGCACTCGTCATTACCGGGATCGGCGGTGCGATGCCGACCGCGACGACGGGCGCTTCGTCCTCCGCCGCGAGCCTCGCCGTCAACGGCGTCGTGATCAGCCAGGTCTATGGCGGCGGAGGCAATGCCGGGGCGACGTACCGCAACGACTTCGTCGAGCTCTTCAATCCGACGAGCGCTGCGATCAGCCTCGCGGGCGCGAGTGTCCAGTACGGCGCGGCGACTGGTACGACCTGGCAGGTGACGAACCTGACCGGCTCGATCCAGGGGAACTCCTACTATCTCGTGCAGGAGGCTCTTGGCGCCGGCGGGACGACCCCTCTGCCGACGCCGGACGCTCTCGGCACGATCGCAATGAGCGCGACCGCGGGCAAAGTCGCACTGGTCGCGTCCACGACGCCTCTGAGCGGCGCATGCCCACCCGGCTCGGTCGACCTCGTCGGCTTCGGGACGACGGCGAACTGCTTTGAAGGCAGCGGGCCGACGCCGGCTCCAAGCAACACGACCGCGGTCCTGCGTGCGGGCGCAGGCTGCCTCGACACGAACAACAACGCGTCCGACTTTACGAGCGGCGCACCCACGCCGCGGAACAGCGCTTCGCCGACGCACTCGTGCCTGTCGCCGATCATCACGTGCCCGGCCAACCAGACCGCGCAGCAGGGGACGCCGATCAGCGCGGCCGTCTCTGCGTCGGACAGCGATGGGACCGTCACCTCGATCGCGGTCGACTCGGTGGCGCCCGCGAGCGGTGCGAGCTCGTTCTCGATCACGAACCTCGTGCCTGCGACGTCCACGGGCGGCACCGCCACCGCAACGGTGAACGTGGACGGCTCGCTTGCGACCGGGACGTACAACGCCACGCTCAAGGCAATGAACAACGATCCGGCGCCGCAGACTGCGACGTGCTCGCTCACTGTCACCGTCACGGCTCCGCCCGTCATGCTGACCATCGGCGCCGTGCAGGGATCGGTTCCGGACGGCGCCAACGGAGCGACCTTCGTATCGCCCTACGCCGGCCAGAGGGTCACCGTGCGCGGAGTGGTCACCGAGCGCACGCGCGAAGGCGCGAACAACGGCTTCTACCTCCAGAACACTGCGGCAACCGCCGACGCGGACCCGAACAGCTCCGACGGCATCTTCGTCTTCATGGGCGGCTTCACGTCCCTGATCGGCGGTTATGCGCCGGTCGTCGGCGACGAGATCTCGCTCACCGGCAACGTCAGCGAGTTCTTCGGCTTCACCGAGCTCGGCAGTGCCAGCGCGACGAAGGTCGGCACGGGAGCGGTGACGCCGTTCGTCGCCGATCCGCCCGCGAACGGTGCCGACGCCGCCCGCTACTGGGAGCGGCACGAGGCCATGCAGGCGATGGTGCCGGCGGCGAGCATCGTCGACTCGCCGACGCACCTCTTCGCGAGCACGCAGGACACGGAGTTCTACGCGATCGCGCCGACGTCGCCGGTTGCACAGCGCGCGAACCCGTACGCACAGCGCGCGTTCCGTGAGGCGCATCCGCTCGACGACGCGCCGGGCACGTTCAACGGCAACGGCTTCCGCATCCTGATCACCGACGAGGGCGTCAAGGTCGCCGATCCCACGGCGAAGCTCACACAGGTGCACACGTTCCAGAAGCTTGCCGTGCCCGTCACTGGCGGCGTCTTCTTCGCCTTCAGCAAGTACTCCGTGTCGGCGGGGAGCCAGCCGCAGGTCGTCGAGGGCGCGGACCCGGCGCTGAACGACCCGCCGCACACGTTCGACCGCTCGCAGGCGTACTCGATCGCGAACTTCAACATGGAGAACCTGTACGACTTCCGCGACGACCCGAATGACGGCTGCGACTTCTTCGGCAACTCAGGCTGCCCGGGCGTCTCGCCGCCGTTCGACTATCCGCCGGCGAGCGACGCCGTCTATCAGCAGCGGGAAAGCGAGATCGCACACCAGGTCGTGGTCGACCTCCACTCGCCCGACGTGATCGTCGTCGCCGAGGCCGAGGACCAGGACATCTGCACCGTGGTGAACGGCGCGATGAGCTGCGGTACGGCGAACAACGCCGACGGCCAGCCCGACGTCCTCCAGGAGCTCGCGCTCCACATCCAGGCGATCGGCGGCCCGGCCTACGCCACAGCCTTCGACCGGAACGGCGCGGACGCGCGCGGGATCATCTGCGCGTTCATGTACCGCTCCGACCGCGTGCAGCTGCTGCCGGCGCCGGCAAGCGATGCCGTGCTCGGCTCGAGCCCGACGGTGAGCTACCCGACGGCGCCGCTGCCGTTCAACTCGGACGTGTCGAACCCGAAGGCGCTGAACGCTGTGCTGCCGGCCGGCGCGCTGACCGGCGCCGACGGTACGAACGTGTTCACGCGTGCGGTGCAGGTCGCGCATTTCCGCATCAACCCGACGACCGCGCCGGGCACGCCCTCCGACGTCTGGATCACCGCGAACCACTTCTCGAGCGGCCCGGACTCCCGCGTGCTCCAGCGGACGGAACAGGCCAAGTACAACGCAGCCGTCCTCAGGGCGATCCAGGGGCAGGAGCCGAACGCGAAGGTGATGGTCGCAGGCGACCTGAACGACTTCCCGCGCCCTGACGATCCGTTCCTGCCGGGCCCGTCGAGCGACCAGTTGGCGTCGCTCTACGACGCGGGCCTGCACAACCTCTACGACACGGTGATCGCGGAGAACCCGGCGGGCGCGTACTCGTATGTGTTCGACGGCCAGGCGCAGGATCTCGACCACCAGTTCGTCACCGACTCGTTCCTCGCCGACCTGAGTGCGGCGAACGAGGCGCACATCAACTCCGACTGGCCCGGCGTGCCCGGGTCGAACCGGGGTACCTCCGATCACGACCCGATGGTCTCGCGCTGGGCGCTGAAGCTCGACAGCCCGCCGGCCGTCGACGCGGGCGGGCCGTACACGGTCGACGAGGGCAGCTCCGTCACGCTCTCGGCCACCGCCGACGATCCCGACGGCGATCCGGTCACCTACGCGTGGGATCTCGACGGCAACGGCTCGTTCGAGACAGCCGGTCAGACGGCGACGCTCACGCCTGATGACGGGCCCGCCACGCGCGTCGTCACGGTGCAGGCCACCGATCCGTCAGGGCTCTCGTCGACGGACACTGCGACGGTCACCGTCCAGAATGTCGCGCCGACGGCGACCTTCCATGCGTCAGGCTCGGTCACGGCCGGCGACACCGCCGAGCTCTCGCTGACCGATCCGAACGATCCCTCGGCCGCAGACACCGCCGCCGGCTTCACGTACGCGTTCGACTGCGGTGACGGCTCGGGCTACGGGGCGTTCTCGTCCACGAACACCGCCACCTGTCCCGCCCCGGCGCGCGGCACGCTCAGTGTCGGCGGGGAGATCAAGGACAAGGACGGCGGCATCCGCGAATACCGCAGCAGCGTCACCGTGAACGGCCGCTCGCCGGTCGTCGACGCGGGCGGCCCGTACAGCGTCGACGAGGGTGGCTCCGTCACCGTCGCCGCGACCGGCTCCGATCCCGACGGCGATGCGATCACGTACGCGTGGGATCTCGACAACAACGGCTCGTTCGAGACGGCCGGGCAGTCGGCGGTGTTCCACGCCGGCGACGGGCCTGCCACGCAGACGGTGTCCGTGCAGGCGACCGACTCGACCGGTGCGACCGCGACGAGCTCGGCGACCGTGAAGGTGCGGAACGTCGCACCGACGGCGACGTTCAACGCGCCGGCCAACGCGACCGTGGGCGTTCCGTTCACGATCTCGCTCTCGAGCCCGAACGATCCGTCCGCGGCAGACACCGCGGCCGGCTTCTCGTACGCGTTCGACTGCGGCGCCGGCTCGGGGTACGGGCCGTTCGGTGCGTCGGCGAGCACGACGTGCAGCACGCTCGTTCCGGGCCCGCTCACTGTTCGCGGTGAGATCAAGGACCGCGACGGCGGTGCCACCGCGTACACGGCGACCGTGCACGTCGGCGTGACGTTCGACGCCGTGTGTGCGATCGCGAAGCAGCTCGCTGTGCGGCCCGCTGCCGCGACGCGCGTGTGCGAGGCGATGAACCGTGCCGCCGACCAGGCCTCGAAGGGCCACGGGAAGCAGGTCGACGACGCAGTCGCGCAGGCGATCCACGCGGTGCAGAACGAGGCCGGCAAGGGCGGCTTCACGCCCGCCGGCGCAGCGACGCTGCTTCGGATCCTCGGCTCGTTGTAGGGAAACGCCGTGCCAGGCACCGCGCGAGCGGTGCCTGGCACGTTGCACGCCTCAGCCCGCGCTGGCGCCCCAGTCGTTCCACCAGCTCGGGCACGTGAGCGTCCCGGAGTTCAGCCGGAAGTTGTCGTAGCGCACCGAGGTGTCCTGGTGGGCGAACTGGTTGCCCGGCGCGGAGAAGCCGATGCCGAGCGTCGCCGCGTTCGTCGCGGTGCCGGAGTTGACGAGCTGCCAGCCGCTCGGAGTCTGGAAGTACGCCGAGAGCGTCGACCCGACGCGGACGAGCCGCATCGCGCCGCTCGTGTCGCTCGTGGTCTCCGAGCCGAAGCTCGAGTCCGTCCACGCGGCGTAGCTCTGGTTGTACGGCGTCGGCTGCGTCGTCGACTGCCGGGCGATGCTCCCGTTCGCGAAGAACGCGGCCAGGCCGGCGTAGACGCCGCCGAACTGCGGCCAGACGAGCAGCGAGTAGTTGACCTGATAGTCGAAGTTCCCGTTCAGGCTGCAGTTCAGGCCGACGTGCTCGTCGATCTGGTTGTACTGCCCGCCCGGTGTCGCGCTCCCCGAGATCGACTCGACGAGGCGGCCGTTCCCGAAGTCGACCGTGCCGCCCGGATCGGAGATCGTGTGCCACAGGCTCCGGTCGAGCCGGTCGAAGCTCTCCGTGAACGGCGCCTGCGGCCAGGTCGCGATTTGCGTCTCGGTGCCGCCGCCGCTGGGAACGGAGTACGCGTGCGCGTAGTCCGGGCCGAAGCCGGAGAAGACGATCCGGTTGCCGTCCCACGACGGGTAGTACTCGTAGCGGTCGGGCGTCGCCGTCAGCCGGACGACCTGGCTTCCGTGCTGCACGTAGAGGTCGCCGTCGCTCGTGCCGTTGTCGCGGATGAACGCGAGGTCGCTGCCGCTCGGCGCGAAGCGGGCCTGGATGTCCGTTCCGGCCGCGGGGAACGTCACCTGCGTCAGGTTCCTGCCATCGAGCCTCATCGTGTAGATCGCGTAGACGCCCGGCTGGGCGCGGTCGCTCGAGAACGCGATCCGGTCGCCTTTCGGAGAGGCAGTCGGCTGTTCCGCGTTCCCGCTGCCGGTCGGAAGCTGGTGCGCGTTCGTGCCGTCCGCGTTGACGATCCACGCCGTCGGCCCATGCTGGTAGAGGATGCGGCCGTCGGGCGTCCATTGCGGGTAGTCGTCGTAGCCGGGATCGGTCGTGACGCGGTGCAGATTGCTCCCGCTGCCGCCCATGACCCAGATGTCGAAGTTCCCGCTCTCGTCGACCTGCGAGAAGGCGATCTGCGAGCGGTCAGGCGACCACACGGGCTGTCGCTTGAAGTTCGAGCTGTACGTCAGCCGGTGCAGGCCGTTGCCGTCGGCACCGATCGCATACACGTCGGTGCCGCCACCGTCGCGGTTGGAGAGGAAGGCGATGGTCGAGCCGCTCGACGCCGGGGTCGCACCGGCAGCGAGCGGGACGGCGAGCGCTGCGGTCGCGGCGATTGCCGCGATGACGAGCTTGGTGCACATTCGAGCCACCTCCAGGATGCGTGTAAGCCGTGAGCGTCCACCCCGCCGCTCACCGGACGCTCACAAGCCGCTTACAGTGCGCTCAGACGCCGTCGGGGAGCGAGTCCGGCACGAGGCCGAGACCCTGGCGCAGCTCGTCGATCAGCTGCTGCGCGTGCTCGAGCAGGTTCGCGAGCTCGCCGAGCTCGGAGCGCGGCACCTCGATCGTGACGCGCACCGGCGAGCGGGCGGTCGAGGAGAGCGCGAGCGTCTCCTCGTCGTCGCGCGCGAGCGCGGTCAGCTCGAGGTACTCGTCGCGGCCTGCAGGGAGCTTTGCGCCGGCGACGAACCGTTCGTTCGCCAGCCGCAGCCGCTGCGCAAGCACGCCGGGGTAGTGGCCGGGGACGAGGACGGTCGCCTCGCCGCCGCGCGTTGCAATCGCGGACGACCACATCGGGTACCCCGGCTCGCGCCGTTCGTGCCGCAGCACGACGACGACGATGGAGTCGGTCTCACCGATCGGATAGCGCTCTTCCACTGAGCGCAGAGTATCGGTGCCTACACATAGCCGAGCTCACCCAAAAGGGCGCCCGCCTCGGCTTCGACGTCTGCGATCTGCTCGGCGGAGAGGTCGCGGCGCCACCGTCCGACGGACGAGCCGTGCACCTCGCCGAACGCGCGCCGCAGCGGCTCGGGCTCCGACTCGAGCGCTGCCGCGATGCGGTCGGCCTCGGCGCCGGGACTCGCGACGAGCGCCTCGTAGCGAAGCTCGATCGTGCGCTCCGGCGCCGCAGCGGCGGCCGTGACGTAGCGGCGCCAGGCCCAGGCCGCGCGCCGCGCCTCGCTCGCATGCTCGAACTCCTCCCGGCGCTCGGGCTCGACCCAGAACCGCGAGTGCGCGCCGTACGCGAGGCCCGCGTCGTCGCTGCCGCCGCGGTCGGCACGCAACCAGCCGCGCTCGAGCAGCGAGCAGACGACGTCCCGCCCATCGCGGAGCACGTGTACGGCCGTCGCCCGCGGATAGGCGAGAAGCGCGGCCTCGAGTGCGAACGACGTCTCGGGCGTCTGCTCGACGGCGCGGAGCCCGCGCGCGAGCCCGAGCAGCCGGACGCGCTCGATGATCGTGCGGAGCTCCCTTGCCGCTGCCGTGGGAGGCTCGCCGGCGAGCCGCGGCAGCGCCGCCTTGAGCGGCGTCACCTCGTCGAGGTCGACGAAGCCCGGCTGCGAGCCGAGCGCCTGCCCGGCGAAGCTCGTCCCGGAGCGGGGCGAGCCGACGACGAAGACCAGCCGCTCCTCGCGGCCGAGCGGCCGGAAGCCGCCCCGGCGGGCGACGCGGGCCGCGCTCGCCGCGTAGGCGCGCGCCGATCGGAGCGTCGGGGTCACGCCCCGAACCGTAACGGCGGCAAACCGACGGCGGCTCCACGTCGTATTTTCGGTCGGCGGCCTAACCCACGACGCGCGCAGGCGTCTGAACACCCGGGGCTATACTCCCCCGCTTATGGCCAACGAGACAATCAACGACCCGAGACTGGACGCTCCCGCCCTGGACGATTCGGGGCTGGAAGATGGCGTCTGGATCCGCGATCCCGAGACCGGCGAGCTGATCCCCGACTACGAATCGACCTTCCCGACGATCAACGAAGGGGAAGTCGTCCACGGCACCGTCGTGCGCGTGGACAAGGACGAGGTCCTCGTCGATATCGGTTACAAGTCTGAAGGCGTCATCCCGGTGAGCGAGCTGTCGATCCGCCGCTCGGTGAACCCGGCGGACGAGGTCAGCGTCGGCGACGAGATCGCCGCGCTCGTGATGACGAAGGAGGACGCCGATGGGCGCCTCATCCTTTCGAAGAAGCGCGCGCGCTTCGAGATCGCGTGGAAGGCGATCGAGCAGGCGCACGAGCAGGGCGAACCCGTCACCGGCCGCGTGATCGAGGTCGTCAAGGGCGGCCTCATCCTCGACCTCGGCGTGCGCGGGTTCCTGCCGGCATCGCTCGTCGACATCCGCCGCGTGCAGGATCTCGACGAGTTCCTCGGCCAGGAGCTCCGCTGCAAGGTGATCGAGCTCAACCGGTCGCGCAACAACGTCGTGCTCTCGCGCCGCGCGGTGCTCGAGGAGGAGCGCAAGGCGGACCGCCAGCGCATCCTCGACGCGCTCAACCCGGGCGACGTCGTCGAGGGCGTCATCTCGAACATCGTCGACTTCGGCGCCTTCGTCGATCTCGACGGGATGGACGGCCTCATCCACATCTCGGAGCTCTCGTGGAGCCACGTCAACCATCCGTCCGAGGTGCTCGAGATCGGCCAGAAGGTGCAGGTCAAGGTGCTCGACATCGACCGCGACCGCCAGCGCATCTCACTCGGCCTCAAGCAGACGCAGGCGGATCCGTGGCAGCAGGTGCTCGAGAGCTACAACGAGGGCGACATCGTTTCCGGCAAGGTGACGAAGGTCGTCACGTTCGGTGCGTTCGTCGAGATCCTGCCCGGCGTCGAAGGCCTCGTGCACATCAGTGAGCTCGCGCAGCATCACGTCGAGAACCCGCGCGAGGTCGTGTCGCAGGGCGACACGGTGAACGTGCGGATCCTCGAGGTCGACGCCGAGCGGCGCCGTCTCTCGCTCTCGCTCAAGCGCGTCGACGAAGGGATGCCCCCGCAGCCGGGAGTCGGCGACGAGGCGGCACCGCCCACGATCGATCTCTCCGAAGACGTCTTCTCCGACACGGCGCCCGCCGCCGCACCGACGAGCGAGATGACCGACGACGACGACGTCGAAGGCGAGCCGCTCGACGACGAGAACGACGACGACGAGCCCGACACCGAGCCCGAGCCCGAGGACGAGCCGTCCGACGACGCCGCCGAGAGCTCGGACGACTCCGCGCCGCAGTAGCGTGCAGCGACCGCGTGCGGTCGCGCTGACGGGGGGCATCGCGGCGGGCAAGAGCGAAGCGCTCAAGGCGTTCGCGCGGCACGGCGCCGCGACGGCGTCCGCCGATGCGATCGTGCACGAGCTGCTCGCGCACGATCCCGAGGTGCGCGAGTCCATTCGCGCCCGCTGGGGCGACGACGCGGTCGGCGACCGCAATCGCATCGGCGAGATCGTCTTCGACGATCGCGGCGAGCTCGAGTGGCTCGAGCACCTTCTGCACCCGCGCGTCCGGCTCGCGCAGCAGAAGTGGCTCGAAGGCGTGACCGACGAGATCGCGGTCGTCGAGATCCCGCTCCTCTACGAGACGGGTGGCGAGAGCCGCTTCGACGCGGTCGTGGTGATCACCGCGCCGCCAGAGGTGCGTGCCGCCCGGCGCGGCGCCTTCACCGAGCGCGAGTCCCGGCTCATCCCGGACGAGGAGAAGCTGCGCCGCGCCGACTTCGCGTACGTGAACGACGGCACGCTCGAGGATCTCGACCGCTTCGTCGCGGGCGTCGTCGAGAAGCTGGCGGCGTCGTGAGACGGCTCGCGTGGCTCGTCGCGCTCGTGGTCGTCGTCGCCGGGACGTTCATCTATCTCCAGCGGGCGGAGCCCGCCTGGTACGCGCGGCTCTGGTATCCGCTGCACTACGACAGCATCGTGCGCGTCCACGCGAAGAACTACGACCTCGACGCGTCGTTCCTCGCCGCTGTGATCGAGCAGGAGTCGAAGTTCCGGGCCGACGCGAAGTCGAGCGCCGGCGCGATCGGGCTCATGCAGCTCCAGCCGGCGACCGCGAAGGGAATCGCGATCCGCACCGGCGGCTCGAAGTTCGTGCTCTCCGACCTCTACGACCCCGAGCTCAACATCCGCTACGGCTCGTGGTACCTGCACCACCTGATGGTCAAGTACGGCAACGAGCGGCTTGCACTCGCGGCCTACAACGCAGGCCAGCGGAACGTCGACCGCTGGCGCGCCGCCGGCGAGGACGTGCAGTTCCCGGAGACGCGGGCCTACATCAAGAAGGTCGAGCGCCTGAAGAAGATCTACCGGCGCGCGTACGCGAGCGAGCTCGGGTATTAAGGCCCGCCGTTGCCGCTCGAGCCGCCCGGCGGCTCCGTCGGCGGCGGCTCGGTCGACGGCGGCGCCGGCAGCGACCCCGGGCACACGCCGTTCCGCGCGTTCAGCACCGAGAACCGCTCGGTGAAGCTCGCGGTGTTGCCGCGCTCGTCGGAGACGCGCGCGGTCAGTCGGTAGACGCCGTTCCCCAGCGACGTCGTGTCGAAGTTGCCCGCGAGCAGAAAGAGGTACTTGCCGGGCATCGACGTGTACTGCTGGTTGCCGAAGCGCGGCGCGTTCTCGTAGGTGCCCTTGGCGTAGGTGTCGGTGAAGTGCCCGTTGCCGGGGACGATCGTGCGGAAGTCGGCCGCGGTGCGCCACGGGACGACGCCGATCCCGTTCAGCCGTGCGATGTTCCAGCGCACAAGGGTGGGTGCGACCGGCAGCCCGCGGAACTTGCCGGGCACGGGCACCGGCGGCGTGTCGAAGGCGTCGACCGCGAGCTCGATGCGGCCGCACAACCCGAGCGGCGTCTGGAGCGTGCCGGTCTGGTTGCGGAACGAGACGTCGCGGATCGTCGGCTTCGTGTGGTCGGCGTACGGCGTCAGGTGCCCCTTCTGCAACGGGTTCACGGAGTGCGTGCCGTTGATCTCCGTCAGGTGCACGTGCTGGAACGGCGGCTGCACGTAGCCGAGGATCGTCTTCTTCGCGAAGACCTGAACGCCCTCACCGACGATCGGGACGATGTGGAAGTACTGGAAGACGACCTCGTCGCCGGCCTTGTTCGGGCCCGCGTCGACGTTGAGCGTCGCGGCGCCGAGGTAGTGCGCGGTGCCGGTTGCGACGGGGTAGATCGGCGTGCCGTCGGGCGCGGAGATGTCGATCCCCTGGTGGAACGAGAAGAACCCCGGCCCCTCGAAGCCGCCCGAGAGCACGCCGTTCAGGTACACGGTGCGCGGGTCGCCGAAGAAGCCGCGGATCGGGTGCTGCTTGTTGAACGGCTTGAACGGCCACGAGTATGCGGCCGCGCCGCTCGGCGCGAGGCAGGCGGCGACGAGAGCGGTCAGGGCAAGCCAACGTGCGCGCATCGGCGACATCGACACTATGGGACGCCCGGAGGACGGCAGGGTTAGCGGCTAGCCGATTCCCAGCTTCCTGGCCAGCCCCGCGACACCGTCGCTGCCGTTCACGCGCACCCGCCGGAGGGTGAAGAAGCCATCGTCCGGTGATGCGAAACCCTCGTTCGTCGTCGTCGCACCGAGGTAACCGGCCCGGCGCACCGCAGCGACGACGGTGGAGTCGTAGCGACCCGACGGGTAGCAGAAGAAGTTCGCAGGCACGTGCAGCACCCTGCGGATCCATGTGCGCGAGGTCGAGATCTCACGTGCGAGCTGTGCGGCGCCGACGTGGGTGAGATCGGGATGCGTGAACGTGTGCGAGTCGAC